>NZ_WHMT01000007.1:0-176467 GCF_009372055.1 Pseudactinotalea sp. HY160 | reverse complement strand
TGTGTTGTCACTGAGGGGGTGACAAGTGGTGTCAAACGGGGCAAGATGACACCCGGAACCGGCGAAAGTACCTAGTACTGGCAGTATCGCATCCCCTCTAGACCCGTCGGGCGCGCGCCCAGGCGCGGGTGGGCGCGTGTGTGCGCGCATGCGCCCGCGCGAGTACCATTGGCACCAGAGTCGTGTCAAGGGCCAGTTCCGGGAGCTCGGTTGGTGACGGTATCAGGGTCAACCGTCAGCAAGTGGCTTTGCAAAGAATGAGCAAAGTGTCTCGGGATTGGGGCCGAACCCCCTCCAACCGGCCCCCAGAACGACGATCCAGGGGTGGTTCAGAGGCTCCCGGCGACCGGTCGAGGGTCCGATTCAGTGCCTGATCTGGGTCCGATTCGAGGGGTCGATTCGAGGTCCGGTGCAGGCCCATTCGAGGCACGGATGAGGGCGGCCGGCCCTGCTCCCGGAGTGCGATTCTCGGCCCGCCGAGAGGGCTCACCAGGGGCTTCCTCAGTGTCGTCACCGGGGCACTCGGGTGGTCCGATACGGGGGTGGCTCGGCAACCGAACCAGGGTCGATCCCGGGGCCGATTCGGGTACGGGTTCGAGGTCCAGATGGGCCTGCTCGAAGACCCGCGAGGGCTTCACTGCCACTCCCTGCGGGGAGGATCGGGTACTACGCGACGGGGTCGTACAGGTCGTCGTCGAGGAACCCCGCCTGATGGTTCTGTGCCCGCTGGTCATCGTCGACCTCGCCGCGGGCAACCATCTCCAGCCACAGCATCCCGGTGGTGGCCAGGTGCGGATCCTCCGGGCCCGTGTAGGCCCGCCTCCGCCACGTCACCCACCGGATCGCATCCGAGGCCACGTCGAACATGACCGCCCCATCACCCGGGCCCACCATCTCCAGCACGGCCTCAGCTCTGGAGGTCGCATCGACCATCTCGCTGGCTGTTCCACTGGCTGCAGGACTGCCGGCTGTTCGGTGGGCGGCGGCGGCCAGGAACGCGGCCGAGGCTCGTGAGAGCGGGCGAGACAAGGCGATCAGTCCCGCATCGGCGAGCAGGTTCCGGTGAGCGAGCGGGACCAGATCAGTCCCGTCCTTCCATGAACCGAACGGCCCGGCGGCAGAGGCCGCCCCCGTCTCGCCGGGCACCGGACCGGAGCCGCGGAGGATGAGGTCTTCTCCAGCCGGGTTCGTCCCACGGGCCGATAGGGATCGCCACGGGTCATTCGCCGGGAGGGAGGAGGCCATGTCCGCGCACGTGCCGGCCAGCCACATTCGTGCCCTCGGGGCGTTGCCGGAACATGCCTGGCGGGCCCGCTGCGTCACCTCTACCGCGACCTCGGGCGGGACGAGCGACTCGGACAGGAGCGCCAGCCAGGAGACCAGTGGCTCGTAGTCCCACGGTCTGTCGGAGGCGAGGACGGCCCTCACCGCAGGCCCCCCGCGTGGGCACGCTCACGGGGAAAGTGACGAGGGTCGATGGACATGGGGAACACCCTAGGGGCCCCGGATCACCCCTGGGCAGGAGCGTCCCACCATGTGATCCGCATTCGTCTGGGAGGGCGCGTGGCCTCGAACGGGTGTTCCCGCACACATGGGCAGGTACATCCACCTCTCGCCCGCGAAGGAGCACCCCATGACTCGCCTGCACATCGACCCGTACGACGAGCGGGCCACAGACGCGGCCGAAGAGTCCGCACTTCGGGCATCCCGCCCCCGCCCCTCCGGTTCCCGCCGGTCCGCGCGGCAGACCTGCATCAAGCGGCGCTACCAGTCCAAGACGCAGGCGCTCCATGCCCTGCACACGATCCAGACGGCCTCGAACCGCCAGCACGTCCCAGAGCGGACCTACGAGTGCGACCGCTGCCAGGGCTGGCACCTGACCTCCCAATCGGGCAGCCCCAAGGTGTTCACGCTCAATGCGCACGGTGCCGATTCGGGCGGTTCCGGTGTGACTGGTGAGCATGTGGCCGGTGGGCATGTGGCTGGTGAGCGGGTGAAGGGCACTGGCGCGAAGTCGGGGATCCTCGTCGACCTCGACGCCCACCGCGCCTGGGCAACCCTGCACGATGCCGAGAGCCCCGATGCCAGCCAACCCGATGCAGGCAATCCGGGTGACGACGGACCCGACGGTGGCCCTGATGGCGATGGGCCGAGTGATGGTCCGGGTGCTGGTGCGCTGCCGGTCCCTCGCCTGTTCCCGGTCGTCGACCTCTCCGGGATTCGTGGTGCCGGTGATGGTCGTCGCGGCCACGCTGCCTGAACCGGCCCCTTCCCCGCCTGAACTCGCTCATGCGGGCACTGGTGGCACTGGTCGCCGGTGCCCGCACACCTCTTCATTGCGGGGTCTGACTGTTCCGTATCAGGCCCGTTCGCAGACCGACCTGCTTCCAGACCGACCGATGGAGGATCCATGCCCGACCTGACCAGCCCCACCTCGACCGTACTCGCTTCGGCCGGGCCCACTTCGACCGGACCGAACGCCTCGAATGGGAGGGTGGCCGATGGTGAGCGCCGTCAGGCGCAGCATCTGACCGCGAAGGCGCTTCGTCAGGTCGCCGACGACATCTCGGCCACGTCCACCCGTATCGAGGATGCGATCGGTGCGGGCTATCTGCGGCTGGCCTCGGCGATCCTGACCAGTCCGAACCCGGTGAGCATGGTGGCTGGCCGGTGAGCCCCGACGCCCCCGCTCCTACTCTCCCCACTCCACCTGCTCTCACCCGGCCTGCCGCGCCGGCCACTGGTTCGAGCACTGGGAGTGTGACCGAGCTCGAAGAGATCTGCTTCGTCCTGTCCTCCCTGATCCGGGTGACGGACTGGGAGCACCTGTCGGACCGGCAGAAGGACGTTCTCGCGGATGCCATTGACCGGACCGCGGCCCGTATTGACGCCGCCGAAGGCATCGACCCCGGTGATGAGCTCGCGTACCTGCCTGAGCCGCGACCCTGGCGCACAGACCAGCACGGTGTTCCAGACGAGCAACGTCGCACAGACGAGCACGGTGGGGACCGGCGGGCTGCTGCCTGACCTGAGCGCCCGTTCGTCTCGGCACTCCTCGGAAGTGGCGGGCTGGCGACTGCCTCCCGGGCTAGAACCAGTAGGCCCAAGAGCCAGCCACGAGTTGGCAGCCACGAATATGCAGCCCCCGCCACGCTGAATCCTCACCTCGCCAGGAAGGCACCCGACGCTCATGTCCCACGGTTTCACCCACGAGTCCTCGGTCAACGAGTCGGTCGAGTGGTACACGCCCCCGGAGGTGTTCGACGCGCTCGGGCTCACGTTCGACCTGGACCCGTGCTCTCCGGGGCCCGGGAAGTCGTTCGTGCCCGCCCGGAGGCACTACACCGTCGAGGATGACGGGCTGGCCTCCCCCTGGCGCGGGACCGTGTGGATGAACCCGCCCTACGGCAAGCACACGCCCGCGTGGATGAGCAAGCTCACCGCCCACGGTGACGGTATCGCCCTCGTCTTCGCCCGCACCGACGTGCGCTGGTTCCAGGACAACGCCGACACCGCCGACGCCGTGTGCTTCATCTCCTCCCGCGTGAGGTTCTTCCAGGGCAACACGACCACCCGCGGCGGCACCCCCGGGGCCGGGTCGGTCCTCATTGCCTACGGGCCCAGGGCTGCCCGAGCCGTCCTGTCCAGTGGACTGGGCCTGTGCTTCACGCCCGCCGCTGGCCAGGCCCGCCTCTCGGTTGCTGCGTGACGGGCGACACCGCAGGGGAGATCCCATTGACCAGCCAGCAGCCCCCACCCGACTCCACCGCCGCAACTACGAGTGTCCGCTGCAGTGGTCGCGACGGCTGCGTACCGGTCGTCAGCTTCCATGCCAGCGTTCGCATCGGCGGCGAACAGAGAACCGTCGACCTGTACGGGAGCCCGTTCAGCATCCGAGGATCGCTGGTCGACATGGGCCTGGAGGAGCTGTATGCGTACGTCGCAGTGGCGCTGATGTCGGATTCGCGCGACTGGGCCCTGGTTCGAGCCAGTACGTCCGCCTCCGAGTTTCGGCACATACAGGGCATACCGAACATCAACGGGGCATACGCGAAGGGCCTGGTCGACCTCGCGCGCTCACAAGGCTACGAAGTGGCCAACCCCGATCTTCGTTTCTGCACCACCCGCCTGCATCGGATCAACCACCGCTGCACCGGGACAAGGCTGTGCACGCCTACCGGTAAGGCGTCCGACGGTATGGACCACCTCATCATGCTGCGGACCGTCAAAGGTGAGGGGTCGGCCCTGCTAACGCAGACGTACGACCCGAAGTTCTCCGTTCCAGGCTGGCGGAACCTTGGAGACGCCCCCTACGGCGAGGGAACCGTCGCTCACATCCGCATCGGTCTTCGTCGGTAGACGCGGCCGGCTTCATGAGCACGTGGCGACCACCACCCGCGGCCACACACCGGATGGGCATGAGACTGCGCGTGCCCTCCCCTGCCCTCGATGTCCACGCCGATGGGCTGGACCGCGGTGAACGGTGGCGACGCTACTTCGCCAACCACCCGCGTGTCATCGCCGCCTGGGGAGCCGCGAACGGGGGCCTGCCCACGTGCGGCTGCCGCCGATGCGACCCGCGCGGAATCCTCCCCACGGCGAACGTCGTCGCCGGCCCGGCCGGGTGAGCGACACGCCCGGGCGCGAACGAGCAGGTATCCGATCCCGAACACATACGTAGTAGACCGCCCCTCTGCAGAAGGAGACCGACATGGACAAAGCAGCCTCGACTGCGGGCCGTGCCCTGTCCGACGTTCCGGGGCGTTGCATCAGTCCAGTCAAGCCGCACACCGGAGGAGCATGACCGGCGCTAAGCAGAAGACACCCATCCGGGTGGTGCGATTCTCCATCGACCACTCGGCGCTGACTCCTGCCCAGGTCGTCGCCTTTGCCCGTCACGCCGGTGCTGCCCGGCAGACATGGAACTGGGCCCTGGGGCGCTGGATGGACTGGCGCAACAACACGAAGTTCTATGTTGACTACAAGGTGTTCAAGGCTGCTGGTATGGGGCCCGGCCTGAGCACTGACGATCTGATTCAGGTTATCGAGAGGGCTGTCTCGATTCGTCAGGACGATAAGTGGATGGACGCTGCGTGGGATGAGGCTCGCCAGATTCACGGCGAGTGGGACCAGTTCCAGAAGGCGAGCACCCTGCAGAGCCTCTACCTTGCGGGGGCCCAGGAGCCATTCGATCCTTCGCGCGACGATGGCATCAACCCGTACCACTGGTGGGTTACCGAGGGCGACAAGTCCGGTCTACCGAAGGCAGAGCGCCACAACGTGAACTCCGGTGCCACGTACACCGCTCCGCTACGCGCCTTCGAGGAGGCCGTGGGGCGGTTCTATAAGCTGCCCGGCAAGAAGGGCACCCCGAAGTTCAAGTCCAAGCATGACGACGAGCAGGGTTTCTGCATCCAGAGGCTCACAGAAACAGGGTTGAGCCCGTGGCGGGCGATCGAGGGCGGGCACCGCATCAAGGTGCCCAGCATCGGGTCCATCCGCGTGGTTCAGAGCACGAAGCGGCTTCGACAGCTCATCAAGCGGGGTGGGAAGACCACCTCAGCCCGGTTCACCCGCAGGGGCGGGAAGTGGTTCGTGTCCGTCAGCGTCGCCTTCGACCTTTCGGCCCCCAGGGTGCAGCGACCTGCGCGCCTGAGCCGTCGCCAGCGGGCCGGCGGGAGCACTGGCGTCGACCTTGGGGTCAACCGCCTGGCCACCCTGTCCAGCGGGGACCAGTTCCCGAACCGCCGACTGCTACGCAAGTCGATGGCCGAGATCAAGCGCCTCCAGCGGAAGTTCGACCGGCAGCACCGCGCCGGATCCCCCGAATGCTTCAACGAGGACGGAACCCACAAGAAGAGGTGCCGTTGGGGCCGAGAGGACGGCCCGGCGATGTCACGTTCGGCCCAGACGACGAAGCGTCAGCTGCGCCGGATTCATGACCTGACGGCCCGACGCCGTGCTGGTGTCCTTCACGAGATCACCAAAGATCTGGCGACCCGGTTCGAGCTGATCGGGGTCGAAGACCTGAACGTCGCGGGCATGACCGCCAAGTCCAAGCCGAAGCCAGACCCGGACCGTCCGGGACATTTCCTGCCGAACCGGCGCGCGGCCAAGGCCGGACTGAACCGGGCCATCCTCGACGTCGGTTTCTACGAGTTCAAGCGCCAACTCGGGTACAAGACCGAGTGGTACGGGTCGACCATGCAGATGGTCCACCGGTACGCGGCAACGAGCAAGACCTGCTCAGGCTGTGGTTGGGTAAAACCCAAGCTCACCCTGGCCGAGCGGACCTTCAACTGCACGCAATGCGGCCTGGCGATGGACCGGGACCACAACGCGGCAGTGAACATCCGTGCCCTCGCCCTAGAGGGTGCAGCGCCTATGGAGAGGGAGCAGCCTGCTCCCGTGGGCGCGGCCGAAAAGCGACACCGGGACCCTGTGTCCCACCGTCGTCGGCCGAAAAGTCTCGCACCATGCGAGTCAACGAGGCCCGTGAGGGACCTCTCACCCCCTGCAACGCAGGAAGAGACAGCCTGAAGCGAAGGCGATTCCAGCATGTCTGGTGTGTCGTCGCAGGTCAGGAGGTCTCTCCCCCACACGCGCGGGGGTGATCCCTCCAGCGCCTCCCACGGACGAATCGGGACGTACTCTCCCCCACACGCGCGGGGGTGATCCCGTGCCAGCTGGCAGGCCGGCGAGCAGCTCAGCCTCTCCCCCACACGCGCGGGGGTGATCCGCTGCTCGGCCAAGTCGATGTGCAGGACGCGCTCTCTTCTCCGCACGCGCGGGGGTGATCCCATCGGCGTCGAGGGCCACGCGGGCCTGCTCATAGGTGGGTGCCTCGGCAGTGATCTCGTCCCGCTCGGGTGGCCGGGCGAGCCCGGGTTCGGCGGGATTGGGCGCGATGGTAGCGACGAGGGTGGGCACGTCTGGAGCTTAGCCCTCACGTGGCGGAGGGAGGCCACTGCCGCACACCCCTGTGGCAAGCTATGGAACACACCGGGAGGGACAGATGACGACACAGGCGCGCTATTGGCCGACCCCGGCCGAGATCGCCGACGACGTGCGCACGAACCTTGCCGCCGGCGACGAGAGCCATGCGCTACGGATGTTGATGGACGGAGTGAACCGGCTTCCGCAGGCTCGCCATGCGGGACGCCTGGCCGAGACACTGGCCGAACAGCCTGAATCGATCGGCGGTGAACGCTGGGATGCACTCCTCTCGGGAGCAATTCGGTATCGTCTTCATCAGATGGGTGAGCGCGCCCCGGACTGGACCTACCGCGAGCCGCTGAGCCAGTTCTGGTGGCCCGTGTCCTATTCTGCGTCGCAGGCATACAACGACATGGCGCACACCCCGGCCGAGCTTCTGCGCCTCGGTATCTTCATCGACGAGCGAGAGTTTAGTCAGGCATGAGCAGCAGCGGCCGGTTCAGGCCGCAGCGGGCACCTCGTGGCCACAGTCGCACATGCCACTGCTCGGGATCTGCATGAAGCATTCGGGGCAGATAGCCGGTGGCTGTTCGGCGCGGGCACGCTGCTCGCTGCGCCGGCGGGCGGCCTCTTGCGCCTGGAGCGCCGCCGGTCCGGCCCGGTTGATCGTCTGCATGCGGCAGGTGCGAACGGACCCGGCCAGGTGCCGGGGGTCGTTGATCTGGCCCACCCAGGATCGGATCGTGGCTGCGCGGCGGGTGGCGGTCGTTTCGGAGAGCCCGTCGAGGTTGTACAGGTCGGTGACGGCCTCTTCACCGCCCTCGTCGTAGATGGCCACGGCGGGCACGTGGTCGAGCATGCCGGCCATGAGCCGTGCACGGTCCTCATTGTCGGCCAGGGTCATCTGCTGGCCCAGGCTCGTGCAGGAGTAGGTGCGCACCTCCTCCCCCGGAACGGGTTCGAGCAGACCCAGGTAGCCGGCGGCGTCGGCATAGTAGGCACCTTCCCGGTCGTGGACACCGAGCGATTCTGCGATCGCCTCATGCGTGTTGGCACCGGCATCGACCGCATCGACCGTGCAGGCGATCTTGTCCAGATCGTTGGCCTGCGGGTACGGGAAGCTGTCGTCGACCTCGTAGTCGCCCGGGAGCAGATCCGATGTGCCCCTCCCGGCGTGCAGGCTGATCGGTGCGGGCGGGCGGGCTGCTTCAGCGAACTGGCCCCCGGTGGGGCGGCCTGCGGGCTGACGGGTGCGATGGGTCGGGGCGCTCATGACCGGTGTGTGTGCGGGACATCTCACCGGCCATGAGCACAGGGCAGAGCAGCACTTCTTGCGGCCTGATCCCCTACGGCTGAGCTCCCTACGGCTTCGGGGCCTGCTTCGTGACCAGGTTCATCGCCCCGATGGTGATGGCCGCCGCCGACGGGACGATGATGGCCGGACTGAACCCGGCACCGATGACGAACCAGCTGGACAGCGCCCCGCTCGCGAGACCGACGAGCAACAGCGCCAGGCTGCCGAGATCGATCCTGCGAGCCGGGGCCCTCGCGGCCTGCTTCGTCACCTGCCCTTCCATGCCTCGTTCTGCCATCGCGAATCCTCCTGGTTGCGGCCCTACTGGTACTGGTTCTACTGGCGCTGGTTCTACTGGGTGTGCGGACATGCCCGAACTTGGTGCCCCCGCGCGCCGGGTCGTTCCACCCTTCAGCCGGCTGCTCCTCAACCGGCCACCCTTCAGCTGGTTGGGCGACTTCACGCGGTCTCGGGTCCGTCGATGCCGAGCTCAGTGAGCAGTGCGATGGAGATGAGCCGGATTTCGTCGATGAGCTCGTGCACTCGGGGCCGGGCGATGGACAGGGCCTTGCCGATGTGGGTGACCGTGTCGCCCCCTTCCGCCTGCCTGCCGGTGGAGTACACGTCCTGGACCCACAGCCGGGCGACCTGGCCGATGAGTTCGTCCTGCTCGTTGCAGGTGTCGATGATGCGCTGGACGAGTGCCCGGCCTTCGAGCGGGTGCAGGACATAGTCTTCGGCGTAGTCGACGTGGCTGTGGTGTTCCATCGCCAGGTCGGGGTCGGGAACCTGCCCGGGCAGTTGCAGGTCGTCGCTGGTGATGACCATGCCCTGGTTGGCCTGGTTGCTCAGGTGGGACAGGCGGCCGTTGGCGTGCTCGATGACCTCGTGGGTGCCGGGTTCGCGGCCGAGGGCGGCGCGCAGTTCCGAACGGGACCGTTGGGCTTCCCGGTGCCGGCGGCGGGCGGTGGTCATCCCGGAGGCGGGGGCCGCGGCCTTGTCGATGAAGGTGCGCACGCGGGAGCGGGCCGAGCGGTAGCAGATCGCCTCCCAGGTGGCGATGGCCTCCAGGCTGGCCGGGTCGTCGATGGCGGTGGCGAGCAGGTCCCATGCGGCTTCGGCCACGATGGCGCGCACGTCGTCACCGTAGGTGGTGGCCGGGACGGAGTTGATGCGGCACAGGTTCTTCGTCCACCGGTCGAACAGTGGGCCACGGGCGACGATGAAGTCGGTGACGGCTCGGTCCCTCGCGACCCCGGCAGGCATGGCGGCGATGCCTGCGACCACGTCGAGGGTGGTCTGGGTGATGTCGGGTCCGTCGCCGTAGTCGATGTCACCGTAGTCGATGCTGGTCATGCCCTCTCCCCTTGCAGCTTCACTGGTGCGGCGAGGTGCGGGAACCCCGGCCATGGTGGCGCTTCCTGCTTGTGCTCCATGAGGACGTCGCAGTAGGCGGCCAGTCGGTTGCCTCCGGTGCGTGAGTCCAGCAGCCAGCTCAGCTTGATTGCCAATATCTCAGCACGCTCCGACACTGGTTCGCCCAGCACGGCGAGGGTCCTGTGGATAACTCGCAGGGCGCGGCCTTGTCCCCAACCGTCCTGCGCCTGGAGTAGCTGGTGGAGCCGGATCTGCAGGAGCGCACCGGTCGGGTCGGTGGCTGCCTCTTTGATGACGTCGGTGGTGGTGAGCATCTCGGTGGCGACCGACAGGAGCGCTTCGGCGCGGGTTCGGCGTGCCTGGCCGGCGGCGGCGTTCGCTACGGCCAGTGGCACTGGTGGTGGTGTGGCTGTCAGTCCTGTCATTGCATTTCCCCTACCGTGATGAGCTCTTGCTTCTTCGACGCTGTTCGTTGCGTCACAGATAGATATGAACGAGGGCCCTGGTTCATGACGCGCGCCCCCATGTGAGGCTGGTCACATCGTCGTGGTTGAGGGGGAACGTGGACGCATTCGGGTGCGGTGCCACACTCAACGCCGCCTCGGCCCGGGCCGTCGAGAGCTTGTCCGCCGGATACCGCAGCCGGTAGGCAGCCACGACCTCCTCCAGGCTCGCGCCCTCCATCTCGCCCGCCAGTCGGCGAACCTTCGAGCCGATGTGCGGATCCCCGAGAGCCTTGCGAACCGCGGCACGAGCATCCCGGCGCAGATGAGTCAGCACGAACCGCTGCGGGTCCACCCGGGCGAACGTGGCCGTCTGCACGCACCGTTCAACGAGCCGCTGAGCAGAAGAAGGCGACGCCCCCTCCCCGTAGACCATCGTCGTCCTGATCGTGTCGAGACTGATCGCATCGAGTGCCCGGCGTGACGGGTCAGCCCCCGGCATGTCGATGGCCGCAGCCGTGGTGGCCTTGTGAAGCGCCTCCTCCAGGTCGGATTCGATGAGCGCCAGCGCCCGCCAATACGCCTCCTTACCCGCCGCCACCAGACGGTCGAGCTCACGGCGCACCCGCACACCCCCACTGGCAGCCCCGCTACTGGCAGCCCCGCCACTGGCTACAGGGCCCCAGGTTGCAGGCAGGGTCAACGTCCCATCCGGCAGCACGCCCGGGGCGGCGGCAGGGTCGCAGGTGGTGTGGCCGGCGAGCCCGTGTCCCATGCCGACCCCGACGAAGTGGGCGACGGTGGCCGTCGCCGAGACGATGACATGCGAGGGGTACGCGCGCAGCCGCACCGGCAGTAGGTATCGGCCGCCCGTGGAAGGGATGAGGTCCTTGCGGCCCACGTCGATCCGCGAATGCGCCCACCCCCACACCGGCAGCACGAACAAGCTCACGTCCCCGTTGCCCGCAGAACCTGCAGCAGAACCTGCACTGGAGCCCAGGTTGGAACCCAGGTTGGGCATGTCGCGCAGCACCTTCTCCGCCTCCCGCCCGAGCACGACCGATTCGAGCAGACTGCACAGTTCGTCGATGTACCGGTGCCGCATCATCGACCCCGCCTCGACCGCTGACCCATGTCGACCCCACCCCAGATGCCGTCGGTGACACCGAGAGCCCGAGCGAACGCCGCACAGTCGGCCAGCACAGGGCAGTGGGTGCGACAGAACGCGGCAGCCTCACCCGTGCGCTCCGGGTCGAAGAACAACTCCGCATCCGGTGCCTCCGGGTGGATCGGGTGGCAGGCACCCTCGCTCATCCAGTCCTCGTTGCGCAGCGGCAGCTTCGGGTAGGAGCCCTTGTATGCACTGCGCCCGGCCGGCTTCCGTGCGGCGCGCTTCTTCGCTGGGTTTTCGGCAGCAGCAGCAGTCGTCTCGGTGGATGCCTTCTCGATGGCCATCATCGCCCCTTCCGCCGGCCCAGGAGCCGCCCGAGCAGCCCTACGGGTGCTTCGTCGTGCCGGGACGGGTCGAACCCCGGCAGCCCGGTCACGTTCGACAGGGCGGTCGCCAGGACGGGCCCGAAGTTCGGGTTGTCGGTGACGAACCGGCCCAGGGAGGAGGCCGATTCAACGTCGGCGTCCTGCGGGATCCATCCCAGGCAGGTGCTCACCTGACCGAGCCGGGTCACCAGCGCATCCGCGGTCTCGGCATCCCCCTCATCGACCATGTTCACGAACGACATGACCCGGGCCGGGCCGATACCGATCTGGTCGAACCACTGCAACCGTTCGATGAGGTTCTTCACCGCAGGCGGGATCGGCTGCGTGATCGACAGGCACCAGGCACCTTCGCGCAGCAGCGGGATCAGGGCCCGGTCCCACAGGTTCGTGGTGTCGTGCTCCTCACTGATCTGGGTGTCGACAACGACCAGGTCCGACACCTCGCGGGCGTAGGCGATCGCATCGGCGTACACGCGGGCCGTCACCACCTCCGGGTCGGCGAGCGAGGACGGCGGGGCCGGGATGAGAGCGAAATCGACGCTGCCCCACCGCGCATCCCGGAACTGGGCGATGTCGCTGGGGGTGAGCAGCCCGGTGGCCGGGTCACCGGTCCTGGCCGCGTCGTAGATGGTCGCGGTCCGGGCATTGTGCAGGCGCAGGTAGGTGCGCACATCCCCCTGCCCACGGTTGGCGTCGATGAGGGTGACCCGGTAGCCATCCGGGCCGTACTCGGCCGCGTACTGGGCCAGGTTCAGTGAGGTCGTCGACTTCCCCACCCCGCCCTTGGCGCTCATGACGATGAGCACGTCACCGGGACGGCCACTGCGAGCCGCCGCACCACCCACAGACCCCCGCTGGCCCGTAGACCCATGCCCACCAGCAGACCCGTGCCCACCCGTAGACCCGTGCTGGCCGGAGAACAGGTCGTCGAGCTCATCGAGCGGCCCCGCATCAGCCACAGGATCCTGAATCGGCTGGGCAGGCTGAATCAGATGGGCAGGCTGGACCGGTTCCGGGATCGCCGCCGGAATGGCAGCAGGAATCGCGGTGACCGGACTCGGGACGTTGGGTTCTGGGGCGTTGGCAGGGACGGCCGGGAGCTCAGCTGTCTCGTCGGGCTCCGGCTCGAACATTTCGGGAGCAGGGTCCGGCGGCCGACTCTGAATAGACGCACTCTGAATAGGAGCCGGCTGAACGTGCACTGGCTGGACCGGTGCTTCCTGAACACGGGCTTCCTGGGCTGGAGCGGGTCGCGTTGTCGGGGTGTCGTCGAAGTCGAAGTCCTCCTCATCGTCCTCCTCATCGCCCCCGAACGAGCCCGCCGCCTGGGACGGTGCTGGCTGTACTGGCGCTGCCCGCACTGGTGCCGGAGCAGCCGGGTTCACGGGTGCTGGGTTCGCCGGCGTTGGGTTCACGGGTGCCGGGGTGTCGTCGGCGAATGGGTCGAGGTCGCTGGCATCGAGCGCACGCGACTGCGACTGGGCCTGCGACGACTGGGGAACATCAGCCTCACTGGGACCGGACTCACTGGTGCTGGGCTCACTGGAACCAGGCTCGTTGGAACTGGCTCCGAGGTCGGGGGTCTGCGCCCACGGGTCATCGAGCAGCTGGCCTGCATCGGTGTCCTGGTTCGTCCCGCCGGGCTGGCCTGGGTTGCCGGGATTCGGGTGACCAGCGGCCGTGTCGCCTCCAGCAGGGGCGTTTCCAGCGGCCGGTCCTCCCCCTTGGGTCATACTGCCGTCGGCTTCGAGGGTCAGTGCCAGGACCGCTTCACTGGGCAGGGGCATGTCGACGGTGACGAGGAGCTCGGCGACGTTGACCGGTGCCGTGTGCATGCCTGCGAGTCCGTCGGCGCTCAGTCCGGTGGCCGTGCTGGTCGCCACGACCACGATGGGCGTCTTGGTGGCGGTCGTCTTCAGCCAGATGGCCGCGGCCGAATGGGTGTCTGCGTCGTCTCCGACGATGACGGGGAACGTCTGGCCGGTCTGGAATGCGAGTCGGATGTTGCTGGCGGCATCACGAAAGTCGGTGCCCGTGACGACGCTGTAGCCGTTGGCTTGCAGGGCGCGGGCCAGGTGAGGCAGCGCGACGATTCCGATGGTCTGTGCAGGCATGGTTGTTCTAGCCCGGGTCGGAACCCGTCGCCGGTCACTTTCACCGGAGCGGTCAGGTGGCCGGTGTCTCGGCGGGTCATCGCAGGCTCCGGTACTCGATGTTCTGGCCTCGCCGGAGTGCATCGGTGACGCCGGCCCGCATCCCTGGGGTCAGGCCGAGGTCGGTGTAGACGATGGTCGCCTGTGCCGCTGCCCGCCACGCGAAGCCCGCCTGGATGCCGAGTGCGCGTTCCGCCGGGTCGTCGTCGTCCAGGACCTGGGTGTAGAGCAGGTGGGAGAGCATCGGTGCCTCCCCGCGGTCCAGGCTGTCCTTCATCGCCTCCCGCGCGTAGTCGATGTTCGCCTGCACGTTCCCGGCGTAGGGCGATTCGATGATGACGGTCCTCGGTGGCATACGGTCGTTCCTCTCGACGGGGTTTCATGGGCGTGCCGTGTCGGTGTGCGGACGGGCCCACCAGGTGCCCCGGCGACGTGATGCGCCAAGACCCCGGCAGGCCCGTCCATGTGCCCCCCGAACAGGGGCTACTGCTTGCGTGCTCGCAGTCGAAGTCCCACTCCCCCGGCCACGGCCGCACCGGCGAGCAGGACGAACCCGAGAACCGGGGCACCGAGCGGCGGAATCTCCTCGACCGGCTCCTGGCTTACGACGGGCTCTGGGTCCTCAGTCGGCTCCGGGTCCTCAACCGGGTCGGGCGTCGGGTCGGGCTGCTCAGTGGGCTCGGGATCCGGGGTCACCGTCTCGGCGGGGACGCCCTGGCCGTGCCACGGGTCCTCATCGGTGACGGTGCCTTCGCAGTCCTCGCGCCCGTCGCAGTCGTATGCGCCCGTCACGGTCCCGATGTTCACGTAATCGCCCTCAGCAACGGTCCCGGTGCCGGTGGCCTCCACGGTCTGGCCCGGGGCGAGGATGCCGCCGAAGTCGTCGGGGAAGGTGACCTGCACGCCCTGGTCATCGCTCACGGCAACCTCGTCCAGGTCCACGTCACCGATGTTGGTGACCTCATACGTCCAGGTGACCTCCTGGCCCGCCTCGACCTGCACGGCCTCATCGGTGGTGTCGGCGTCCTGCCCGAGGGCCGTCTTCTCGATGCTGATGGCGGGGTTGATCGGGTCCGGGGTGGTGACCCCGGTTCCGTGCCACGGGTCGACGTCGGTGACGATGGAACCCCAGGGGCAGTCTTCGGGGGCATCACCGGTGTCGGCAGCCCGCGCAGCCCGGGCCTCCATGCGCTGCGGGCACACCTCGCCGGTCACGGTCCCGATGTTCACGTAATCGCCCTCAGCAACGATCCCGGTGCCGGTGGCTTCCACGGTCTGGCCCGGGGTGAGGGTGCCGCCGAAGTCGTCGGGGAAGGTCACCTGCACGCCCTGGTCATCGGTCACGGCAACCTGCTCGATGGGGGTGTTGCCGGTGTTGGTGACCTCATAGGTCCAGGTGACCTCCTGGCCCGCCTCGACCTGCACGGCCTCATCGGCGGTGTCGGCGTCCTGCCCGAGTGCCGTCTTCTCGATGGAGATGTCCGGGGCGGGGAGCTCGGCCCGGTAGTAGAACGTGTCGACTACGAGCGACTCGCAAGCGCCGAGCGGGGTGTCCGTACCCGGCAGGTTCGGGCGGTCCCCGTCAGCGGCTGCCAGCACATTCGGGGTCAGCGCACTCGGGTCTTGGAGGCCCAGAGCCAGCGCATTCGGGTCTTGGAGGGTCGGGGCACGGAACGCCGGCCTGTCACAGCCCGGCAGGGAACTGTCGCGCCCGTACGCCCACACGGTCATCTCGTAGTCGCCCTCGGCAACCAGGGGCATCGGGATGGGCACGGTCTCGCCCTCGCCGCCGTCGATGAAGTCGAACTGGTCGCTGAACACCTCCCCTCCCTGGTCTCCGGCCGGGCCGGTGTAGGTCAGGTGGGAGCCGTAGTTGACGTTGTACATCCGCTTCGGGGAGTCGTTGACGACCGTGAGTTCCGGGTAGTCGTCCGTCTGGAATCCCCCGACGATCACGAACGGGTCTTGCGGGGTCGTGCCCGCGAATGGGGTATTCACCTCGACGTCGAGGTTCCCCCAGGTCTGGGATGCGGACACTGCGGCGGTCGCGGTGCCCCCGGCGATCAGAGCCCCGGCAGCCAGTGCTGTGGCCATCGTGTGAAGTCGTCTCATGGCAATATTCGCGGGGCCGTTCCCGCGTCTCCTTCGCTGGATTGGTGGTGATGGTGTGCCCCATGCGTAGACGGGCGCCCAATAGGTGTGCGGACACGAACAACCAGTGCCCCAGCCGGGCAGGTCGAGCCAGACCGGTTGAGCCGGGCCAGCCTGGTCAGATGGTGTTCAGGCAGCGGTGTTCAGGCAGCGGGGTTCACACCGCCACGGGGGCCTTGATCGCCGGGTGGTGCTCGTAGCCGGACACGTGCACGTCCTCGAACGTGTAGTCGAACAGGGACGGCGCGTGGCCGAGTTCGAGCCGCGGGAACGGGTAGGGGGCGCGGCTCAGCTGTTCGCGCGCCTGGGCGTCGTGGTTGTCGTAGATGTGGCAGTCGCCACCGGTCCAGATGAAGTCGCCGACGCCGAGCCCGACCTGCGCGGCGACCATGTGCGTGAGCAGCGCGTAGGAGGCGATATTGAACGGAATCCCAAGGAGGAGGTCGGCGCTGCGCTGGTACAGCTGGCAGGAGAGCTTGCCGCCGGCGACGTAGAACTGGAAGAGCAAGGCGGAGACGAGCATCCGGCGCGAGTCCGGGTTCGTGCGCAACTGGTCGAGCACGCGGGAGATCTGGTCGATGTGCCCGCCGCCCGGGGTGGGCCACGAACGCCACTGCACCCCGTACACGGGTCCAAGCTCGCCCGCCTCGTCGCTCCACTCGTTCCAGATCCGCACCCCGTGGGCCTGCAGGTAGCCGATGTTCGACTCGCCCCGCAGGAACCACAGCAGCTCACCCACGATCGACTTCAGGTGCACCCGCTTCGTAGTGACGAGCGGGAACCCGGCCGCGAGGTCATAGCGCAACTGGTGGCCGAAGATCGAGCGGGTGCCGGTGCCGGTGCGGTCCGATTTCGGCGTTCCGGTGGCCAGGACGTGGCGAAGCAGGTCCTCGTACTGGGTGTCGACGAGAGGGGCATCCGTAGTCTGGATGCGGCTGGTTTGCTGGGTGCTCATGGTGGTTCTAGCCCGACCTCAGCGCCGGTCGCGGGCGAGTTCGCCGGCGAGCATCATCCGGGTCATCTCGGTCATGGGCACGAACCGGTCCCCGCCGGTGGAGGTGGTGACGCGAACATGTGCAGTGCGCACGTCATCGGACCGTTCAGGGTCACCATCGGCGTTCCACATGCCCGTTCGGACGGTCCCCGCAATCTCGTTCTCGCCGGAGAGGAACCGGATTCGGGATTGCTGTTGCTGCATGGAGATCACGTCTGCCAGTGCCACCACGTCCCCGGCACCCAGAACGCTCGGTGCCTCATCCTGCTCGGGGTTCCCGTCGTACAGGGGCGGGCCGTCGTTGAGGTTGACGCGCACCCTCCCACTGCCTGTGCTGAGCCCACCCGCACCGAGCTCACCCGCGCTGGGCTCACCGGTGCTGAGCTCGTTCGTGTCGATCTGGACGACGGGGACACCGTCGTCGCCGATGAACATGGACGTGGTCACGCCACCGAGTTCGACCGGCTCGGTGGTCTCCTTTTCGAGGCCGATACCGGCGGCGGGGCGTGCCTCCTGGGCGAACTGGCCACCGGTCGGGGTGCCGGCAGGCTGGCGGGAGCGGTTCGTGTGGGTCATGACCGTGATGTGTGCGGGGTCGGCCGCTCGTTCGCCATCTCCCCGAGCTTCTCGATCATCATCGCCGCCACGACTCGGTCATTGGCGGAGACATCCTGCTCGAACTTGGGCGTGTAGACCGTGCTGAGTCGCGCGCTATCGCCCGTGAGGGTCAGTGTCGACCGGGCCTGGACGCTCACCTTGCCTTCCAGGTGCGGCATCACGTGCACGAGGGCCCGGCTGACCACCTCGGAGTTGAGTTCGTCCCTGGTGGCGAGCATGGCGCGCAGGTCAGGGGGATCCGGTGGTGGCTCTGAGGGCTGGAGGGCAAGTGTGGAGGGTGCCTTGGTCTCCTGCGCGAACTGGCCACCGGTGGGGGTGCCGGCGGGCTGGCGGGAGCGGTTCGTGTGGGTCATGGCCTTGAGGTGTGCGGATTCACCCCCTCCACGATTCGCCGGTTCGGGTCAGGCAGCCAGCAGTGGCCCTTCAACGTCAGCGCGCCCAAGTGCAGGGTCATCGAGTGCAGGGCCATCGACGCCAGGGTCATCGACTGAGTCAGCTCCTGCCCTGGCGCGGGCGTATGCGGCCAGCCATGCTTCGGCCGGGGCCACGAACACTTCGGTGCCGGGGCCGGTCAGTGCGGCGACGCGGCGGGTGCGCGGGTGGGTGAGGTAGCCGTGGGGTCCGTCGTCGTCACGGAGCCAGGCGAGGGCCTTGGTGATCGTCTTGAACTCGACGGGTTCGCATTCGAGTGGGGCGGGCGGGGTGAGCCAGGTGGCGATCCAGCGGACGGTGCCGGCGCGGGCCCGCGGGTAGGGGACGAGTCCGAGGCCGTGCGGGAGGAGCCCGTTGGCTGCCTGGGTGCGGGCATCGACGGCGGATGAGCGGACGGCGGCACCGATGGAGTCGAGCTTGTAGTTGCGGACTTGGACGGCAACGTCGGGGAAGACCCGCAGGTCACCGATATCGTCGGAGCGTCCGGCCCCGAGCATCCGCATCGCGTTCTCGACGAGGAGACCTGGTACCTGGTCGCGCAGGTATTCGACGGCTTCCCGTTCGGCCCGGTCGCCCTTGTTCTTGCTCGCATTCGCCATATGGGGTCTAGCCCGCCGCGGCACCACCAGCCCGCTCGTCCGACGACCGGCAAGACGCCTGTTCGGCTTCCTCGCGCAGGGCATCCAGTAGGTGGCCGGGGGCCCGGTACCCGGCGGCGATGAGCTCTTCTACCAGCGAGATGGCCGCAGCGAGCTCGCCCTGCCCGATCCCACTGTGCCCGTTCCCGGCAGGCCCGAACTCGAACGTCTGGCCGTCGTAGGGGCCGCCGATCGGTACGCTGGTCGCCTCATCGAGCATCTGCCCAACGCGGCGGTGCCGGGTCAGCCAGCCTTCGAGGTCCTGGTCCGGGTTGACTGGCTCCGGAAGCGGCGACTGGTACTGGACTCGCTTGGATGCGACGTGGATATAGAGGATCTCCTGCCCGCCTATGTCGCTGTCGTACACGTACAGGTCGCACTGGTAGTCGTCGCTGGACCATCGGCAGTACGCCATGATCAGTTGCCCCCGCCCTGGTCGCCACGCCCGCGGGCATCGAGCTCCGCTGTGACGCTCCGGTACCAGGCGGTCAGCGCCTCCTGCGCACGCGCCAAGCTGGGGTCGCCGTCGGTCTGCCAGTCCGCGTCATCGGTCCGGTAGTCGAACCACTGCGCCCAGGTGTAGCCGACCACCTGCCCGTCCTCTTCCTCGGCGGCGATGACGAACGCATCCAGGCCACTGCGCAGGACCGTGTTGCCGTAGCTGTCCCTGGTGCGGTCGATTCGGGCATCGGTGTCGACGAAGCAGATCAGGGCATCGAGGTCCTCCGGCTCGTAGGCGGTGGACTCGTGGGTCTTGGCCGGGGAGGCGGCGGGCTCATAGGTCGCGGGCTGGATGTTCATGCCCCCAAGGTGTGTGGCCCGGCCCGACTCTCGCCCCAGTGGACCATCGACTGTCCGACGTCCCGCGGGTCAAGACGGGGCACCAGATGGTCGGCGCCGTCCCGGGTTGACGGGGCAAAGTTGCCCCTCCCCGCCATCTATCCCAATTGACCGTGAAGTCAGCGGAAAGGGCTGTATCGTCGGGCATAACCGGGCCAGGAGTGCAACGATGAAGTTGAGTTCGCGAAGGCCGCGCACAGCGGCGTCCTTCATGATGGTCGTCACGTTGGTGGCAACCATGCTCCTGGCGTGCACCGATTCGGCCGGGCAGGCGCCGAGAGTGGTCGAGCAGGAGCACGTCCGGGTCCATATTCCCGAAGGCGCACTCCCGAATGGGGCCGACCTCACCGTAGCCGAGACTGACTCACAGATCCCGGCGGAGGTCGAGGGCTTCTCCTTGTATGCGCCATTGGCCCAGGGGGCCGTGATCGAGATCGACGAAGGGCTGGGGCAGCCTCGTGCGCCGTTGACGCTTGAGTTCGACGTCGGGGATCTCGGCGAGGATGGGGCATTCGTCGGTGTGCTCGCCATGAGTGCGGACGGGACCGTCGAGCTCATCCAGGCGAGCTACTCAGGCGGTGCGGTGAGCGCTGAGACCACGCATCTGAGTTCGTTCTGGCCCGTCAAGATCGACCTCGGAGAGATCCTCTCGTCCGCAGTCGATTCGTTCATGAACTTCGCAGGGATCACATCCCCCGAGCCGGCGTGCACCGACAACGGACCAGAACTCGACGGCCTGACCTTTAGCGTGATTCAGCCCGCGCAGGCGTGGCTCTGCCTGGAAGAAGACCACGGAGCGCTCAAGGTGGGTGTTGAGTCCAACTCTCCGGTGCCCTACGTGTTCAGTTCCTCCGTCCCCGCTACGTTCATGCCTCGGCCCCGGCTGAGCACCTCGACCACTGTGACCACGGTCGTCGCCCGTGCCCTCGGGTTTGCCGGGCGCGGGGAAGGAATCATCGCCCCGGGGATCGGTACCGACGTTCACATCGAGGCCCCTGATTCTCTTACTCTGCGATTCCGACAGGATCCGGGGATCGCACTCCTGCTCGTCCTCACAGGCGTTCTCGACACGATCGGAATCTCCGTGGACGCTCTCGACACGGCAGCCTGTTTCATCGACCTCGTAGAGACCGCCCAGGCACTGGAGAGCCAGGTTGGCCCGGTGGCCAAGTTCGCGAGCAGCCTCTTCTCCTGCGCGGGTGAAGTGCTGGAGATCTCACCAGCGATTCGGGTTGTGATGGCAATCATCACGGCCGGACCGCAGCTGTTCAGCTCGATGGTCATCGGTGCGGTCCAGGAGTTCACGGGGGCGAGCACCTTCGAGGTTCAGGTCGAGGCATCGGGTACGGCGCGGATCGATTACCCCGGCGAGGAGACCGGGCGGGTAACGTTCGACCACCCTGACTGGGGAAGGGCCACGTTGGTTACAAGTTTCGCGAAGGAGTCGGATTTCGGGCCCGGGATCGGCTACATCACCGTGTTCGATTCGCGGAATCGCCAGGTGTGGCAGCTCGAAGCGGACAACAATTGGTACGAAATGAGTGTAAACGAGCCGCCCCGAGACAAGACCGGCAGCATCTTCATCAACTGGAATCCTGGGCGTTACAACGGGGTCTCGATCCTCCGTCCCGTACAGGGCGGTTTCGAGGACTTTGACACCCTGCCGTGGGACGGCGACTACCAGCAACGCTTTTATTACGCGGAGGTTGCTGACGTCGATGGTGACGAGGTCTTCGAGGTCCTCTTAATGGGCAATGATTGCGACCCCTCATGTGCCGGGGGGACAACCACCGAACGAGTCTTCTCGTGGGACGGGCAAGACTACGTCGATTAGTTCTGGCTCGCTGAACTCCTGGAGATGGGGGCAGCCACACCCGCCTTCGCATCCGGTCAACTCACGCCACGAGGGAATTACCGTGGATTCTGGACGCTCGTTGTCGATGTGGGCGAGGGTGCGGATGGCCCGGCTACCGATGGGCAGCGTGGATTCCATCTACTGCTGCCCTCGTATCTCCTCGTCGGCGACCTCGCGGGCGGAGGCCATCACCTCGTCCAGGTCCACGCCCTTGCTGCGGGCCCAGTGATGCAGGTCGGTGAGCATGTCCCGGGCGACAGTGCGGTCATCCAGGTCGAGGTCATCGAACCGGGCACGGTAGCCGCTGATCGTCTCCCCGGCCCGGTCCGCAGGCGTGTCTTCCTGGTGGGACGGCTTCAACGCCTCGTCGATGTCGATCGCGCCGTGCTCCCCGTCGTGCCTGCTGTACGAGGCGCTGAACACGTCCTGCCCGAGAACCGGCGAAAGACCGGACTCCATGTCGATGAGGTCCTGCTCGTAGTCTTCGAGCTCGTACATCTGGCCGAGCTCGTTGCCGTCGGCATCCAGCACCTCTTCGGCGTGCTGACGGGTGCACCCGATCTGGTCGCATTCGCGGGTCTTGATCGTGGCGGCTTCGGGCCACTGCGAGCGAGCAATGGCGGCCATCCCGCGTGCGGCCGCGAACGTCTGCGCCTTCACTCCGGGCGCGCTCGCCGCTTCCAGAGCCATGATCCGCTCTATCGCCGCGCCGGCGACCTGCTCATGGGAGGACTCGGGACGGTCGCTGCCATCGAGGCAGACATCGGCTGCCGGCTTGGCCTGTGCGGCGAACTGGCCACCGACCGGGGTGCCGGCGGGCTGGCGGGAGGGGGTGGCTCGTGTGGTGGTCATGTCACCCATGTGTGCGGGGCGCGGGCTCTTCGGACATACGGTCCGGGTGTGTTCGCAGAACTGGCACCGATACAGGCAAAAGTCACACGCGATGGGCGCGGGCAGAGCCTCCACGGCTATCTCGGCGACGTCGACCACCGCAAGACCACCGAGCTACTCGATGCCGGCTACCAGGTCTGCCGCGTGCGCGAGACCCCGCTGGGGCCACTGGGCATTGACCACGACAGGTACCTCGAAGTGTGCGTGACCCCCGACGCCCAAGACCCCGCTTATGAGGTGGAGAGCATCGCCCGCTGGGTGGCTGGCCGGAACTAGGCCGCGGACCGGCCGCCCGCGACCGGCGGGCACATTACGACTGAACGTATCCACTCTGGCCAAGAGCCGTTGCTAGGCTCGGGGGATGTTCAAGGCATTGCGGGGACTGTTCAAGGCAGAGCGGTCCGCCTCACATCCCGAGGAAGAACCGTCCGCGCCCCAGGTGCGCCTGATCACCCGCATTGAGCAACGCCCAAGAACGGGGCCCACCCCACCCGAGCGCCGCCGCACCGTCTACACATCCGAGTACCTCCCGCGCGAGCAGGAGGCCGACGTCATCCAGTTCAACCAGGACGGGGCTATCAACCTCCGCCTGCAACCGGTGCGGGACCTGTGGGTCCTCACGGCCCCCGGTGGTCAATGGATTAATCCTTCATCCCCGGCCCTACGACGCGCAGGGATCACCGTCTTCAAGCTGCGTGGGGCCGCCCACTACGCCGCCGCCGCCACCGCAGGGGACTTCTCGCCTGGGGCGCCAGTCCGCCTGGTGCACGAGCCCAACAACGAGCACGACCCCAACGCCATCGCCGTGTGGGCAGCAAGGGGCACCGGCCCGGCCGGGTACGTGAACAAGCAGAACGCTGCCCGACTGGTAAAGATGATCGACGCCGGCCAGACGCTGGAGGCCATCTCGGTGCGCGGTGCCCTGGCCGGGGAGGACGGGGTGACTATCACCATCCTCGTCACCAGCCCCGACACCTTGGCGGTGCTCCGCTCGGGTAGGTGACCACGTGTCCGCGTGTCTGTGATGCAGACTTGTGTTTGCGAGGCGCCACGTCGGTGGCACCACGCCGAACAAGGGAGATGACATGACGAGGTACGAATGGGGTCCGGCGGCTGTGACCTACCCCGATTGGCAGGGCACAGCGCAGATCGACGAAAAGCTCACCGGAGACGTGGACATGTACTCGCTGGCAGGCATCGACCGAGATGAGTGGACCATCATCGGCCTGGAGTTCGGCGGCGGCGAGAGCGGCTGGCACGAACTGCACTTGATCGCGGTGCCCCATGGCACCAACCTAGACGCCGACCACATTGAGGCGACCGACCTCCTCATCCATGACGTGAACCCGGTGGACTTCCTGAGGCAGGTCCTCCACTCAGCCGACTTCCGGTTCCGCAGCCAAGGGATGGCTGGTAAGACGATCACGGTCACCGCACTCGGCGACGTACCCGAGCAGGACTGACGCTGGCGCCGCTCGCACCCGTGTGGGCACGATGAAGGGCCGGGCCCTACCTGCATGTGCAACCGATCCGCCCCACCCCCATGGGATTTTGCAGCCGGACCCGTGGGGACCATCCCCGAGGGGCGAGCGCCGAGGCGCAGGTCAGTTCCGCGAACAACCCGCGGGCATGACGTCGACCCGACTCAGTCGTCGACCTCGCCGATGGGCACGAAGACACCCCGGTCCCGGTCCCAGAGGCGGGCGTGACGGCCATCGTAGGTCCACCGGCTCAGTTCCCACAGGACCGCTTCACGCGGAACCTCCGGCGACATCGTGTGGACGTAGGCATCGCATGGGTCCAGGTCGAAGAAGTCCTCACCGGAGTCGAGTTGTATGAGCCAGCTTCGCTTGCGGTTCAGGTCGGCCACCTGGGCGAGCCGACCGGCGAGGTCCTCGTCCGGCTCGAAGGCATCGGGGTACTTCTCGGCCGCGGCGCTCATGAACCGTGCCCGCTCGGCCGGGTCCCCGAACATGAAGTGGGTGACTCCCCCATTGCCGGACTGACGCAGGGAGCCGACCTTGCGGCCATCCCGGCTGATATCCCCCTCGAAGGCTCGCCCGCCGGCCATCTGCTTGAACTTGGTCAACCGGTAGCCGCCATGGGCATCTGCGGTCTGGCTCGGGCTCGTGGCGGTGACGTTCATGGGGTGCTCCTGGTGGTCGGTCGAGAAGGTCTCGACCCCCAGGTGTGTGGCCTGCACGCTTCGACGCCCCGCCCGCTACTCCCGCCCGGTTTACCGTGCCAGTTCAGCCCTTCACGCAGACGATGGTTCGCAGGCGTGCCACAACTTCGACCAGGTCGTGCTGGGCCGCAATGACGTCATCGAGGTTCTTGTACGCGCCCGGGATCTCGTCGAGCACGCCGGCGTCCTTGCGGCATTCCACGCCCGCGGTCTGCTCGGCCAGGTCGGCGGTGCTGAAGGTCCGCTTTGCTGCCCCGCGGGACATGCGACGACCGGCACCGTGGGATGCCGAATAGAACGAGGCCGGGTTGCCGAGGCCGCGCACCACGTACGAGCCGGTGCCCATCGAACCGGGGATGAGCCCCATCTCACCGCTCCCGGCCCGGATCGCTCCCTTCCGGGTGACGATGAGCTCTTCACCGTCCAGCTGTTCGACGGCGACGTAGTTGTGGTGCACGTTCACGCCCTCGGTGAAGGTGACTCCGGTGCCAGTGGCCCCGCCGTGCTGGCGAGAGTCGAAGTGGTCCCGGACGACACCGGTCACCAGCGCCATCATCACCGCACGGGAGCGGGCCGCATACTCCTGGGCCCATCGCAGGTCGCTCAGGTACGCGGTCATCTGTGCAGTGCCACCGATGAAGACGGCCAGGTCCGCATCGGCGAGCCCCTGGTTGTGGGTCAGGGCCTTGGCAATGGCCACGTGCCGCTCGGCGAGCTCCTTGCCGATGTTGCGCGAGCCGGAGTGCAGCTGCAACCACACCCGGTCGGACTCGTCCAGGCACACCTCGATGAAGTGGTTCCCTCCGCCGAGGGTGCCCATCTGCTTGCGGGCCCGCGCCTGGCGGTCCTGGACCCCGTCGTGCAGGCCGTCGAACCGCCCCCAGAACTCGTCGTTGCCGCGCAGGCGCGCCTTGCCGGCGGACCCATCAACGGGACGCAGGGACCGCAGGTCGACCGGTTCGTCGTGGGAGTGGAATCCGACCGGGACAGCCGCCTCGATCTTCGACCGGAGCGGGGCGAGATCATCGGGCAGGTCGCTGGCGGTCAGGGACGTGCGCACGGCGTTCATCCCGCACCCGATATCGACCCCGACGGCGTTCGGGGAGACCGCATCGCGCATGGCGATCACGGAGCCGACCGTTGCCCCCTTGCCGTAGTGGACGTCGGGCATGACGCGCAGCCCCGCGACCCAGGGAAGCTCGGAGATGTTGCGCAACTGCTGGAGCGCCTGGGCCTCGATGTCGTCCTCGCGTGCCCACATGAGCGTGTCGGCCTTCGCCCCGCTCAGGGTCACCGGGTACTGCTGCCTGCTCATCTTGAATCCCCTTCCGGGTGGTTGGTCCTGCTGATGATGGTGGCCCTCCCGGGAATCGAACCCGGACACCCTTGCGGGTGCTGGAGTTTGAAGCCAGCGCGTCTGCCTGTTCCGCCAGAGAGCCCTACCCGGCCATCCAAGTTCCAGCCAGTCACGAGCCAGCCATGCAAGTTCCGCCGGTCGTTCATCGGCCGGAGCCAGTGTTTCGGTTGCTGCCGTGTTGCCTGTGTTGCCGTGTTGCTGGTGCTGGTCCAGCGTCGGAATGGCAGGTCTCGAACCTGCGGCCTCCCGGTCCCAAACCGGGCGCTGAGCTACATTCCGTGGTCGTGGTCGTGGTCGTCGTGGTATCGAAGCCGCCGGGGTTGAGCCGCACCATGTTGCCATTCGTCCTGCTCGGGGCAGGCTCTCGGCCACAGCCCGATTACCGCGAGGCAATTCGACCCCGGCGGCTTCGATACCCCACAGGTGTGCGGGGCGAGCCCATCGACGCCACGCGGGGGCTGTCGAGTTCGTGAACCTGCCTCAACTCCACCCCGTCTCGCTTCCACCCCGTGCCGTCTGGGCGACGAGAATTGCACTTATGCGAACTGAGGATCCTGTGCTCACGGGCACCTCAGGCTCACGACGACAGGGCGGCGTGGAGCTTGCTCCCGTTGCGGTTCGCCTGCCTGGACACCTAGTACTTCCAGCCCAGTGCCAGCGTCTGGGCCATGGCGGACTCCGTGAACATTGCCTCGGTGCAGTGCCCGCACGCCGGGGTGAAGATGAACGTCGGGGCCGGCATCTGTTGCTGGTAGGCGGCCCAGGCGCGGTGGTTGCCGTCGATCAGTTCCAGGTGCTCCCCGTTGGTGGTGACCAGGATCGGCTGGATGATGCCTTCAGACGCAATCGAGGCGATCACCCGAGGGAACCAGCTACGCGGCTCCGCAGCCTTCTGGGAGCCGATCTCATCGAAGGCGAGGTCCTTGACCGGACGCAGGTCGTAGTCGCGGGATCTCAGCTCACCCACTTGGCGGACCGACAGATGGGCTCGCGTCAAGCATTGCCGGCACGACAGCGGCTGCTCGCCGAGGGCATTGCCGAGTTGCGGAGTCTGGTGGTCAGTTGGCTTCGATGTCGGAGTCACACTGACGGTGTGTGCGGAGGTGCCCGACTCACCCCCGCGACAACCGCCGGACCATCTCGTACCCCTAGTTGGCGCGCCCCTCCGGGGAGCCGCGTTCCGGGGTTTCCCGGACTACCGCAACCGGTTCTCCAGATCACGTCCAATGGCAGCTTCGACGATGGCACGCACCGAGGTCCCGTCATTGGCTGCCGCCGCCTTCAACCGCCGGCGCATCTGCTCGGGTATCTGGACGGTCAAGTGGACGAGCGGCCCACCGGTAGCCTCCCGGGTGAACGCCTCCGTCATGCTCCCTGCTCGACCCGGGATCGCCTCAGCACCGGGGTTCGCCTCGGCCTGCACTGATTCTGCTGACCGGCCGGAACTGCCCGTGTTTACTGAACCGCCGATGCTGGCCGAACTGTCTGTGATGGCTGACGTGCGGGTGCTTCTGGGTCGGCGCGGTGCCATGGCCAGGGCCGGGTCGGGCTTCTTCACGGGTGTGCCTCCAGGAGTTCTGCTGCCGCCTGCTCATACCGATACAGGTCGGGGCCGGGCCTGCGCCCGAACGACTGGCGCACCCCTTCCCGCATGGCGATGACGGTCTCGAAGTGGCCGGTGCCCTCCCCCTGCAGCACCTCCAGTGCGGCCGTGATGGCGCGGGTGCGGGTGTCGGCCTGCGTGAGGAGGACGTAGGCGGGTATATGCGCCCCTGCCACCTGCACGGTCTCCCACATCCGGGCCATGTCGATGCTGGACGGCGCGGTGGGCACGATAGCCACGTCCGCGGCGGCGAGGGCGGCGTCGATCAGGCGCGGGTCGCCGGGGGCGGTGTCGATGAACACGAAGTCGGCGACGTCACGGGTGCGGCGCAACTGGGCGAGGTTGACCGGCTCGACCGGGAACGGGAGCGACTCACCGGCCTCGTCGGCGCGCAGCGCCCATTCGGTGGCGGATCCTTGCGGGTCGGCGTCGTAGACGTGGACAGTCCCGCGGGCGGCGAGAGCCGTCGCCAGGTAGATGACGGTGGTGGTCTTCCCGACCCCGCCCTTGGTGTTCGTCACGACGATTCGCACACCCGAGAACGGTATCACTGGATTTACCGGCACGCCTAAACCGGGCTTTACCGCAATACCGGTTTCGGGGAATACCGACAGAACTCGCCGTCGGCGAGAATGGTGTGCGGCGGTGGGATCGAACCACCAGTCGAGGAGGGCCATGGCTCATCCCCGCCCCCTCCGATGGGGCCGCACGGCCTCGCCGGTACCGGCAGAGGAGGGTTACGGTCCTCATGCGGCTCACCGCTCGATGGCGGACTTGCCTGACCGGCTCCCGACGGGGCCTCGCAGACCAGGTGTGCGGCACGCGGCGGGTTCCGCCACATCTGGCTGTCGTCCATGAGCTCGCCCGCTGCTTCGAGCCCCGCTTCCAGCCGGTCCAAGAGCGCGTCGATCTCGGCAACCACTTCGGCCCTGTCCACTGGGCGGGCCCGCGTCCACGCCGGCTCGTCCTTCACGCCCGCCGGATCCCGGTGCCGGTTCCAGATCGCGGTCACGGTCCGGGGTGTGATGGTGTGATGGCTGGCCCATCCGTGCTGGTCGATGGCGGGGATGAGGGCGTACACCTGCCGCCACGAATCGCTCACGGCGGCTGCCCCCACGCAGTCGTGACCGCGATCTGGAACCGGCATCGTCGCCAAGTACGTCATCGCGGTCCGGCGTCCACCATTCGGGGGCAGAAGCCGGCACATCTGGGCCCAGCGAGTGACGATGCAGGCACGGCACGTTCGCCGGTCTTCTCGCCAGCCCATCACATGCCCGCGGATGGCCGCCTCCCCGGGGTCATCAAGTTCCCCAGGGCCATCAACCTCGCCGGGACCGGCCTCATCTCCAGGGTCACCCACTGCCCGGGACCCGGGGAGCATCACGTCACGGGGCCCGAGCTCGCATATCTCCCGCCGAGTCATCCCGGCCGCCCCCAGCGCGAGCACGAAGGCGTCCCTCCGTCCCCACAGGCCCCCGAGGGTCGAACTGGCGGTGGGCGCATGGCTCGGGCATGCCCGGATCGCCTCATCCCACGACTCCTGGGTGCGCTCCGGGCGGCCGCCAGTGACCGGGAGAGCGAGGTGATCGCGCAGTTGCCGTAGCCGGCGGGGCCCGAGCGGTACATCGGCCAGGAACCGGGCCACGAGCACTCCCGTGATCGGGGTGGTGCGGTTGCCGGTGGCCGCCAGCCAATCAACGAACAGGCCGACCCCAGATCCCGCGGGTGAGGCAGTGCTCACGGGACCGCCAGTGCTCATTGGAGGACCGGTGTTCATAGGCCGAGCCGCATGACCGCGTTGGCCGCGAACGGATTGTTCTGCCGGTTATACCCCTCGACGGTGGCCGGGTTACGGTGCCCGGACTGGGCCATGACCTCCGCGAACGTGGCCCCGCGGCGCAGCGCCTGGGTGATGAACCCAGCCCGCAGCGAATGACCTCCCCACGTGCCTTCAAGGCCCGCAGCTGTTGCCCGAGTGGCGACGACGGCGGCGATACCGTGCCCGCTCAGAGGATTGCCGGTGATGTTGCCGTGCCGGTCCACCCGCAAGATCACCGGCAGGGAGCCGAGGTCGCGGGCAGCGGTGAGCCAATCCCCCGAGCAGGCATGCCGCCGAGTTGATGGACGCAGAGTCGACGGACTCAGAGTCGACGGACTCAGAGTCGATGGACTCAGGGTTGATGGGCGCAGGGTTGCGGCCATGAGCTCGGATCGGTCAACAGTCCCGATTCGGCTGGCCCGGATTGCGTTGGCCCATGTCGCCAGCGCGCACAACGGGCACAGGGCCGGGCCGGTGTGCGCCTTCGGGATCGCCTTCAGGTGGCCGCGGTTCTCCTGGTCGGTCTTGGATCCGCGGACGTGGGCGGTCAGGCCGTCGCCGGAGGCACGCAGGTCGTCCCAGGTCAGGTTCGACAGCTCGGATCGGCGGAATGCCCCGGACCATCCGAGCATGAGCAGTGCCCAGTCGCGGCGGGCGGTCACGCACCTCGGCCAGGTGGAGGGCAGGTGGTCGCTGATGCGGGCGAGGTCTTCGAGCAGTAGCGCCGTCATGGCCCGGCGTGGACGTTCCCTCGACAGGGTGCGGCGGATCCCGGCGGCCACAACCTTCACGGAGGGGTGGTCGGTCGGTGAGGGGTGGCCCGCGTCGCCGTGTCGTGACGCGATGGCGGCCAGTCGGCGAGTGAGGGTCGCGGGCGCGTAGACGGGGATGCCTTCGATTCGCAGATCGGCGCAGGCGGCCAGGTAGTCGCAGACGGTGCCCGGGTCCGCGGGCAGCGGGTGACGGTCATGGGCACGACACCAGGTGAGGAAGTCGGCCCAGTCGCGGGTGTAGGCGGCCCGGGTCGATGCCGCCAGTGAGGCGTGAGCGTACGAGACGGCCTGCTCCCCCATCCCCGCCAGGCCGGACACAGCCAACTCGGGTCCGGCCAGCCCAGGCCCGGCCAATGCGGTCCCAGTCGATTCGGGGGTGCCGGGGCCCGGGTGGGTCGTTCGGGTGGGTTCGAGTGCTTCGCTCACACCCGTGCACACTACGACGGGCCGCCGATAGTCCAACGGGGCCCGCGGGCTTCAGCGGGATTCGCGCGGGTAGGTCAGGCGGCTGTCGCGGCTGCGGCTTCCTGCCAGGTGCGCGAGCTCCGGTGGTTCAGTTCGGCGGCGATCTGTTCACCGGCCGGTCCCACGAACTGTTCATGGAGTTCGGCGAGCTCACTGGCGGTCAGGTTCGACAGGAACTGGGTGGGCACCCTCTCGCGGTCTTGGACGGTCTCCAGGTAGCCGATCACGTCCCGCGGGATGCCGGCCTCGTCGCATGCCCGGGTGAGGCGGGCCGCATCGAGCCTGCCGTGTTCGCCGTGGGGCCGGTCGTCGGCCTTCATCCATTCGGCCAGGGTGTCTTCGATGTCGTCGACGGCGGGTGCCACGACGTCCTCACCGAGGATCGTCATGTGGGCGCTCGTGGTGGACATGGCCGCCTGGGACGAGATGTGCCCATCGGCCTGCAGGCGGGTGATCTGTTCTCCGGCGAGCACCCAGCCGGAGCGCTGTGCCTGGGCCGTGACGTGTTCGTGCACCTCGTGCTCGCTCGCCCCCAGTGATTTGGCGGCCCCTAGTGATATGGCGGCCCCGGGGCGGGTCTCCTGCGCGAACTGGCCCCCGGTGGGGCGGCCGGCGGGCTGTCGGGCGGGCTGGCGTGTGCTCATGCCCGTGATGTGTGCGGGACGGGAAGATGCCTCGGCCACCCGGGGCAGGGGAACCGAGGGTGGCCGAGGCTCTGGTTGGAGCAAGGACCGTGAACCTCGCTCAAGGAGCACCCACAGCGTATCAGAATGTGAGACCCGATGTGTCAGCAAACCCACTAGGCCAGCAGGCTCAGTGGGTCAGTAGGCTGGCCGGTTCAGTGGATGAGGCGGCGTGCGCACGGGGCGAGCCAGTTCGGCAGGTCTCCGAACTCGTCGGCCACGGCCAGGCCACTGGTCGCCTCGAACACGGCGGTCAGGTTCGGTGCACTCGTGAACGGCTCCGGGTCTCGCAGGTTGGCGCACCCGCCCCTGTGGATCTTCTTGTACCCGCGGGTCAGGTCACTCTCTTCGACGGCGAAGTCGGTCACGGCGGCCTCCTGTAGGCACTCGGCGGGATGGGCGTTCACTCCCCCGGTGTGCGGACTACCGCCTCTTGCGCCCGGCGCTGGCGTGCACGCCGAGGATGAAGGTGCGCATGTCCTCGTCCGGCTTCTTGCCGTTCATTCCGATGAGTCCGCCCGATGTGCCGCCGTAGATCGCCTCCGTTCCCATGGACAACACCTCGTGGTAGGTGCCGCCGCCGTACTCCTTGCCCATGTAGGAGGTGATGAAGTTGTCCGGGCGGGCGTACTCACGTGACCGGGAGTAGAGCCGCTTCAACGGTTCCCGCTCACCGGTGGCCGGATCGGTGGTCCGGCGCTTGACGAACTCGCCCTCCAGGTGGCCGATCCCGCTGACTGCGTGCTCGAACCTGTGGGAGAGCTCGTGGGCCGAGGTGGCGAATGTGGACGTGCGGCCCGACGCGGCTGTTCCTGAGGAGTTCGTGGTGATCTGCGGCGAGTTCGTGTACCCGGTCGTGTTGACCACCGTCTTCGGCCTGCGCCACGCAGTGCGGGACGGGTCTTCCGGGGAGACCCACTTCTCCCAGCCGCGGCCCCGAGGTGGGGTGTCCTCATCGAATGAGCCGTGCTCCCAATACCGGGCCACCGTGTAATGCGTCCGCCACATCGCCCCCTCGACCCCGCCCCGCTCATCGCGCTCCTCGCGGGTGAGGGGTACGTACTCCCGGTACGGGTCAGTGGAGCGACCCCACGTAGCCATATCCTTCTCGCCGAATCCGCGGGAGAGGGTCCGGTCAATCCCGCGGGTCGTCTTCTTCTGCATCTTCTGGTCGATGTAGTGGGCGCGCCGGTCCGAGAGCTTCACGAACGGGGCCACGGACCCCTCACTAACCGTATGCCCCCGGTACCGGCGGGTCTCCTCCCGGTTCTTCTCGTTCGAGGCGTCGATCCAGTCCGAGGGGAACACGGCGGCGGCCTCGTCGAATGCCTCCCGGGCCTTCTTCGCGGACCGGTCGTTCCACACCATCTGCCCGCCCACACCGCGGACCTCACCGATGGCCGCCTGGTATCCGTCGGCCAGCCGTCGCAGGTCCTCCTGCGCCTGCGGGTCGGACCCGCCCTTCAGCCTGTTCTTTACCGAAGACGCATCACGGAACCGTTGAAGCGCCTCATCGTAGGTGGCCTTGTGTGGGCGCACAGCCTCATCCCTCGCGGCCCGCACAGCCTTCCACTCCTCGCTGCCCGCCTGGTCCCTGCCGAGGTCGACGAGCATTTCACGAAACGGTGTCCCGACCTCATCGAGAACTACACTGGCCTTGGTGAGCGCCTCTTCGGCCTCCTCGCGGACACGGGTGGCCTCATCGAGCCGGACCTGGAACTTCTCGCGGGCTTCGAGGGCCGTGATGCCGGCGAGCTCCTCCGCCCGGGCAGCCACCTTCTCCCCCACGTGCCGGGTCGCTGCCTCGACCGAGCCGTGCTCTGCGATGAGCGTTCGGCGCGCAGCGTTGATCTCCTCGACGAACTCGCGCACCGCCTCCTTCTCCTCCGCGGGGGAAGAGACGAACACGCTCGGCGTGGGGCTGACCACCATCGAGATGTCGTCGGCAGTGCGGACCGCCTCCGCGAGCTCACGGGCCGCCGTGGACATGCCCTCCATGCCCGAGTCACTGTCGAATCCAGATCCTGTGTCACTGGCGTCCCACGGGTCCAGCAGGTCCACGCCCGCCTCATCCCACGGGTCGGCCAGGGCGATACCGGCGGGTGCTCGGCGTGCTTGCGCGAACTGGCCACCGATGGGGAGGCCGGCAGGCTGACGGGCGGGTGCGGGGCGGCGGGTCATGCCCTCCATGTGTGCGGGGCTCACCTCGCCGGCAATTCACCCATTCGCTCGCTGGTCTATTCACCCGCTGGCACATTCATGCGCGCTGGCCTATGAGCTTGGGTTGGCCTCCCCCGGCACGCAGGCCCGGTTGGAGAACGCCTCATCGAGCCAGCTGGCCACCTCTGCGGGGGCCTGGGTGACGAACAAGCGCCCCGGATTCCATGCGGCCAGGGCAGCCAGGGCCTGCACGGGGTCGCCGGCTGAGGCTTCGACCGGGAAGAACCCGAAGATGTCGACGGTGCGGCCCTCAATGGTCGCGGCCCGCGCTTCACGGACCAGTTCGGGGTCGCCAGTGAAGTCGTGGCCGTCCCAGGAGGCGACGTGCCCGTCGATGTCGACGGTGATGATGTGGCTGTTCATGGTGGGTCTAGCCCGGGGACGATGCTTCGGGCGGTCACCGTCACCATTGCCGGGACGAATGGGCGAGCGGGCTTGAGTGGACCCCGTCCGGCGGGGCCTGTTCTCACCCGTCAGCGGGGTCCTTGCCACCCTGGCGTGCGGCGGCCTGTGGTTGATGTCACGCAGTAGCTGAGGTGGGGCAGTGGTTGAGGTCACGTGCTCTGGTTCATGTAGGGGCCCGCCACGGTCCTGTTCTCGACCATGGCCGCAAACCTGGTCAGCGGAACGAACCGGTGTTCGCCACTGGTCAGCTCCACCTTCACGTGATCGTCGTGCATAGTGGGCGGCGCATCGAGCCGGGCCCCGGCAGAGCTCCAGGAGCCTGAGCAGACTTGTCCATGCTGAACTGCCGGCCCGTACTTACTGCCGTCATTGGCGTTGTCGAGGGATTCGAGGAACAGCACGCTTCCCTCGCCCTCCCGGAGTTCATCGACCCGGACCATGGAACGCATCTGGTCCAGCGACGGTGGCCGCATCCGGTCTCGTTCTGCCCGGAGCCGCTGCATGGCCGAGTCGATCTGGCGGGCGTACCCGAGGAGGGCGTCGACCCCGGTGGAATCCTCCGGCTGGTCACTGATGTCGCTCAGGTCGTAGGACTCGTTCAACCAGGCCGTGTTCGCGAACGGGGCCGAGACCTCCCATCCCGTGTATCCGCTTTCCGGTTCATGGGTGAGGTCGAACCCGGCGTCGTAGTCATAGTGCTCCGCCAGTGCCGAGGCGACGGACTGGGCGTCCTCCAAGTCCCCTCCAAAGACTTTCAGGTCTTCGAGGGGCTCTTCGCCGTCGCCGATCCAGCCACTGAACTGGCTGGAGCCAAAGAGGATCTCCGCCAGTCGCCGGTCGTCGTCGCTGAGCGAATCAAGGAACTCGTCCACCGAGGCGGGCTCTGTGCTCTGGGTGGGATCTGCGTTCCGGGCGGGGTCGCCGGTCAGGGCGAGGCCGGAGGGCTGCTTCGGGTCTTCGGCGAACTGTCCACCGGTCGGGGTGCCTGCGGGCTTGCGGCTGATGTTCATGCCCTACAGGTGTGCGGGGCTCAGCCGCGGGCCAGGCGGGAGACCATATCGGCAACGATCGAGGCCAGGTACTTCGCGTCCGGCACGCTCAGCCCGACCGTGTCGCCCTCGCCGTCGACGCCGGTGAAGACCGCGGGCCCGTGGAACGACTGGTGGATGTTCCCGTCGAGGAGCTCGTGGGCGATGGTCGTGGCGAACTTGTTGACCTCGTAGATGAACAGGCCCTCGTCGTGCAGCCACATGTCCATGCCACGGCGTACACCGACCACGTCCACGGTCCCGCCGACGCCTCGCTGCAGGACCTTCAGGCTACTACCGGTCTCGGGCAGGGTGAGCGCGGTCAGGGAGCCGTCGACATCGAGCCGGAGGGCGACCTGGGTGGCTTCAGCGGGCTGGCGTGCAGAGGTGGTCATGGCGGCAGGGCTCCTTCATGGGTGGGTGGGCGATTCACCCGGCAGGTGTGCGGCCCGCGGGCACCGGTGCCACCGCTGGCTCCGGGTTCAGAGCCCCCAAGTGGTGGGGAGTGAGCGGGCCGCAGTGGTTGGTGTGCGCGGCAGGACGGATTCAGGAGGCGAGGACCCCCAGCCGCGGCACGTTGGCCTCGGCACCGTCCTTCGTTCCCCGCTGCCTCACCTGAGAGCCGAGGGGTGACGTTGACCGCGTCGCGCGCACAGGGGGACTCGAACCCCGTCGTCTTCGCCCACCCGGGCTGCGCTGTGTGCCCAATCAGGCGGCGATTGCCGGCACCCAGACCCGGGCGAACCGGACCACCGGCAGACCGGCCGAGACGGGCTCATGCGGGGCGACCTGGCCCCCGTCGTTCACTTCGGTGAGCTGCTTGCACAGCAGGCCCTTCCACGCCCGCAGTTCGTCGATGTAGAACTCCCGCAACCGCAGCAGGTACTCGTCCTCCCAGGCGTCCTCACGGCCGACATCGTTAGCCGCCTCCCGGGCCAAGTCATCAGCGACCAGTGCCGCCTTGTCGTCGCCGGCGTCGATATCCTCGCCATCCCAGGCCGCCAGTTCCCGCACATTCAGGTAGGTGATCGAGGACCAGGCGGCCTCGAACGTGTCGGCGGAGATGTTCGGCAGGAGCGCGGCGACCTCGCCACGGACACCACCGGACTGGGCGTCGGCCGCCCATTCGACCCGCTCAGCCAGGGGACGGTCCGCCAGGGAACGGTCAACACGGGACTGGTGCGTGCGGGGAAGGTCAGTGTTGGTGCTCACGACCTACAGGTGTGCGGCCCGCGCCACCTGATGCCACGCAGTCCTTCGCCGGCCTCACCCACAGTCGAGTCCGGCCAGATAGCCGAGCGGGTCACCGACCACACCCCCGGTGTCCGTACCCGAGACGCCGTCGTGAATCTCCAAGTGCAGGTGCGGCCCTGTAGAGCGCCCGTTGCTGCCGACACCGGCGATCACCTGCCCCGCCATGACCGTCTCCCCGAGGCCGACGTACACCCCGGAGGCGTACATGTGCACGTACCAGGACGTGAACACCCGGCCCGCGACCGCGTGCTCGACGATGACGACCTGGCTGGACCGGCCAGCGAACCCGGGACCGACGTAGACGACCTTGCCGTCGGCGACCGCCTGCACCGGTGTCCCCAGCGGCGCGGCCATATCCAGCCCCGCATGGAAGGAACGTGAGCCGTCGATCGGGTCCATGCGCGTCCCCGGCATCGAAGTCAGCCGCCACGCCCCCGCCGCCATGGGCGAGTCGATACACGCCGGAGGAGGTGGGCCTTGCGCGGTTGGCCCGTCCCCGAAGTCGAACTCGACCGGCCCCGTCGCAACCGGCAGGCGAATCGTCTCCAGTGCATCAGGGGCCACTGGCTCATCCTCGAAGACCGCCCACGCGGGCGAACGCTCCGAAGAGGACGACACGGCAGAGGCCGTCAATGAGTTCTGAGCCGTGAGCGACGGCTGGGACACAGCAGCGGCTCGGGGACCGGCCATGCCGGTGAGCATCGCCCCGCTGCCGGTGGCGAGCACGACGGCTGCAAGGACTCGAAGGATCGTATGTCTGGGCACGGCATGTTCTAGCCCGCGCACATGCCCGTCCCCCGTCAATCCCACCCGGCAACCAGTGTTGACTGACTGACTGGCTGGCTGACTATGCAGCCCGAGCGGTCTCGCGCGCCCGCGACGTCAACGCGGTGCCGGCCACCGGGTGCTGAGCCATCGGATCCTGGGTCATCGAGTCCTGGGTCATTGGGTGGTGGGCCATCGCACCGATGAGCCGCTCCCGAACACTGGCCGGGTCGGGGCCGAGGAACCCGCCCGGTCCGATGTGCTGGCCCGCCACGTCCGCCCAGTCCTCGTCGCCGGAGACGACCGCGAGCCGGGCCGGACCTGCCGCGCACTCATCCGCCACGAAGGCGTTCGCCAGGACCACGCCGTCGCGCCCGGGGAGCCCATGGTCCCGGTAGAGGTTCCTCAGGTGGCTACGCAGTCGCCGGAGCCCGTCACGTCCCGGCCACGGCAGGGGTGCCACAGCGACGAGAGCGAGTGCTTCGGCCGCGGCCACGCAGCGAGGCGAGAGGAGGATCTGGCGCAGGTCTTCTTCGTCGTAGTCACGCCACATATCGGCCAGACCGTTCTTGGCACCACGCAGAGCGTTCTTCATCGAGTGGTAGGCGCTGCGCGGGTCCCGGACGATGACCCGGTACATCGCGGCCCGTCTCGCCGCCGACAGTGGGCGCACGGCCGGGGGGACCTCGTAGTACGCCTGCAGGGCCGCTGCCTGGGCGAGCACCCGTTCAGCCTTCTCGGCCCGCCGGGACGCATCCAGGTAGGCATCACGCACGTGGGCTGCCCGGTCCACTTCGGCCTGCTCGAACGCCTGCCGGCGGACGACCTGGGCCAGGGCCGACCGGTGCCCGACCCCCAGCTGTTCACGCTGCTGATTCAGGCTCGCCCCCAGCATCGTCGTGTCGATGAGCTCCGTGCCCGTCCCAAAGTGGGAGCGGCGCTCGATAGTGCGCAAGAACTTGCTGCGCTCCCGGATGATGCCCTCACGCAGGTACCCGACCGCGGAGGCACCGGCGGCGACCCGCTCGAAGTCCAGGAGCGTGGCGGACTCCCCCGGCTGCATGTACTCCCCCACCACCCTGCCCGTGATCGCCCGGACGGCCCACGACTGCGCCTCGAAGACGACATCGTCACGCAGGTGCCAACTGGATGAACCCAACAGCCGCGAAGCGGTCTGCTCGACCAGGTCCGTGTTCCACACCGCCTCCAGCACCTTGTCGCGGGCCTGCGACTCGCGCATGAGCCCATCGGTGACGAGGGAGGCGATCTCGTTGATGAACTCATCGAGCTCGGGGTATTGGACGCGCCCCTGGATGGGAGCGGGCAGAGTGTCGGAGGCATGCATGCCCGACCGGTGTGCGGCAGGGGCCAATCGATCCCCCGCTGCACCACCAGTGGGTGAGCCCGCCGCCGGCAGCTCGAAACTGGGTAGGTCGAGTCCGGGCCGGTCGAAACTGGGCAAGTCGAGTCCGGGCAGGCCGTAGCTGGGTCGGTCGAAGCTGGGAAGGTCTGGGTTCGGGGTGGCGGTGGCGAGGATGGGCACGGACTCCATGTGTGCGGGCCCGATCATCACTGGGTTCCCGCTCACCACTGGTCTGTTCACCACTGGGCTGTTCCCGGGTCTGCTGGTCACAGGTGGGTGGTCTGGGGTCGGCCCGGGGCACCGCGGCGCATGTAGTCGCGCCAACCGGCCAAGTGCGCGTCCAGCCACTGCTCCCGGTGCGGGGTCATCCTGTCGGTGGCGTGATCGAGTGCCTGGCGTTGCTCGTAGCACCACCAGCCCAGGCGGCGCTGTGCCCGGTCGAAGCTGCGCCGGTTCGGGAACAAGCCCCCGTTGAGGCGGATGAATCGGGCCGCGTCTTCGGCGGTGGCCAGCCACTTGGCCTGCTGCAGGAACGATCCGCGGTTCGTCGAGGTCGTCGGGCTCGTTCCCCGCCAGCCGGGGATGAGCCGGTCCAGGTAGGCCCCGCGTTCGGGGGTGAACCGGTTCGCGTGGCGGCTGTTGCGGCCCTTCTCGGCCGACTTCCAGCGGGATAGGCGGCGGGCCAGCTTCCGTTCGGTCACGTCTGGTGAGGATCCATCGGGCAGCTGCTTGTTCCGGCCCGTCCAGTCGGCCACTTCGGCCACGGACCGGCGAAATGTCGCCTCATGGTCGACCATCGCGGACCAGCCCGGTGCGGAGGCGTCCAGGAACGTGGTCTTGCGGGCCGTATGGGGCCGGAACCGTTCCGCCCAGGGGCGCTGGTGGTGGATGCCCCGCTGCTGGGTGTGCCAGCACGCCAGGAGGCATTCGCCGCGGTCGTAGGACGCCTGGGAGGGCCAGCGGCCCGTCGCCAGCCACGTCAACCCCACCTGCTCGGCACGCTCGAACCAGCCGGCGGACTGCGGGTCGGACCAACCGGGCATCACCTCATCGAGGCGACGGGCCAGCACCGGGTCGGGGCGGCGGATGCGCAACTGGGCCAGTGCCTGAGCGAGCTCACGTTCCCGGGCATCGGCGATGGCCAGCGACTTCGATGGCGGGCGGGCGTGCACACGCGCGAACTGGACGATCTGGGTGGTGGCTGTGGCGGTGTCCATGCCCTCCCGGTGTGCGTCCACGAGCACTCGACGCCACGGCCCCCAGCATCACGGCACTCGATGCCGACTGGCCGGAGCCTGGTCGGTCAGATGGGATGGGCCTGGTCATGCGAAGGGCGGGACGCCCCAGGATCGCTCCCGTGATGCCCCGCCCCACCTGGCCCAGTCCCAGTTGGCCCAGTCCGGGCTGATCAGTCCGGGCTGCTAGAAGTCCCAGTCGTCGTCGGAGGTGTCCTCCGCCTTGCCCATGACGTAGGAGGAGCCGGACCCGGAGAAGAAGTCGTGGTTCTCGTCTGCGTTCGGGCTTAGTGCCGCCAGGATCGCCGGGTTCACGTTCGTGGTCTCGGGCGGGAACAGCGGGTCGTAGCCGAGGTTCATGAGCGCCTTGTTGCCGTTGTATCGGACGAACGCGAGGACGTCTTCGGTCAGCCCGAGTGGGTCGTACAGGTCCCGGGTGTACTTCTCTTCCACGTCCATGAGGTGGTCGAGGAAGTCGTAGGTGTACGCCCGCAGCTCCTCGCGGCGCTGATCGTCGACTTGTTCTAGGCCCTTCTGGTACTTGTAGCCGATGTAGTAGCCGTGCACTGCCTCGTCGCGGATGATGAGGCGGATGAGGTCGGCGGTGTTGGTCAGTTTCGCTCGGCTCGACCAGTGCATGGGGGCGTAGAAGCCCGAATAGAACAGGAATGATTCGAGCATGACCGATGCGATCTTGCGTTTGAGCGGGTCATTGCCGTCATAGTGGTCCATGATTGTTCGCGCCTTGGCCTGCAATTGCGGGTTCTCGCGCGACCAGCGGAACACCTCGTCGATCTCGGCTGTCGACATGAGTGTCGAAAAGATGGACGAATACGACTTGGAATGGACTTCTTCCATGAACGTAATGTTTGCGTAAACGGCCGCTTCGTGACGGGTGATGGCGTCGGGAATCAGGGAGACGGCCCCCACGATCCCCTGGATGCTGTCCAGGAGGGTCAGGCCCGTGAGCACCTTCGCCGTCATGTCCTTCTCGGCCCGCGTCAGCGTCGCCCACGAGGAGATGTCGTTGCTCAACGGCACCTTCTCCGGCAACCAGAAGTTCGAGGTGAGCCGGTTCCACACCTCCACGTCCTTCTCGTCGACGATCCGGTTCCAGTTGATCGCCTCGATGGGCGCGAGCAGGTCGGGTGTGGTCGTGTTGCCTTCAGCCATGATGGCTCTGGCTCCTTTCACTGCGAGGGAGAATGTGATGTGGGGGCCGGGGCAGCCATGCACACGGCGAACCGCCCCGGCCCCAACAAGGGGCATGCTGCTGGTTCTAGCCCGGCAGGACCCGAACCACCGCGCCGATACCCAATGGCCTGATCGTGACTGGGCTGTTCGTCGTGCCCGGATTGGTCGATACGGGGCCGGCTACCGGTGTTCGACTCACAGGGCGCACGAGACTCACAGGGCGCACGAGACGCACCCTTCGGCTTCCGTCCCGGCGAGGGCCTGCTGGCGGACCCGGATGTAGTAGAGGCTCTTGATGCCGCTGCGCCAGGCGTAGATCTGCGCCCGGTTCAGGTCACGGGTGGTGACCGTGTCGGGGAAGAACAGGGTCAGGCTCAGCGACTGGTCGACGTGCTCGGTGGCCGCGGCGTAGGTGTCGATGATCTTCTCCGGGCCGACCTCGTAGGCATCGGTGAAGAACTCCCGGTTCTCGTTCGTCAGGTAGGGGGCCGGGTAGTAGACGCGCCCGAGCTTGCCCTCCTTGCGGATCTCGATCTGGGAGGCGATCGGGTGGATCGAACTCGTCGAATCGTTGATGTAGGAGATCGACCCGGTCGGCGGGACGGCCTGCAGGTAGGCGTTGTAGATGCCATGGGCCATGACGCTGTCACGGAGCTCACGCCAGTCGGACTGCGTGGGCAAGGCGATCCCAGTGCCGGCGAACAGGGACCGGACCCGGGCGGATTCGGGCAGCCAGTCCCGGGTCACGTACTTGTCGAAGTAGGTGCCGTCGGCATAGGCCGAATCGGCGAACCCCTCGAAGGTGGCACCGCGCTCGATGGCGATCCGGTTCGAGGCGCGCAGGGCGTGGAAGGCGATGGCCGCGAAGTAGACGCTGGTGAACTCCAGTGCCTCCGGGCTGCCGTAGTGGATGCGTTCGCGCCCCAGGAACCCGTGCAGGTTCATCTGGCCGAGCCCGATGGCGTGCGAGGCGTTGTTCCCGGCGACGATGGACGGCACCGAGGAGATGTTGGTCTGGTCGGACACGGCCGTCAGTGCACGCACCGCCACCTCGACCGTCTGGCCCAGGTCGCCACCGTCCATTGCCTTGGCGATATTCAGCGAGCCGAGATTGCAGGAAATGTCCCGGCCAATGTGTTCATAGCCGAGATCATCGCGGAATGAGGAAGGGGTAGATACCTGGGTAATTTCAGAGCAGTTTCCTGTGGATATCCCATTGAAGATCACTGAATGTCCGTTGTCGACAGTGACGTCATACACGTCTTCAACGCCGTCCGGTTCAATTGAGACAACCGTTGCCCGATACTTGTGCGTGCGATAGCCGGCCTTGCCACTCGATCGTTCAGTCAGTTCGTCGTACCGCGCACTGTGCCTGGGCAGCCACTCCACGAGCGGAACGATCGCATCGACATCACGCCTGCTCGTAGCCCGCAGAGACCACGACTGCGACTGGTAGTACTCCTTCAAGCCGCCGCGCCCATCGGGCAACAGCGCGAGCCCGCCCACCTTCCTGCTGGCGTAGATGCGGGTGTAGACGCCGAGGTTGAGCAGTATGCGCTGAAGCGCGACGAGATGAGCGTGATCAATAGACCCGACCTCGACCGAGAGGGTGTTGTACTTCTTGGACCCGGTGATCGTGGCCTCGAACTGCAAGAACCCGTTGAGGTAGGCCACCTGCGTCTCGCGGTCACCCCGGAGTACGAACTCCGGCACGACCGTCTTGGTCGCCTGGACCATGCCACGCTCGGCGAGGAGCTTTGCCAGCGGTGCCGAGTGGAGGGTCTCGCGCTTGTAGATGACGCTGTTGACCGCCTTCGGGGTGAGGGTCGACTGTCGCTCCACCAGGTCGTCTCGGCCCGCCAGTGCAGCGGCGGCGGCCTGTTCGACGGCGGCGGTGAACTCTCGCTTCTCCCCGTACATGTTGATGCGCGCGGTGGCCGTCCTGTTCCCGGCGCTCGTGTCCCCCTCGATCAGCGTGCCGTCGGCCGCGATTGCGCCGGCGAGGTAGGCCAGGTCCGGTTCGTGCACGGTGCCGAACGCGCCCTCAGCGGGCTGGACAAGGATCCGGTCCCCGGGCTCGACCTCATTCAGCGGGATCTTCACGACCTCGCCGTCACGGTCGACGTACATCTTGTGCCACTCCGTCGCACGGAGCTCGAAACCCTCAGCGGTCGTGACCTTGAAGATGTCCGCAGATTCGGCGGTCTTGAACATCCGCGTCGACTTCTCCACTGAGACGCCAGACCTGTTCAGGTCCACGTCACGGGCACGGGTGTCCACCACGACATCGAAGTCTTCCTGCGTCTCGTACAGGTCGCGCACCTTGCGGTAGCCACCGGCAGTGAGGATCTCCGTCTCGCCCGTCACACACAGGTTTGACATTGAGATTCTTCCCGCAATTGGATTGGCTCGATTCACGGTATCCTCGAACAGGATATATGGATATCCTGACTCGAATTGAATCTCGGCAATCGTCTGGAAGAGGCGACGCGCGGAGATCTTCGTCTTGGCGATGCGGGCATCGGCCACCATCTCCTCGTACTTCTCACTCACCGAGATCTCGGTCATCGCCACCCCGTAGACCCGCTCCACGTCGTACGGCGAGAACAGGTACATGTCCTCGTTTCGCTTGGCGAGCTCGAACGTGATGTCGGGGATGACGACGCCGAGGGAGAGTGTCTTGATGCGGATCTTCTCATCCGCGTTCTCGCGCTTGGTGTCCAGGAACCGCATGATGTCGGGATGATGGGCGTGCAGGTAGGCCGCCCCCGCGCCCTGACGGGCCCCGAGCTGGTTCGCGTAGGAGAACGAGTCCTCCAGCAGCTTCATCACCGGGATGACCCCGGAAGACTGGTTCTCGATGCGCTTGATGGGTGCCCCGTACTCGCGCAGGTTCGTCAGGCACAGGGCCACTCCCCCGCCACGCTTCGACAGCTGCAAAGAGGAATTGATGCCCCGGGCAATCGACTCCATCGAATCCTCAACGCGAAGCAAAAAACAGTTGTGCACGATGGAGCCGGCGGCCGAGTAAGTGTGGGTGTCCTCCACTTCGAGGTTGTAGACCTGGTGGGCCCCTGCCTCGTGGGAGACCGACTTGACCCGGAACGTGGCCTGCCCGTCGACCCAGCGGTACTGGGTCGCCTCGCCACTGGTCGGCTCGAACTTGTCGATGGACTTGCCGACTTCGCGGATCAGCGCCTCATTGGCTCCCGGGATTCCTCGAACCACGACCTGCCCCGTCGGGTTGCCGCAGACGTTCGTGTACACCCGTGTCTGAGCGAGCACACCGAGCCCGATGGCGATCTGACGGACCTGCTGAATCAGCGGGAGGTTCACAAGATCGAGGATCATCCCCGTGCCCGAGACGCAACCGTCTCCACGGCACAGCCCGACGAGTAGCCCTCGACGGAACTCATCCGGGGCGGTGAGCAGCTCCTTCGGAAGGATCTTCCGTCCCGAGCCCGTGCCGACCAGAGACGCGACGAAGCGGGCCAGCACGATCGAGTTCGCAACGACCGTCGTGGATCCGTCCTCCCGCACGTATTGGCGAGGCGTGATAGCGAAGACCGATCGGGTGAGGGCGTCCGCGTCGTCGAGGTAGTCGGTGTGCAGGCTGTTGAACGTGAAGACGACGCCGCTGTACCCTGCCCGTTCCGTCCTCTTCGCAACGTGCCCTTCGGCGAGGTAGTAACCAAGCCAGCGCCCGAAGTCGTAGTCGAGCTTCACCTGGTCGTGCACGGGCGAGACCGAGGCAGACGTGTTCGTACCCTTGGCGTGGTTGTTCTTGGCATCCGTCGTCGTCGCAACGATGTCGCCTGCGCGGATTTCGTAGCCGTCTCCCAGTCCGGCTATCGCGGACACGCTGAGCACGTCGTCCCCCGGATCTGGCTTGATCCCAGCCTGGACGATCTCGTCACCGACCTGGACATCCTTCGCGGACGCCCAGAACAGGTTCGCCGACGACCCGTCTCCGGCGATGATGACGTCGGGGCGCATCCCACGAGGCCGGTAGATCAGCACGGGATGTTCAGGTGTGCATCGCAGCGGGCGCGAGCCGACGATGCCGAGTTCGACGATGCCAGTCTCATCCGTACGAGTCATCGTCTTCGTCACCGCGTGGAACCGTCCGTCATGGCTCAACACCTCGTCGCCCACCCGAATCTCACGAATCGGTCGCTGTCCGGTGGCGGTATCGATCAGAGTGTCCCCCTCGAAACAGGACACCTGCTCGCCGGCGGCGACCTTACCCGCATTCAGGAACGTCGGCGTCGCCGGCTGGAACCGGCCCGTGAGCATCTCCTCAACGAGCAAGACCGCCTGCGCCTCGTCCCCGCCCGCCAGCGACAGCGCCACCATCACCACCCGGTCCTCGAACCGTTCCAGGTACCGCTCACCATCGAACGTCTTCAGCGCATAGGACGTGTAGAACTTCAACGCCCCCATGAACGTGCGGAACCGGAACCGGTGACCGTACGCCCGCCCGTGCAGGTCATCGACGAACTCGGGGTCGTAGGCATCGAGCAGGTCGGCCAGGTAGTAGCCGCCGTCCACGAGATAGTCCAGGCGTTCACGGCGAGAATGGAAGAAGACCGTGTTCGGGTTCACGTGGGTCAGGAAGAACTGGCGGGCCGCCTGACGGTCGGCGTCGAACTGGATCCCGCCGCCGGAGTCGTACAGGTTGAGCATCGCGTTCAGTGCGTGGTGGTCGAGGCCGCCGGTGTTCATCCGGTGAAGTTCGCGGCTCGTCGGCTCCATGGTCGGCCCATCGGCAGGGCCCGCCTCGACGGGGTGGGTGGTGATCGTTGGGCTGGTCGTCACGGGGTGGTGCTCCTTGATGCGTTGGGCGCGTCGCGCGCCGGTGAATGTGCGAATGCCCGCCATCGCGGGTCTGGCTATCTCGGGTCGGGTCATCTCAGGCCAGTGCAGCTTCGGGGCAGTGCTGACTCGGGGCAGGCCATGACAGGGGCCGCTTCGCAGAGCGGTGCTGGCTCGGAGAGTGGGGCCGGTTCGGTGACACGGCTGTCGGCATTCCGCCAGAACTCGGCCAGGCCGTCCCGGACCCGGGCAACGTCCACGGGCGTGCCGAGAAGCTCGAACCGGTACAGGAACGGGACCCCGACCTTGGCGGCGATGATGTCTCCGGCGATGCAGTAGCCGGACCCGAAGTTCGTGTTGCCGGCGGCGATGACACCGCGGCACAGGGCCCGATTGGCCGGGTCGTTGAGGAACTTGATGACCTGCTTGGGGACCGCGCCGGCAGGGGTGCCGTGGCCGTAGGTGGGGGTGATGAGCACGTACGGCACGTCGGCCTGCACGTGCGGGTCGCTGCGCCGCAGCCCGATCCGGCGGGCCGGAAGGTCCAGCTTCTGCACGAACCGGTGCGTGTTCTGCGACACCGACGAGAAGTAGACGATCCTCGCCTGGCTCATAGGCAGTTGGCTCATGCTCATCACCCCGGGTGGCCTACGCAGGCCCGCTCAGGCCGCAGCCAGGGCAGGAACGCCCATGGCGGTGTCGGACAGGGCGGGACTGGAGACGGCGAGCTGCTTGGTGAGTTCCTTGATCTTGTCGGGACGGAACCCGGACCAGGTCTGCTTGCCGCCATCAGCGTCGCGGGCGACGACGATCGGGGCCTGGGTGAACCCCTGGGCCTTGATCATCGCCATCGCATCGGCATCGGTGGACAGGTCGACGGTCTCGTACGGGATCTGGCTGCGCGCGAGTTTGCGCTTCGTGGTCTCGCACTGGATGCAGCTCGGGGTGGTGTAGACGGTGACAATCGGGGTTCCGGCAGTCGTGTTTGCAGGCACGGTTGGTGACTCCTTCGAGGTGGTTGCTCCACGGGTCCCGGCACCAGAAGCCGGGAACGATGGTGTGTGCGGTTCTAGCCCGCCTCGAAACCGTCTCGGCGTGTCGCGCATGATCACGCCAAAAACTTGTCCCTCCGCCCACCGTGCCGGAGCACCCGAACCACAGGGTTTGAATCACGGGTTCCGAGCCCCGGGGTTTGACTCACAGGGCCCAGTCACGGGTCCCGGTGCTGGAAGCGCCTACACGCCGGTGGGAAGCGCCTGACGTAGTTCGTCGATGGCCCGCAACGTCGCCTCATCCAGGAAGACGTCCATGCCGCGCACGCGGACGTTGAGCCCGTTGGTCCGCCGCGTCGATGCCCGGACCGCGGGGGTGATGTCGATGCCGTCACTGGAGGTGAACTCCCACGGCTCGCCCGGGCCGTCGGGGAACTCCAGCACGGGCTGGCCAACCAAGGTTCGGGCTGGCACGGGTCGGACTGGCAGCGTGGCGGTCATGACCGGGTGTCCTCGTCGCCCTGGTCTGCGGCGCTGACCTCCTCGGCGCTGGACTGCTCAGGGCTGGCCTCCTCGGCACTGGGCTGGCCAGCACCGGACGGCTCCCCACTGCGCTGGTCGGCGTCGAGGTTCCCGACGGAGCGGGCGCAGCGGGCGAGTGCGAGTTGGACGCGCCCGACCAGCGCGAGGGTGTCGATCCCGTAATGGCCACGGGCGACCTCATCGCGCATCTCCTCGGCGGCCCGGACTGCCTCACCGGCGTAGTGGCGGGCGACGGTGGCCTCCACTGCCCGGATGGCGGCGGGGTCGTCGGCCTTGTGCATCTCCTCGGGCGACTGCCACACGGACGGGGCCGGGTACTGGGCCAGGGTCGACTTGGAGAACTTCTCTTCCCGGCCGGCGCGCTCCACGATCCACAGCGTCTTGGTCGCTCGGGTGATGGTCGCATGGGACGCAACGATGCCGCTGGCGGTGGGCCGGGTGACGATGATCCTCTCGCCGACCTCGAAGTTCGTGTGCTCGCTCATGGTCTCCTCCTGGGGTGGTGCGTGGTCACCTTCACCGGTGTGCGGCGACCAGCCGATGACGCCTCAGCCGATCTGTGCCCTGCCGATTGACGCCTGCCGGTCGATGCCCTGGGGGCGGGTGCTCGGGCCGGGGGTGGGATCCGCCCGCTGCCTCCTTCGCTCTCCGGCGCTGGTGGTGACTGCCGGTGGCCAGGGCTGGCGGGTTGGTGCTCGCACACCGTTTTGGGGTGTTGTCACCTCTGGTTGGAGGGGGTGTGGCAACTTGGAATCGTTGATTTCATGCGGAAAGGTGGGGGTGGCTCTGGGCCTGCTGTGGGTGGTTTGTCACCGTTGGCACCACTGGGTTGGATCGGGTGACAAGTAAAGGGATTGCAAAAGGTGCAGGTCAGAGCGGGTGCGAGTGCCCCATATATATATATTTGTCACTTTGACACCTACACAGACACACACACACGGGCGCATGCACTCTCTATCTCTGTGGGGATCGATATATATAGCAGGATCCTCCTATACGTATGCACTGGGAACAGTGCCAAGGTGACAAATGGGTCCAAAACACCGACCTTTCCGCAGTATCATGCGGTTTTGTGTTGTCACTGAGGGGGTGACAAGTGGTGTCAAACGGGGCAAGATGACACCCGGAACCGGCGAAAGTACCTAGTACTGGCAGTATCGCATCCCCTCTAGACCCGTCGGGCGCGCGCCCAGGCGCGAGCGGGCGCGCGTGTGCGCGCATGCGCCCGCGCGACTACCATTGGCACCAGGGTTGCGTCAAGGGTCAGTTTCGGGAGCTCAGTTGGTGACGATATCGGGGTCAACCGTCAGCAAGTGGCTTTGTAAAGAACGAGCAAAGTGTCTCGGGGTTGGGCCCGATCCCCCTCCAACCGGACCCCAGAACGACGATCCAGGGACGTTCCAGCGGTGATCCATGGGCCACCAGCGACCGGTCGAGGGTCCGATTCAGCACCCGAACGAGGCGGGATCCGGGGTCCGTCCCGGGCTCCCGGGATGCACCCGGAACACCCATGTGTGAGGTGCTGGAGGTGCTCCGATGAGGACGATGGAGCAGGTGCTTGCACGCGCCCAGCCGGCCCCTCCAGGCACTGCCCCCAGGGCCACCCCCAACAGGCGGTGCGCGAAGCCCTACCGGCGGGCCAAGGTCAACCTCACGGACTCGCTGACGGCCCCGGCAGCCAGGTCCAACAGGTAGTCCCCGTGGCAGCCGTACGGAAACCCTCCCAGCGCCCCGCCATACCGGCACGAGCACACCAGGTCCTTCCCGGCGAGCTCCTCCCGAACGGTCTGTGGCGACACCTCCCGGTTCCTCACCACGAGCCTGCCGGAGCGCACCCCGCAGGTGATGAAGTCACGAAACCACTCCACCGTGTCCGAGACCGTCGGCGGTCTCACCCGGACCGTCACGGCCCCCAGCGGCGTGCTCGCACGCACCTTCGACCAGCGGAAGGCCCGGAACGGGTTCGCCCACTTCGATCCTCGTCCCACCCACACGGCATCGCGGGGAACGAACCAGGCCCGGCCAAGAAAGTACGGGCGGCGGATGAGGCGAGGCATGACGAACTCCCAGGCTGGCACGGTGGCGTGGACACCACTGCGGTGTGCGGCCCCAACCCGCTGGCGACACTGCATATCGTCATCTCGAAGCACCGTCATCTCGAAGCACCGTCATCTCGAAGCACAGCGTGTGACCCCTGCGCTCGGGCGAGTGTTCAGTCGCGTGTGCGCCAGCGCCGGATCGTTGATGCCGACAGCCCCGTCGCGTGGGCAGCCTCCGCCCCTGTGAGCCCTCTGGTGGCCTCCACGGCCTCCCAGACGGTCTCGTAGCCATGCTGGCGCACCTGGGCCGTGAGCTTGTCCAGGCGGGCGCTGAGCATCGCCTCCACGCCTGCCCGACGTCCGGGGGCGTGGGAGGTGCGCACCGTCTCGTACCCGCTCGTCTCCCGGATCGAATCGGCTGCTTCCCGGCCTGCCGCCGAAGTCCATTCGACGCCGTGGAACGGGGTGAGGTGATCCAGGCTGGACGGGTCGGCTTCGTAGGCTGCGCGGCGCTGAATGCTGGCTCGTTCCCGGACACCATCGGCCAGCATCGAGCCCGTCGCCGGAAGCCGGTGCGCCGCCCGGTATTCGCGGGCCGTCACGGCGTGGACGTGCCGCAGGTGCGGGGTCAGGTTCCGTGCCCGATGCCCACAGTCCAGGCAGGTGATGAGACCGTCCTCATCGGAGATGGTCGCCGAAGACCCGATCCTGACACGACCGGACTGATCAGCGGACTCACCCGTGGCTTCAGCGGCGGGCTCACCAGTGGCCGCACCGGTGGCATGGGCCGGCTGGGCCGCTGCAATGAACTCATCCCGGTCATACAGGTTCGCCGAACCCCGACCACGCCGGCCAACCGGCCGCGGCCACGCATCAGGGTCACGAGACATGTACGTCGCCAGCGTCGCCGGAGAATAGCCGAGCAGCTCGGCAGCCTCACGGCGGGTGATCAGCGCAGGCTCATCGCTGGACATGACGCCACCATAGGGCCACCCGCGAACCGGGAGGCGCTATATGCGGCTGGCTCAGACGTGTTCGAGTTCGTCTGGGTCCGGCATCCCAGGCTCGGTCTCCCAGAGCCGGTTCTGCACGTCCGACCCGGCCGCATACAGCGCCTCGTCCACGCCGCCCCACGCACCGGAGGATCCGAAGCCGACCTCAGTGAAATCGTCTTCGCCGGGCAGCCGCCGCTGGATCGCATACTCGATCCGGTACTCAACCTCTCCCCTACTCATGGCGCGCTTCACCGCCATCACCAGTCGCCGGGTGCCAGTCGGGCGCAGGGGGACTCGATGCCGGGTGCTCGTCGCAGGCGACCCCCGTCCTCGGAAGCGCCCAGGCCAATCGGGGCCAACGGGTGAACTCTTGCCCGCAGGTGCAGCAGGTCACCACCCGCCAGTTCGAGGCGTGCCCACGGTCGGTGACTGCGTGGCACCCGGGGCACCGATGCGGCTTGTCCGCGTCCTGGCGAGCAATGTTGCGAGTGACCCCGCGAGTGACCCCGCGAGTGACCCCGCGAGTGACTCCGCCGCCGCTCACGTGGAGGCCCAGCCGAAGAACAGCCAGCCGATGCACTCGCGCGTCTTCGGAGCTTCCGTCGTCACCACGTCCACCGTCACCGTCGCCGACTTCACCACCGGCACGAACGACACCAGCGGGCTCCCGTCCGGCCGGACCACGACCGCATCGATCGTCACGGCTCCCCACATCAGGGGACGCCCCTGCCCGGCCATTTCTGCGAGCTTCGCGGCCGCCCACTCACGGGCCTGCGCCTGAGTGTTGAATAGCTCGTCACACAGCAGCCCATGCACCCGGTACTTCGTGACCCGCCCGGTGCCGTTGGTGAGGACCTTCGTGTTCCCGTTCAACGCGAACGAGCGCACCCGCTGACTCACGAACACCTGCCCGGCGGGAACGGCCACGCTGACCTGCCGGCCCTGCTCACGCCCATAGGACTCGAACTCGGCCAGTGTCATGCCGGGGCGAGGAGGCTTCACGATGATCGTCACCGTCTCCGTGGCGGTCTCATGGTCGTCACTGCAGACCGGGATCGCACCCGCCGGGCCCCGCTTGTCGATGAACCGCTTGTCATCGAACAGGTCCTCGGCCAACGCGCTGGCCTGCGGAAGCGTCACGGGCTCCATACCCACGACCTCGAAGTCGGTCTTCTCGGCGAGCGTGCCGGTGTAACCGCCCCCGCCGTTCGCGTGCCGGGCATCGTCCTTGGCCCCGGTGAACGCCTGCGAGGCCTCGGATCCCGGCTCGTACTGGATGAAGATGGTCGATCCCATGGCGTGCTCCTGGTTCGTGGCGGGCGAGCTGTGGACACCTACCCGGTGTGCGGCCCAGGCCCTTCATGGCCACACGTGCCGAGACGGCCCTACGGGGGCGGATCTGTTGCGCTAACGTCCCAGCCATGACGGCGACGCCGCGATCGGTCCTGCGAGGTATCGCCGCCACCTCCATCGGGCTACTGCTCATGGCCGGCTGTTCGGCCGGTGTCGGCGAGACGACCTCCGCGCCCACCGCCATCGAGACCACGAGCGTTGCCGCTGTCGAAACCACCGCCGCCCGGACTCCGTCCCCGTCCCCGACGCAGCCGGTGCTCAACGACGTGCAACTGGACAGCCGGGTAGAGATCCTCAGAAACATCGACGACGACGGCTACCTGGGCAGCGCCACTGATGCCCAGTTGAGAGAGGGCATCCTTCACTACTGCAAGACCGGCACTCACAAGATCCCCGCTGGGATCCCCGAGGGCCGTCTTTCGACATACGAGGTAGTTGTCCAGACAGTGGTCGGTGAGGACTGCACCCCCGTCGATGAGCTCTCCCCGATGCGGCCATTGAATGCTGAAGACCGCCGCGAATCGGTCGCCGGCATCCTCTACGAAGCCGAAGGTGACGGCGGCATGGACCTGACCATGCGCACCACGACCGGCACCGTCCAAGGCAGCGCCAGCCAGCAACTCACCGACGAGAACGGCGGTATCGGCATCCCGGCCGGCAACGTGGCCTCCCCTTACATCTCGGTGCAGAATCGGGCCAACGGCGGGTCAGTCACCTGCCGTATCCACCGTGACGGGGTGCTCATCGCCGAGAACACCTCCCACGGCAAGTACTCGATCGTCACCTGCTCGCCCTAGCCGCCCATTATCTTGTCCAGCCCGGCACTTTCTGTGGACAGGTGGATGCGGACGGAGCACATCAGGGTTTCTCGACCTCGCGCCGAAGCCTCCGCCACTCCGCCTGCGAACGTGCATCCGCGTCCAGTAGCGGCATCGGAGTCGTTCGCTCCACGTGCAGAGGAAGGGTTGGGGCGTCAACGAGCCATCCGAGCGTGAGCCATACGTATCCGAGTTGGAGGCCGTACTCGGCACCCACGAATAATCCATCTCGGGAGTGTGACTGCGTCGGGGGAAGGCCGATGTAGTTGCTCATGCCGCCAGTTTCGGGAGCCTCGGCCATCGCCTCCTCGTGGAGTTCGATCGCTCGCCAGTCGCGCCAAAGGTGAAACTGGCAGTCGGGGAAGCAGTCGGCCCCATTCAGGAATCGCAGCGCGCCATCCGGGACAGGGAGGTTTGATGTCGCGAGTTGGCAGCCAAACTGCTTGACTAGATACCGGGACATGTCCGCCACTTTCTGTGCCCAGTCCGCGCCGTAGACGTCCGCCCAGTCGAGGACGTCCCTCCCTGAGAGCACGTCCATGTTCTCCACGACGTAGTTGACGAACTCGTCATACGCCCTGTCGAAGGGCTGGCTCCGTGCGTTGTTGCACTGGGCACAGAGGTTCTTCGCCCACCGAATCTCAGACCCCTTGCTGAGCGATTTCAATGTGCCGGTGTAGGTCGGGCTCGACTTGTAGACATCTTGGGGTGAGCCAGACGCGCCGGCCACTCGCCGCAGGTCCGAGCGCTTGAATTTGTGTTCCTCGGTGTCCGCAACGTCCCCGCACCACCAGCAGGGGCGGAGAGTTTCCGCGCGCTTCGTCACGACTGAATCCCGCGGTAGCGCTCTGACATCTCGCCCAGCCCGTCAAAGTTCGGCGGCCACGCGAGTCCAACTCCCACCGACGAGCACACGCCTGCCCACCGCGGGCTCTTCGGCTTCCGGTCGAGCACGAGCACCCCGCGCACCTGTGCAATGCCCCCGGGCGGGTTCTGGCGGAGCGTATGCAGGTAGTCGAGCAACTGCCCCAGCCCCAGCCGGATCTGGGTGTCCTCCGCGTCGCCGGTCAGCGACTTCACCTCCGCGACGACCAACTGGCCTGACACCAGCTCCGAGCGCCACGCTGCGTCGACCAGTGGCACGTCGACCCGTGGCGCGTCGACCAGCGACCCCGACAGCGTGAACACCTCCACCGGTGCCAGGTGTTCGACGAGGCATCTGAGAGCCTCCTCATGCGCCCGGTCGCCGGCGTCCAGACCGCTCATGTCCACTTGAGCATCGACGGGGGCCCGCTCTGCCGCGGCGCGGAGTTCCAGTGTGACCAGTGTGGGGCGGCCCATGTCCAACGGCGGCGGCTCGTACCCGTCGAAGGCACCCGCGCGGGAGGCGGCGGCCGAGCAATAATCTGAGGGGCCCGGCGGCACCGTGAACTCGAACTGATCGCCCTGGCCGACCGGGGCCGTCCGTAGGCATGGGGCCGGCTCCCCGCGGAGCAGCCGTGAGATGCCGTCGTCATCGACGATGCAGATGTGGTTGCCGGATTCCCGCTCATCATGGACGAACCGCGCATTCTGACTCCGGCGACGGCGGGGCTCAGTCACGTTCTTCCCGAGGTCGCCCTGGACCAGGACCGTCATCCGCCGGTTCCGGGTGCCCAGCAGTGGCAGGCCGCCCTCCTGCTCCACGCGCCTCACCAGGCTCTGGCGGAGGACCCACTCACCTTCAACGCGGGTCGTCCCGGTGAAGAACACCCGCTGCCCACGCAGCGAACCCACCCAGCCGTCGCATTCTGCTCTGCCCATGGACCCATCTTGATCCATCACGGCCAGCTCTCACTGCCCAGTTCTCGGTCCCGAGCCAGATCATCGATCAGACCATCGGTATCGCACGAATCGGTATGGCGCGAATGGAATGAAGCCGGGTGGACCGAACCTGCGTGACGGTCCCTGACCGACGCCTCACCAGCGGGGCACAGGACCCCAGTCGCCGCACACCGGCTCCGTGACCACGACAGACGGATCCCTGACCGACCCGAATGAGGCCCACGATGACCGACCCAGCCACCATTGGCCCAGCCACCATTGGCCCAGCCACCACTGATCGGACCGTTCGGGCGCTGCTGGGCGACGCCTGGGAAGGACACGAGGGGCCGCTCACCCGGGAGGACCTCACCCGGATCGCTGAAGTCGTCGTGCAGGCTATCTCGCCGGATCCTGCCAATGAGCCTGCCAGTGCCACTGGGACTGCCAGTGCCGAAGTCTCGACCCCCGATGTGAAGCCCGACCGTGAGTTGTGGTTGGACGGGTTCTCCTGCATCCGACCCACAGGTGAGTTCGCGACCGCGGTCGGGCGAGACGTCCTGCGTCTCTGCAGGGTTCCCGGGAAGACGCTGATCGAGGTGACGATCTCATGAAGCCCGACGAACTCTCCGCGATCCGTGACCGCTTCCAAGCCGGCAACCGTGACATGGCCCCGGACGTTCTCCCGCTCCTCACCGAAATCGGCCGGCTCACCCGCGAGAACGAGCGCTGGCGGACAGCGGCAACCGACGTACTCGACGCCCACGACTGCGGCGAAGCATTCAACCGTGCTCTACGAGAGGTGCATCGGCTGCGCGAGCAGGTGGACCATGAACGCGCCGCAACTTCTGCACTCGCCGCCCAGCGGGACGACCTGGTCGAGAAGATCGTGCAGGTCACGAGGCTCCATGACGCCCGGCCCGCGCGCGCCCAAGAATGGTGCCCGAACTGCGTGTCCCCGGAAGAATCCTGGCCGAACCGCATCCGCGCAACAGTGACCAGGCCGGCAGGAGTGATTGGGCAGGCGGATGTCACCAGGCAGGTGGCAGAGACCGGCCTGAAGGAGAACCAATGAACTGCATCGACCTACCGGACCGGCGAGAGGTCGCACGGGCCATCGGCAATGCGCTGTCCCGGCACCGCCAGGGCGGCACCTACCTGGATGCCGCTGACTCCGTGCTCGCCCTCATCGCCAATCCCGACCCCTCGTAGCCCGATCCCCCGTGGGCTGGGTCGGCAATTCGGTGGGCCCCTCGGCCAGCTTGCGCACTGGGTGGCGGGCAGTACTGGGCGACGGGCTGCATGGGGGCGGGCAAGCCGGCATGTGTGGCGGGTATCGCTGCCTGCCGCACACCGGAGAGGTGTCCTCCTCCCCCGCCCCGAAGGAAGAGCCACCATGAACCCCCACCCCCACTTCGACCGTAGTCAGATCTACCTGCGCCGCGGCACCCAAGTCGTGCTCGTGGGCGGCAACCGCCCCCAGAAGGGCGATGGCGTTAATGCGGGCTGGCTCGTCCCCAACGACGACGGCGACTACCAGTTCGAGCCCTCGTCCCGGCCCATCAACCCCGACCAGCTTCGCGCGATCGCCGACCTGATCGACCGGATGAACGAGCGATGAGCGACCTCACCCGGCAGGTCACCCGTGATCACGTCCTGCGCGAGACTCGCAAGACCAAGGGAGACTTCATCACGAACGAGGCATCCTGCTCCTGTGGTCACCCGCTCCCGTGGACGGGCCGCATCGGCCACCACCAGGACCACGTCCTCGAAGAAGTCGAGAACGCCGCACGCACCGCTGCCCTCCCCACTGCTGTCCTACCCACCACGGCGCTGCCCACGGTCGATGCGCTCGTGGACCTGCTCGTCATGTCGCCCCTGGCCGATACCGCCGGAACCGACCTGGCCCCATTCCGCCGCACGGCCGAACAGATCCACGCGGCGACGACTCTTCTGCGGGAGCCCGGCAAGCCCGCCGCCGACCAGGGCGGAGTTGACCCGGGCGCAGTTGACGGGGACGCAGTTGACGGGGATCGCGCCACCCTCATTGCCACGGTTGCCCGTGCCCTGTGGGACCACGACATGTCCGACCAGGACCCGGACTGGCGGCAGATGGCCTGGGACGACATGGGTGGGGCCGAGCCGGCCGAGGAGCGCATCGGGTACGAGCTTCGCGCCCACGCTGTCGTCGCACTGGCCGACCCGAAGGAGGACGAGTCATGACCAGGCGAATCTACAGCCGGGACCCGGCCCACCTTGGTGAGGACCTCGCCGCCTCGCTCACTGTCGCGCTCGGGCTCGATGCCACGCCCGGCCAGCGGCAGCGTGTCGCCGAGCTCGTGGACTCGGTGGGCGAATACCGGGACTCCCAGCAGGTGCTCCGGGATGTCCTCGCCGAGTTCGGTTCGGCAGTCTTCGGCATCGTCGTGCGCTTCCACCAGGAGGCGAAGACCTCGCTCATGGGCCAATCCGAATCGCTCACCGGGAGTCTGCCCCGACTCGGGCTCACCATCCGCGACCTGAACTGGCCCATCGACGTCCTCCACCCGAACTACTCCGGCGATGCAGCACCGCCCAACCCGGCCCTCGAAGCCCGACTCGCCGCCGCGGTCACCGCCTGGCAGGCGGACCACCCCGAACAGCAGGAAGCACCCACCGGTTCGCCGTTGGAGGAGGGACTCTCACCATTGGAGGCAGCCCGGCGACGTGCTGAGGCCGCTGAGGACGAGGTCCGCGAACTGAGGGCCCAGCTCGACGTGGAGACGACCCACAAGAGCGGCCAGTGCGACGTCTGCGAGCACATGGAGTACGAGCAGATGAAGCTCGACGTGGAGAAAGCGTGGGCAGCCGAGGACCTCATGAAGGCCGAGCTCGACAACCTGACCGCGAAGGTCGACCAGGCCCGCGCCATCGTCGCCGAGCACCACGCCTGGCAGATACGGCGCGCTGCGAAGTTCGGTCGTACCGGGGGTGACTGCCAGTGCGAGCAGTGCCAGATCGCCAATGTGCTGGCCCCATCACGCGCGAAGGCCGGGACCGGCCAGCCTGACGGCTGAACCGCCCGCCGGGTGGGCGTGGCACGAGTGACCGGTACCCGCACACCATGTGGGCGGTTCACCCACCCCGCCCTGCGCCTAACCAAGGAGACACCAATGACCACCCCCATCGAACGAGCCGCCGTCGCGACCGTCACCGTAAGGCAGCGAGATCGAGTGGCGGATGAGATTTGGGACCAGATGGTCGGGGTTGCCAAGTCATCCGTTCGTGAAGCGGTGGCAGGTGCGTTCGAGGCGGCGGAGATATCCGTGAGCCCCGAAGAGATCGCTGCAACCCGACGCACCGCGCAAGCCGAAGCTCTCCGCGAGGCGGCAGCAGCCATGGGGGGCGAGGACGAAGTCGAGTGGCCGTTCATCGGCATGGACGAGATGCAACGTTGGCTCCGTAAGCGTGCCGAAGAGATTGAGAGGGGTGACTGGTGAACACTGATGACCTGCAAGCGCCGGAGGTGGTTGGTGAGACGTGCTGCGCCGGCCTCTGCGTGGCTGACGAGTGCCTCTGCGATCCCCGATGCTGCGACCGGGAGGACTCATGACCACCGACCTCGCGGCGATCCGCGCCCGTGCCGAAGCTGCAACCTCCTCCGGCGGCGACCTGCAAGAGCTGGCCGAGGACACTCTTGCGCTCCTTGCCGAAGTGGAACGGATGCGAGAGGAGGCCGAACTCTACCGAACCGCGATCTGCTTCGAGACGACATGCACGAACTGCGCCCGCTTGCTCGACAGGATGGTGGGCCTAGATGAGGAGGTGGACCGGCTCACCCGCATGTCGGAGGGTATGCAGACTGCCTGGGAGCGCGCCCTGGAGCTGAACCGTCAACTGGTCGCCGAGAACGTGGACCTTCGGATCGAACGCGACGACCTGGCCGCGAAGATCGACCTGCTCGGGCCCTCAACCAAGGCCGTCCTCGCCGCGATCTTGGTCGAGCAGCGAGAGATGCGCGCCGCCCAGCCCGCACCGAAGGAGACCCGATGAGCGCCTACCGACTGTGGACCCTCACCTGCGACGGCTGCGGACAGATATGGGACGACGGAAGCCCCTACTCCCTCGGCATCGTGAAGTTGAACGCCCGCCGATCCGGTTGGCGCACCGGCCAGACGAAAGACGACAACGACCACTGCCACTGGTGCGTGAAGGCACAAGATGACGACGGCTCTGCCGGCAGGCCATGAACCGTGCCTATCGACTGCCGCATCCCCGAGCTCGTGTCGACGGTTCACCGCGTCCGCACACCGTGACGGCATGAGGAACGTCGACCTGCCCCACCCCGAGATGGCCAGCCCTGAGACACCCAGCCCCGAACCTGATGGCCTGACCGTGCGCGTGACCAACAGCCTGCAGGAGGTGCACACGTGGGCCGACTTCGACCTGGAAGATGCCCCGCCGATCAACACCGGCACCGGCGCGTGGACACCGAACCACGGGCAGATCCGCGTCAGGACTCCCCTGGCAGGTATGGCCCGACCGTCGATCGCCCTCTTGCTGGACGGCCCCAACAGTTACGGCGTCCAGCAGCGTTACACGTTCGGGCTGCCCCACGGAATGACCCGCGGGTCGGGCGAGAACCCGGTCATCGACAACCTGCTCGTCACCGACCTGCCGGAACCACTTCAGCGGGCGGTCGAGGCCGCCGTGGGCGTCGACTTCTCCGAGTACGCCTGACCACGAGTACCCCTGCCCCGCAAACCCTGCCCCGCAAGCCGCAGACGATAGGCCGTAGACGCCGCATCGTGGCATCGGAAGGATGGGGCCGCACACCCTCTGGCCCGACCAGCACAGCAAGGAGCCGAACCGTGACCCACACCCCGAGCACCCGACAGGTCCGTGACGCCTACGTGCGCAGCGAGGCGGCGCGAGACAAGGCCCGCAACCGCTACGAGCCCGGCGACGACCAGATGTACGTCACCGAGTTCGACGCCTGGCGCGCGCAGGCCGCCAGCGAAATCCGGGCGAGCATCGCCGACGAACTGGGACAGCACTTGGGCGACCTCGCCACGATCATCAACCCGCCCCCGTCCAACGACCCCGTAGACAGTAACCATGTGGACAGCAGCCAGGTGGCCAGCAGCCAAGTGGTCAGCACTCAGGTGATCGGGGTCCTGAGCGACTTCATCGCCTCTCTCCGCCGGGACCCGATCCGTGAGGGCGTGTGCGTGCGCTGCGGCGAGACGGTCTCCATGCTGCGACAGCTGGACGACGAGTGGACGCAGTCCCGGCACTGCTCCCACAGCCTCCACGGGCCCCTGCCTATTCGCTGACGAGCCCAGTCGCTGACTCGCCCAGCTACCGACGAGCCCAGTCACCGACGAGCCCGGCTGCTCAACTGGCCCAGTCACTGGATTGGCCAGTCACCGAATGAGCCGAGAACCTGAGCGATCGTTCCCCTGGGGTTCCGGCAACCCCTGATAGCCGGCAACCCTGAGTTCCAGCAACCGTTGCACCCGCTTCCTTGCACGCGGCCTCTGCGGTTCGCGCGGTGGCACGTACGACCTGCCGCCGCACACCCGCGTCGGTGACGCACGGCCACCCTGACAAGTTCCGACCCAGCAAGGAGAACCCCATGAGCCCCATCGCCAGCGCTGACACCCCCTACGACACCGACGAGATCGTGGCACTCCGCCAGGAGATCAGGGCCCATCACGATGCGCATCGAGAGCAGCTACTGCTGTCCCGCCGGCGCGACCTGGAACTGCGCGCTCGGTACGGTGAACTGATGCTTGCCCAGCGCCCCGCGTACCCCACCCCCGAGCACATCGAAGGCCTCGCCCGTATCGCCACATGGGTGCACGACGACGTCGCCTACGGCAACCACCTGGGCTACCCCACTGAGGTCGATAAGGCGGCCGGTCGGGCCCTGCCCAAGGGTGTGCGGTTCTCCTCGGCAATGCGGCGGATCAACGTCTACGCCTTGTCACCGTACGGGTACGCCGCCACCCATCGAGTCTGGAACTTCACCGGCGAGGAGGTGGAGGCGATGCGCGCGCTGATACGGGAACACGGCCTACGGATCATGTCGGACTGGGCCCACGGGGACGGCCACGCTTTCACCGTCGCCTCGAAGCAGGTGTAGGGGCTCGCGGTCACCCCTTGGGCTCCCCGCCGGTGACCATGCCAACCGCCTCCCCAGTGGTAGGCCCCTGTTGTTGGCACGATCAGGCCAGCGTTGGCAAAGGCAGGCCGTTGCCGCGATCAGGCTGTCGTTGGAACAGGTAGGCAGGTGGCACAGGTGGGCCGGGCCCGCACACCCCATGGGTGACCACATCCAGCAGGGAGAGCAGGGACATGAGCACCAAGATCTACAACGGCCACCGGATCGCCACCGACGACATCTTCGCCTTCACCGACCGGCTCCGCGCCGTCCTCGATCCCGTTCGGGACCGGCTGGATGCTCGCCTCATCGCCGACAAGATGACCACCGCCATCGACAACCAACTGTTCGGGCTCCCCGCTGAGGACAGCGACAACGCAGCCAGCCGCGCCAGCGAGGCCGCGATCATCGCCCACCACCGGCGCATCCCCGTCGCCGTCGAAGCCCAGGCCGCGCTCATGGGCCACATGTTCGACCAGTCCAAGCTCCGCCACGAAGGCAAGACCGGAGGCATCGACTACGACCCCAACCGCTTCGAGCTCACCATTGGCCGTCTTCCTGAAACCGGGGACCGCCAAACCAGCGATTCAGAAACTGGGGACCTGCTCGCCATCACCTACTGCGAACGGGACGAACTCACCGCAGCGTTCCGAGCCCTCGACGGCGTGTCCGAGTACAGCTACTGGAACAACGCCGACGAGCCCGACGACGTCACCGCCGAAGAATGGGATGCCCGCCGGGACGCCTGGCACCGGGTGCTCGGGGATGACACCCCGGCCCAGCGCATGCTCTCCTTCACGCTCCGAAGCGACCCGGGTGCCGACTTCGACCTCGGCGCATCTGACCCCGTCCATCCGCTCGTCCTGGCCGGCCTCCCCAACATCAAGCTTCGCGCACGCCGACTCGCCCAGAAGATCGCCATGGCCCGCCTGACAAGCTACCTGCGAGCCAACCAGCTGGAGTTCGAGTTCTCGATGCTCTTCAAGCTCAACCCGGGCACGGTTGCCGCCGCCATCGAAGCGGTCCTGCCCGAGCTCGACGCCGACTTCCTCGCCCGTCCACTGGCCGACCTGCACCGGCTCATGAGCGACGACCAGCACGCCGCCGTCGCCCAGGCCGTGTCCACTTGGTGGGAGGCGAACCGGCGCAGAGTCACCTCCTGACCCTCGCGCCCCGCCGGGACGAGATGAACGCCTGGACGTGATGAACTGCTTTCCGGCCCAGCAGTGTGGCCCGATGTCCCGCGATACCCTGGTTGAACCAGAGCTCGACCGAACCAGAGCTCGACTGAACAAGGGCTCGACCGGCAACCGCCAGCACGGCGAACGTGTCGGCACGGTCAGCCGGACGTCACACGCAGGGGGCAACATGTGGAACTGGATCCTGTTCGCGGCATACCTGGCCGCACTCGTCACCATCTGGCGCGGCTGGGGGTGGCCTGGCCGGATCCTCAGCTACGTCGGCCTGCACGTGCTCGCTCTACCCGGCTGGCTGCTCCTCGGCGCGGCCATCCTCGACGACAGAGAGCCGGTCATCGAACGTAACGCGCGCATCTACGTGCTCGTGGTCATGGCGGTAGCCATCGCCGTGAGCAGTTTCGCCCGCGACCACAAGATGAAGCGGCAGGAGCGCTACGACCGGGCCGTGCTGTCGATGGCCGGATACCCGGACCCGGGTGCGTACGCCGGCGACTTCGGCCCGAACAGCCAGTACCCGAACGGTCACTACGAGAACAGCCAGTACCCGCGTGGGCAGTACGCCGGTGACCAGCACGTTGGCAACCAGCACGGGCCAGGTCACAACCAGCCGTCCCAGACCCCTTCGCCGTCTCAGCCGCCTGCACCATCCCAGCTGCCCCGGCCATCCCAGCCACCGGCCGAGTAGGACCCTGAGCCCGAGTGGGACCAACGACGCGGTAACGGCGAATAGGACGGCCGAGCGCAAATCGTCCATCTTTCCATCGGCGGTTCAGTACGGTTGCAGCTATGAGGCTCTTCGGGACGCTCGCGCCGGTCGCCGCCACGGGTGGGCCCTTGAACCCAGGTGCACTGGACTGGCTCGTCACATACGCCGGCGTGCTCGCGCTACCCATCGCAATCGGTGCAGCGATCCATGCAGGGCGAACCAGTCGTCGGAACGCCAGGTACCAGGGACCCGAGCTGTTCTTGGAAGGCTGGCACGTTGAGGAAAACTGGGTCTACTTCTACATCAAGAACGTCGGCAAATCTCCCGCGCGGAACGTTCGGGTGGCACTCGTCGGGGCCAGATGGCCGTACCTCAGGCATCGGCTCACGATCTATCCAGTCAGGCCGAAGGACCCAGCGGCCAGTCGACTTAGGGCCGGCGGCGTGGTCACGTTCCACCTGCGCGGCGGCGAGCAGGCCCATGTCGAGCTGACCAAAACCCAGACGGTCTACTTGCTCCTGCGGTGCCGAGACCAGGCAGGCCAGCGGCACCGCGCACACTTCGCACCATCGGCCAAGATGGGCAAGCTTGCAGAGGGAGAGCACTACATCAGCCAGTGAGGCACGCCACTGGCGACCGGCGTGGTCGCGAGCAGCCGAACCGATACCCCCATCACTCCGCGAACCCAGTGAGCCGCCCCGCGAGCGGTAGCGATGCCGCGGTAGCGGTGACATCGAGCAACCCGGCCAGCCCAGCGAGTCCGACATCCCGAGTGGCCCAACCACCGGCAGCCGACATGTGGCCCATATATGGGGCTCCGCCCGTCCGCTCGTTCCTCGCGGCCGGTCGTCGCCGGCGTGGTGGTTCGTGGTGTCGTCGTCTTGTTGTTCGTGGTGTTGCTTGTCCTCGCTTCGCTCGGATGTTCAGCGCTGCGCGCTGCGTGGCGTTGTTCGTCTTGGTGGTGACCGTCTTGTTGTCGTGGCGCTGCCCGTGATGCTGTGTCCCTCGTGTCGTCGTGTTCCCCGTGATGCTGTCTTGCCGTCCCCGTCGTGTTCCCCGTTCCGTCCCCGTCTCGCTCCCCGTGAAGGATGCTGCCTTCATGATTCCCTTCGCGGTGCCCCTGCGGGCGCGAAACGGTGACCTGGACCCTCCAGGTGACCCCGTCCTCGGTGCAGCCCCCTTGCCTTCAACACAGGGCTGAACCAGGGCGCCCCCGGCAGGGTTCCGACTCGCCGCCAGAGCCCAGCACACCATGAGGCACGAATACACAGGGTGATGGGCGAAAAGGCGAGGAGGAAGGGCTCAGCGGCCGGCTCGGGACTTCTTGGGGCGAAGATCGGCGGCGGCGCGAGGAATCCTCTAAGTCTGGGAGGGGGTTTTCGCCCCAAACGGGGCAGATCCGGCCTGGGGTCACGTTTTTCTGGGTGGGGGCGGCCTCGAAGGTGTCAATTTGTCACCTGTTGGCACCGCCGTGGTGACAAGTGCCCGCCGGCGTCTACGCATGGTTCCGGGTATGGGACCTTCACGACGCCGCTACTGGAAGCTCACCCGTGCCGGGGAGATCAACGCGAACCCGCAGACCATCGAACAGCGGGCTGCCGCGTTTGCTGCCGGTGCCACGACCCGGGGTGGTCATTCGACTCTGGTGGTCGTCCGCGATGAGGACGGGCTGCACGATTTCCTGATCATGCCGGACACGGCTACCGCCGACTCGGCGGCGATCTCGTTGGCTCAATGCGTGGCTGCCCGGTTGAACCCGCTCGATGATCCACCGGACCTGTCCTTCACTCCGGCGGTCGCCCAGCTGTGGTGGCGGCGTTCCTCGGCGGGGATCCGCGCAACGCAGGCGGGCACCGATTTGGCGGAGGTCTCCCGCATCCTGGGCAACACGCTCCCGATGGATTCGTGGGTGGCCGCGGTGGTGCGTTCCCCGCACCGGTTGGAGCGGCGCTGGTGGTCGAACTGGCTCGCCTACCGGATGGGCACGGTGCGCCCGACGCATCATTCGACGGTCCGCGAGGCGCTCATCACGACGATCTGGGCGGGCTCGCAGTCGCCGGCGGTCACGGCTGATGTGCTCGACTCGGTCGCCTCCTCCCTTCCCGGTTTCGATGTCGGCACTCGCGCGCACCGCCCTCCCCGGCTGGCGCACCTGGTCATGTGGCTGATGGTGGCCGCCCTCATGCTCACCCCGAGCGTGCTGACGTTGACTCCGTTGCCGATCCCGGCGTGGCTGTCGGCGTTCACGTGGGCGGTGAGCCTGGGCGGGGCGGGGGCTGCGACCGGGCTCGGTGTCGCCGCGTGGAGGCGGATTCTGCCGACCCGTGATGCGCGTATCCGCCGGGGCCTGCCGGTGGCCCGCCTGCCGAAGCCGAAGTACCGGGTCCGTCCACCGCGGCGTCCGGGGACGTTGCACACCGAACATGTGGGTGCCGAGGACCGGGGGGACGGCGGGGCCTACCCGTTGCGCCGGGAGGCGCTCATGCTCGGACCCCATATCCCGGCCTCTCTGATCGCCCCGCACGCCGGTGTCCTCTCGGGTGCTGCCACGACCCGGAGCCGGGGCGTTCCGGTGGAGATGACCCGCAATATCGGTCCGCTCATCGGCCACGACCATGCGGGAGGGCCCGTGCACGTCTCATCGGCCGATACGGCTCGCGGGCTCGCGGTCCTGGGTGAGCCGGGTAGCGGGAAGTCGATCCTGGTGCAGAACGTGCTCGCCCATTCGATGCTGGAACGGGTCAGCCCGCTGGGCCTTCCGGGGTTCCCGGGACGGCACAATTCGCTGGTCTCGTTCGAGACGAAGCTAGATGGTGCGAAGGCTGCCCTGGATTGGGCGCGGGCCGTCGGTGACAAGGTGGCATTGGTGGAGGTGGCGAACCCGGACTCGTGGGCGATCGACCTGTTCGCGGTACCGGGCACGATTGAGGTGAAGGCGCTGCATTTCACGAACGCACTCCAGTACGCCTTCGCGGACGGCTCGATCCGGGATGAGTCGTTCCGCACGTTGAAGATGGTGCTCACCGGGGCGCTGGCCGTCACCGACGACATGACCGAACGTCTCGACGGGGTGCGGGCGGGTGGTTCCCCGATCTACTACGCCTCCATCTTCATGGGCAGGGCCGGGGACGGGCCGGCAACAGCGCTGGCAGCTGCCGTCCATGACGCACACGAACAGGCCACCGGTGAAGGTCGAACCGGCACGGACGCCTCGATTGCGTGGGAGTCGCTGGTGCTCATGTACGGGCCGACGGTGACCACGTCCCAGCGGGCAGCCCTTCAGCGGGCACCGGGCAACAAGATCGACCAGCTGCTGGCCCTCGATCACTTCTTCGCTCCGGCCCGCCGCAAGTTCTCGTGGGCGGACCTCATCGACGGGCACAAGGCCGCCATCGTGCTGACCGGACGCGACTCGGCCGGCAACATCATGGAGTCCAACATGGAACAGCTGATGAGCTCGCTGCTCATGTTCTCCCTGCGGTACAACATCGAACGCACCTGCGCCGGGTGGGAGGCCGAGAACCGGTGGGTGTCGATCTTCGCTGACGAGTTGAAGGAACTGGCCGGCTCCTCCCCCGACATCATCACGTGGTTGCGCAACAAGGGCCGCTCGTACGGGGTCCGCCCCCATTTCGCGACCCAGTACCCGGCCCAACTGGACACCCAGGTGCGCGACGCGCTGCTGTCGTTCCCGACGCTGATCGCGTTCAAGCAGAACAGTCCAGCGATTGCCCGTGAGCTCATCGACGACTTCGGTGGTGACGGAACCGACTGGTCGAGTGCGGACGTGCTCGGCCTGGCCCCGTTCCATGCGATCGTGCGCGCCAGCGTCGGCCACCAACGTCAGGCACCGTTCTCGTTCGCGTCGGCCTACTTCATCGACTCGGCCACCGGACTGCCCGACGTGGACCGGTTCCGCCACATGCAGGGATATGACCAGTTGCCAGCGATTGGGCAACCAGCCACTGATCAGCCAGCGATTGGCCATGTCCCTGGGGGTGGTCGGGCGTGACCGTCTTCGACATGGGCGAGCTCACCTCGCACGGCGGGATTCATCCGCGCCTGCGTGCGGCCGACCGGCTCGACCCGTACTGGGAGGGACTGTGGTCATCCGGTTCGACGGCCTCGTGGGTGAACGTGACCACGGCCCGCATGCAGGAGGCGTCGGGGCTGGCGCGCATGCCGTGGCATTTGCGGATGGACCCGGGCGAGGCGTGGGAGAAGTGGACGAGTATGCGCGGGTGGCGTGAGCGGCTCGAAGTTCTCGGGCTGCTCGGTTCGTGGCGGACCCTGTCGGCTCAGCAACTGGCCGCCTTCGCCGGCAACCCGACCCTGGCCCGGCACCCGGTCGCTACCGATGCTGCATTGATTCTGGGGCTGCTAGACCAGGGCGTGTTCACCTCCGGGCTGGTGCGCACCCGGCTGAACTCGACAGCGAAACTGCTCCGCCCCGCCTCCGGTCACGTCTTCACTGAACGGGTGGCCCCGCTGCTCACCTATCCCGAACAGGTGCTCGTCACGGGTGGGCGGTCCTGGTCGGGTGGCGGGCAGTTCGACCGGCACAACCTGCTCACCGCCGAACTCGGGTTGCGGGTGGCGGAGTTCTGCGAGGTGGGCACGGTGCTCGGGGAGTCGATGGCAACGGTGGACGATCTTGCGGGCCGCGGGATCGGCAAGCGCCCCATCGAGGGTCGCCGGTCGGCCGATGCGCTGCTGGTGCGCGGGGACGGGATGCGGATCGCGGTTGAACTGACCGCCTCGGTCACCCCGTATTTCACGCAGAAGGTGGAGAACTGGGCGAAGCTGCTCGCCGAGAACTCGATGGCCTCCTCCGGGTTGACGGTCCTGTTCGTGGGTGCCCCCAAGCCCGACCGGGATGGGGAACGCCAGTTCGCCAAGGAGATGCGCCGGGCGGTGGCTCGGGCGGTTCGCAAGTATCCGGGGATCCCTGGCAGGCGGGCCGCTGACCGGCTCGGGGTGGCGATGTGGACCGACTACTTCCCCGGGGTGGGCAAGGTCGGCTCCGACTTCTTGACGTTGCAGTGCTGGCGGCCGGAAGGGCCGAAGGGTGCCCCGTGGGTGAAGGCGGGCATGCTCGACTTCTTCGACACCCCATTCGAGCCACTGGACGGGCCGGCGATGGAGGCAGTCATCACGAACTCGGCCTCGGTCGCCTCGGCACCGGTGTGGCTGCGCCGCGGGAAGGGTGAGCTCGCGCTGCATGAGGTGGCGTTGCGGCAGGCGGGCTTCGAAGAGATCCCGACACCGGTCCCGCGCGATAGGCGTCACCGGGGCACGTTCGTGCCGGGGCAGTTCCGTGGCCCGGGCAAGCGGGCGAAGGTTCCACCCCGGCTTCGTAACGTACCGCCGGCGTGAGGGAGGGGTGTTACTTATCTCGTCCGCGGGTCCGGCTCATGTCCCGTTCTGCGCGGGGCGAGGTCGTGGTGCTCGGATGTGCCGCCTCCCGAACATGGGTTCGCAGCTTGTTCGGATTCGGGCGCGGGGTGGTGCTCTTGTCGTTGTTCATCTGCTGTGCTTTGGGGTCCTCTGCCATCAGTGTCACCCCCTCTCGATCACCGAGGAGATGAGTCCAGGTAGGAGTGCGAGCACAAGCGATCCGACGAGAAGGGTGAAGCCGATCTTAATGAGCAGGCTGACTCGGGCCACGTGCCTGATGCTCTGTTCGATGAAGCCTTCCTCGGTCTCCATCATGTACTCGCGTGTCTCCGCCACAGAAGGAAGATCCCCCTTGTCGCGGAGGGACTCGTAACTCTTCCGGGTGCCGTGGACGTCGTAGTTGTCTCGGCTCCTACTCCACAGGCCGATGACACCGAAGATCCCCGCAGCGACGGCCGACACCAGGGAGACGAGTCTCCAGGGGGAGCCACTATCCGCTGCCAGCACTCCGAACACGATGGCGGACGTGCTGACAAGCAAGGAGGCACGCAGGTTGGCCCCATCGGTGGACCGCTGCAAGTCCTCACGAACCTGGTCGTACTTTGGCTCCAGTAGGTCGAGCACACCGGACCACCGCTCGTCGTCGGGGTTCTCACTCGCGTCTTGCCGGCCGGCATCGTCACTGGTCTTGCACACTCGGGGAGCCTATCGGGGTATGCCGCCGGAGCAGGCGGAATACCGCAACCGAGCTCGCCTGCTGAGACGTTCGCTTACGCACTCGGACACCGGTTGCCTGCCCCATCTACGCATGGGGCAAGGTATGAGCGAGAAGAACAGTGACCCCTCCGATGTCATCAACACGTTCCTGCGTGGCCGGGGCAAATGGGCGGCCCTGGGGCTGACCGCGCTGCTCGTGGTCGTGTTCGCCGTCAAGGCGGTGACCGGATGACCCGGCAACCACTTCCCCGCGGCGAGGTCATCGGCGAGGCAGCCTTCGGTCTCGAACACGATTCGTCGTGGGCGGCGAATGCCGAGGTCGCGGCGGCCGGTGCGCGTGGTGAGCGACGGACCGCGAAGGCACTCGGTGAGCTCGCTGCCCGCCCGGGCGGCCCAGCGGTGCTTCACGATGTGGCGATCCCGATCCCGGGGTTCACCGCGAATATCGACCACGTGCTGGTGTCGGGCCGCACGGTTGTGCTCCTGGACTCGAAGTCGTGGAAGCCGGGCTTCTACTGGACGCTGGCCGGCACCTCCCGGCGGGGACGGGAACTGTTCGCCCACGCCGACAACCAGACGATGGCGATGGCCTACCAGTCGATCAGTCGCCGCCTGGCCGCCCGGGCCGACACTGCCACCGCGACGGTCGCCCAGCCTCTGGTGCTCGTGTGGCCCTCGAAGGGTGAACGGCCGGTGCACACGTGGGCACTGCGGCCACCGGGGGCACGGGCGGTCCCGGCCCGGGTGGGTCTGCGGATGCTGTCGAAGCGGTCGCTGCAGCGCAACGCCGACCCGTCGGTGGTGGCCTGCCTGGTCCCGCTGGTGGCTTCGCTGCGGGCTAGAACCGAGTAGCCCCACCCACGACCCGGCCCTTTCACGTTTATCCGTTTCGACCCTAGGACTCGACCGCTCCCATGGCACAGCGCACTCCCCAACCGGCCTCCTCGATCGCCTGGCTCATCATCACCGCCGGCGTCGCAGGTATCGGCGTGGCCGTCTACTACGGCTACCCGGGCATGGTCGCACTGTGGCTCGCGCTCGTGGTGGCCGGCTGGTCCGAACCGCGCCCCGTGTTCTCCGGCCCGAAAGACTCCTACGGTGCCCCGACGCCACTGGGGGCCGGGGAGCATCGCGCGAAGAACCGGTACCTGCTGCTGGCGGACCTGCGGTGGCGACTCCTCGTCCCGAACGGGGACTGGCTGCCGGGCTGGCCGCTGCTGGGTGCCTGGTTCCTGGCCGCGGCGGCAGGGGTGGCCGCCTATGCGATACCGGTTGAGCAGGCGAGTTGGGCGTGGGCGAACTCGGCGGCGGCGTTCATCGTCACCTGCCAGGTAGCTGCCTCGAAGCGGCGCACCGGGAACCCGTCCGACCCGAATCCGGGTGTGCGGCTGGATTCGCTCGGGCAGGTCGATTCACTGCGCCCGGTGATCGGCGGGGCCGCGGCAGTGTTCGTGGTCCTCACGCTGGCCTGCGCTATCGCGCTCACCCGCGAGCCGTGGGGCCTGCAGGTGCCGGGCCCGCCGCTCGTGTTCGGGCTGGCTGCCGGAGCGGCTGCCGCCATCGGTGTCATGTGGGGGCCGTGGTCGCGGGCGGCGCTCGATGAGTGGACGGAGCGGACCGAGGCCCGGACAGCGTGGGAGCCGCGCTGGGAGGTCGCGCTCGGCAAGACGGACAAGACCGGTTCGCCGCGGCTGGTCGCCCACCGGCAGGTCGGGTCGTTGACGGTGGACACCTTCGATGCCCCGTCGGCGCTCGGGGCCGGCGGTCTCATGGCCGCGAAGGCGAAGCTGCGCACAGCCATCGGCGGCGGGTACACGGTCGCGATCCTGGCCACCCCGAACATCGACTCCGACGGGCGGCCCATGGCGGGCACGGAACACCCGCTCCGGGTCGATGTGGTCACCTTCCCTTCTGATGCCCCACCGGACGTGACCGACCCGGGCATGGGTGAGGAGGAGGCCGCGTTGGCGATTTCGGCTGCCCTGTCCGGCGCGGTGGACGCCTACGGCGGTGGCGGTGCCCAGTACGTCTTCGTCGGCATCGAGGCTCTGCATGTCCGCCCGCAGGTGGCCCCGGAGCCGGCCGGGTGGGCGCGACTGTTCCACTCCCCCGGCACCGACCCGGCACAAGACGACCCGGCACAAGACCAGGTGGCCCCCGGCACCGAGGACCACCCTGCAGCTGTCCACCCTGCGCTCGGGGAGGACCCTGCACTCGGGGAGGACGGCCCTCATGGAGCCAGTACGGATGCTCCCGTGGCCTCGGCGGGTGCCGTGTGGGCTCTGCAGTATGGCGGGGCGAACACGTTGCAGTATGCGAGGAGCCAGTACGCGGGGATGATGCCCCAGTTCTTCGCCCAGCCCACCGACGTCCTGGTCAACGACTGGCCCGACGGTGACCCGAACCATCCAGGTGCCGGGCGCATCTATGTCGGTGCGATCTTCGACGGCGGCACCGTGTTCACGGATCCCGGCGTGCCGGTCGCACTCGACCAGTTGGCGATCGATGACCAGTGGCGGGGGCGCTGGTCCGGGGTGTTGAAGACGGGCGTGAATTATCCCGACCCGCAGTTCCCGGTCGCCAAGGACGCCCAGTTGGGCCGCACGATGGTCCATCACCTGCCGTTCGTGATCCGTCAGGGTGAGAAGGTCGACGACTTCGAGAAGCTCGAACCGAAGCTGGCCACGACGTTGACCGCGGCCCCGTTCGTGTCGATTGTCGGCTACCCCGGTGATGGTGGCCGTCCCGGGGACCGGCACCCGCAGGCGTTCGTGGTGCGCTGGTCCGATGGCCCCGTGCCTGCCTCGGCCGACCGGCTCCCGCCCGGGAAGGACTCATCCGAACGGTTCGCTACGAGCTCGACGCCGGAGCATTGGGTGCTGGCCGGGCAGGTCAATGCGGCCTTCGATGCTGCCCGCCTGGCCCGCCCCGAGGTGATCTCTGCCCGCCCCATGACCTTGCCGGGCCGGGGCCCGCACCTGTGGAAGGTGGAGATTCGGCTGCACGGCGGTGTGTCGCTGACTGAGGTGCGCGCCAAGATCGCCCGCATCGCCTCGACGCTGTCGGTGCCGTGGCTGCAGGTCAGTGCCGCACCCCAGCCCCAGTGCATCGTCCTGGTCGCCGGGGCCGACTTCCGCAAGGTGCGCCTGGCCAACCCAGGCCGTGACCTGCCCTACCTGGCGAACCTGGAATGGCAGCAGGCGTGGGTAGACGCGAAGGTCGTCAACTCTTCCGGCCTGACCCCCACGACGTTGGCGACGGCCCCGCTGGCCACGAACGAGAAGGTTCTCCAGCTGGACTTCGAGCTCCCATCGGGCATCACTCCCTCGCGGGTGAAGGGCGTGATGGAGAAGCTGAAGGGGTCGACCCGGAACGCCTTCGTGGACGTGCGCCCGGGCGCGCATGGGGCGAACTCGATTCGGCTGCTCGTCTGCGAGGAAGACCCGATGCCGTTCCCGGCGGCGATCGACTTCGACTTCATCCACTCTCCCGCCTCTGAGGGCCTGTTGCCGTTCGCGACGGGCATCGAGGGTGAACCGGTCTCGTGGAACATCTCTGAGGATGCCCATTTACTGGTCGTGGGTTCGAGTGGCTCGGGCAAGTCGAGTGTGCTGCAGATGTTGCTGTACCCGATGGTGGTGCGTGGCTGGGAGATCCACGTGGCCGACCCGGCCAAGGCCGCCGCCGACTTCCGGTTCGCGGAGCCGTGGCTGACCTCCATCACCACCACGGTCGCAGACACCTCGGCGATGATGGACGCCGTCTACGAAGAGGTGAAGCGACGCCGGGCCCTCAACGGCCAGTACGCGGTCGGCTCCTACGCGGACCTGCCCCCGGACGTGCGGCCGAGTCATGTGGTCGTCGTCATCGACGAGTTCACCTCCCTGATCCTGGCCGACAAGCCCCGCAAGCCGGCCACTGCGGACGCGGAGGCGATGGCCGAATACGAAGACGCCCTCGAACAGGTGCGCCTGGTGGAGAACATCGGCTCGAAGGTGGGCCGGATCGTGCGCGAGGCCCGCTCGGCCGGGGTCACCCTCGTCCTGTCGACCCAGCGGCTCACCGCCAAGGAGCTCGACTCCATCCCCGGCGGGAACACGATCCGCACGAACATGTCGCGCATGATCCTCGGCAAGGCCACGTTCGGGGAGCTCCAGTCGGCGCTGCGCTCCCCCGAATCGGCACCCGACCTGGGCGATTCGGTACCGAAGGGCCGCGGGCTCCTGGAAACCTCCGGTGCCCCGATCCAGCTGATCCAGTCCTGGTACGACCACCCGATCCAGCAGGTCCTCTCGGGCCGGCTCCGCGAGGAGGGGATCCCTGGCGCGGCCAAGCTCGACCTGGACCCGTTCATGCCGAAGGAGACCGAACGCATCGTCGAGGGATCCGTCATCGACGTGCCGGCCAGCCCCGCCGGCGAGGGTGAGGTCATCGAACTCGATGAGATGGAGATCGACCTGGACGACCTCATTCTCGACGGCTCTGTTCTCGAAGATGCCGAACTCGACGGCCCTGCTCTCGAAGATGCCGACTTGGGCGACACAGTTCCAGAAGACACAGTTCCAGAGGACACCGTTCTCGATGAGGCCGACCCTGATGACGCCACCCCGATTCAGGGGCAGGTGGGCCGGTTCGGTGAGGGTGCCATCGTCCTGACCGACGTGCCCGCACCCGCGACCGTGGCCATGGGCGGGACCGTGATCTGGACCGGCCCGCCCGAGCAGGCACCACCGGGCGCGCAGGTCGAGGCCGTCCCCGCGGAGGGAGAGTCGCTGTTCGCCCACCCGAAGCTCGACGTGCTCGCCGGGGTCCTCGCCTCCCACCCTGCCGGGGCCATCTACTGGATCGACGCCGAATGCGACACCGCGGACGAGACCGGGACCCCGCTCGGGGTGACGGCCACCGAGATGGCGTCCCAGGAAGGCTGGGCGATCACGTGCATGCCCCACTGGGGCAACCAGCCGGGTCACGAAGGGTCAGCAGTTGTCGAGGAGGCGGGTGCCGGCCAGCCAGATGCCGGCGACCCGGGTGCCGACGAGGACTGGGATTTCGAGCCCGAGCAACCAGCAGAGGCATCACCGGCTGCCTCCAGTTCACCGGCTGGGCCTGCTTCACGGGATGTGGCTGCTTCACAGGATGCGGCTGGCTCGAACGAGGACGACTTCGACTTCGATGACCCGAATCCCAGCCGGTCAGCCGTACCAGTTCCCGGCGACACGCCCGGGACGGGCACACCTGTGGCAGCACCCGGACACCTCTTGGGCACCAACGAAGAGGAGTTCGAGTTCTGATGCCCATTCACTTCGACGTGCCCGCACCTGCCGCCGTCCCGCTGACCTACACCACCCGCCGCCGGCCCCGCCCCGGGGACACGATTACCGAGAACACCGGCATCAATAACAGCGCTGGCACCGAGAACGGGACGGGCCAGCCCCACGAGGTCGTCTCGGTCACCGGCGGAGCGGTCGCCACCACCAGCGGGCTCATCATCCCCATAGGTTCCGTCACGGTCGTGGCCCCTGCGGGCGAGATGGTCCCGGCAGATATCAAGATGCGACCCAACACCGGGATCACCGGGCCGGCCGTTTCTGGCACGGGCACTTCCGATACCGGCACAGCAACTGAAGGGCTTGCGGGTGCCCAGCCTCTGGGTATCCGAGCGGGTCGTCCTGAGCACCTGCTCATCGAGGGCGACACGGCCCACGCCTGCCCGCTCCTGGGGGCCAGTGGGCACGTGTTCGACCTGGCCTACCTCGACCCTCCGTACGACACCGGCCACGACCTGTCCTACGCCGATGACCGCGAGGATTGGGCCGACTTCTTCCACACGCGGTTGGTGCGCGCGACCAGGCTCCTGGACCCTGACCGGGGCGTGGTCATCATCGCCATCGACGACCGGCGCATGGCCTGGGCTCGGCTCATCACCGATGCGGTCCTGGGAGCGGACTCGTTCGTCGCCTGCGTCGTCTGGGACGGCGGGGTCAAGGGGCAGGCGCGACTGGTGTCCACGAGCCACGACTACATGCTGATCTACGCGGTCAACCCGGCCTGGATGCGCCGCAACAAGGTGCAGTGGCGGGAACCGAAACCGGGGGCCGACCTGGTCACGGCGACGGCCCGGCGGCTGTGGGACGGGGACCCGGTGTCCTCGCAGGAGAAGATGACGGCCTGGTTCAAGAGCCTCAGCGCGAGCAACCCGGCGAAGAGCCTGTACCTCTACCGGTGCTTCAACAGCGCCGGTCGCCTGTTCCGGGAAGGGCCCGTCTCGAAGCCGTCGGGCCGCGGGTACGTCTACGATGTGCCTCACCCGGTCACGGGCCTGCCCGTCGTCCCCCCATCGACGGGCTGGCGGTACGCCCCCGACCGGATGGAACGGATGCTCGCCGAAGACAGGATCGTCTTCCGCGCCGACCACACCCGATCGGTCGCCACGAAGCTCTACCTGGACGAGCAGGGCGAACAGGTCGCAACGTCGGTCTTCACCGAGAAACGCACTCGCGCTGCGAAGAGGCTCGCCGCCCAACTCGACACCATCCCGACCGATGCAAGCCCGAGTAATGCTGGCGGTTCGAGTACCGATGGTTCGAGCACTCGTCAGGCCGTCGCCGCCCGGTTCTTCACCTACCCGAAGGACACCGGAGTGCTGGCCCGCTGGCTCGCGCTGGCCACCCAGAACCGCGCCGATGCGTCCTTCCTGGACGTGTTCGCCGGCTCCGGTTCCCTCACCCAGGCGGTCATGGAGATGAACGCGGCCGACTCCGGGCATCGGACGAGCGTGGCCATCACCTTGAACGAGGTGCCCGCCGGGCAGGCCCGCGACCTCATGACGGCAGGCCACCGCCCAGGGGACGCCCACTGGGAGGCTGCCGGGCTCATCGAACAGGTCACCCGCCCCCGGCTGGAAATGGTGGCCGCCGAGCTCGACCAGCACCTGAAAGTGGGCAGGGTCGTCATCGGTGCCGGGCGGTACGTCCTCGACGAGGTCGGGACCGCAGTCTCAGGGGCTGAAGCTGCCGCCTGACCCGTGTAGGTCGACTGGTCCGTGCTGCCTGATTCGGTGCTGCCTGATTCGGTGCTGGCCGATGGTGGGGCGTTGATTCGCCTTGCCCGCACACCTGATGGGTTGGCCCGTCTACGCATGGGCCCTTTCGAGGCCGGTGTGCACCGGCCACTTCCCATCAAGGAGATCAACAGGATGAGTAGTCCTCACACGAGGGGCAGGCGCGTCAAGCCTGCGCTCCTGGCTGCGACGGCGCTGTTCGCGTCGGTTGCAACAGCCGGGGTGACGGCCGTCCCGGCGCTGGCGGCCAGTTCGGTCGGCGGTGGCGGCGGCTGGCAGTCGACCTATCAGGGGCTGACCGGAGACACCGAGTACGGGGTGCCGATCCAGAACGATGACGGCGAGTCGAGGCCGGACGGTTCCTACATGTTCGACCGGAATCTGACCGATGCCGATGCCAGGGGGAACCTGTCGATCGGTGCGGCCACGTATATCGCGGACACGTACTCGAACCCGAACCACCCCGTGGCGGAGTGGTCGGATGCGGCGCAGATGAACCGTGATGGTGCCAATATCCTCCAGATCGCGTATCACGACACGATGTCGGACTCGAACCTGTTCCCGAATCAGAACAGGATGACGATCCTGAACCAGGCGGAGGCGTTCACGGCCGCGGCACGGACGAACCCGCTGGACCTGCAGCTCTTCAGCCATGACATCGCCCAGTCCTCGCCCACGCCGGACGGTTTCGACATATACAAGGCCCCGGACACCTCCGAGGCGGGTGCGTCGTACGACTTCACCGTCCGGGTTCTCGGCCCGGGTGGTCAGCCCATCCCGTACGGGGTCGTCGAGCTCGAACCCGACAGTTTCCCGATCGACAACTACAACCGCGACACCGACGCGAACTGGTCGGCGCAGGCGATGGGGCGCTCGTACGGGGACACCGACACCCGCCGGTACCTGGCCGACGCCAATGGCCGGGTCACGATGACGGTCACCGATGACGGCACCGGCAAGTACGCCGGCTACACGATGCGCACCCACAACCCGGGTGAGTGTCTGGCCCGCTACAACGCCGACACCGACGGCGTCTCGGACGTGGTGTGGCCCTCCTGCGCGGGCGAAGGCAGCCAGATCAGCTTCGCCGTCTCGTTCCCTGGCGACAGTGCCGAACTGCGTATGAGCAAGACCTCCAACTTCGGTGACGGCACCCGGTCCAACCCGGTCGAGGTGCCCGCCGACTCCGAGGTCACCTGGGAGTACACGGTCAAGCAAGTCAGCAACAACGCCGATATTCGCCTGACCGATGAGGATCTCATCGACGACCAGGGCGTCCAGGTTGTCATCGACCCCGCGACGGCACCGGCCGGGTGGGTCATCGACCCCGATGGCAGCTTCGATGAGGTCCTTAAGCCAGGTCAGTCCTTCACGGCCTACGGCACGGGTACCGTCCCCGCCGGCGACTACAAGAACTGCTTCTACGTCGAGGGCACCATCGAATCCCTCACGGGCGGGCCTGACGGCACCGGTCACGGCTACCTCTCCCCGGGCGACAAGAGCACCACGGACCCGGCCTGGACGCAGAACGGCCTCCACTGCTGGTATGGAGAAGGCATTGAAGAGCCCGAGCCGGACCCCGAGCCCGTGGCACCGGTCGCCCCGCAGGTGACCCAGCCCACGTGTGAGAACCCGGAGGCAGGCGTGTCCACGGCCACCACCGATGGGATCGTCTACAGCATCGACGGCGAGCCCGCCCCGGGTGGGACCGTGACCGTGACCGCCACCCCGGCGGAGGGTTTCGAGCTCACCGCCACCGATGGTTGGACCATCACCGATGGTGTGGGCACCTTCGAGGTCGTCTTCGATGAACTCGACTGCATCGAGCCCGTGGCACCGGTCGCCCCGCAGGTGACCCAGCCCACGTGTGAGAACCCGGAAGCGGGAGTGTCCACGGCCACCACCGATGGGATCGTCTACAGCATCGACGGCGAGCCCGCCTCGGGTGGGACCGTGACCGTGACCGCCACCCCGGCGGAGGGTTTCGAGCTCACCGCCACCGATGGTTGGACCATCACCGATGGTGTGGGCACCTTCGAGGTCGTCTTCGATGAACTCGACTGCATCGAGCCCGTGGCACCGGTCGCCCCGCAGGTGACCCAGCCCACGTGCGAGAACCCGGAAGCGGGAGTGTCCACGGCCACCACGACCGGGATCGTCTACAGCATCGACGGCGAGCCCACCCCGGGTGGAACCGTGACCGTGACCGCCACCCCGGCGGACGGATTCGAGCTCACCGCCAACGATGGCTGGACCATCACCGATGGCGTGGGCACCTTCGAGGTCGTCTTCGATGAACTCGACTGCATCGAGCCCGTGGCACCGGTCGCCCCGCAGGTGACCCAGCCGACGTGTGAGAACCCGGAAGCGGGCGTGTCCACGGCCACCACGACCGGGATCGTCTACAGCATCGACGGCGAGCCCGCCCCGGGTGGGACCGTGACCGTGACCGCCACCCCGGCGGACGGATTCGAGCTCACCGCCACCGATGGCTGGACCATCACCGATGGCGTGGGCACCTTCGAGGTCGTCTTCGATGAACTCGACTGCATCGAGCCCGTGGCACCGGTCGCCCCGCAGGTGACCCAGCCGACGTGTGAGAACCCGGAAGCGGGCGTGTCCACGGCCACCACGACCGGGATCGTCTACAGCATCGACGGCGAGCCCGCCCCGGGTGGGACCGTGACCGTGACCGCCACCCCGGCGGACGGATTCGAGCTCACCGCCACCGATGGTTGGACCATCACCGATGGCGTGGGCACCTTCGAGGTCGTCTTCGATGAACTCGACTGCATCGAGCCCACGCCGGAGCCCGAGGAGCCGACCGTTCCCGAGGAGCCGGTTGACCCTGCCCCCGAGCCGACGGACCCCGAGCAGCCGGAGCAGCCCGAGGAGCCGGTGGTTGACGAGCCGGTGGTTGACGAGCCGGTGGTTGACGAGCCGGTGGTTGACGAGGAGCCTGCCCCCGTTGAGCCTGCTCCCGAGCAGGAGGAGACGATCCCGGCACTGGGTGCCCAGGTCGGTATTGCTGTCGGTATCGCGGGCCTGCTCGCTGCCGCTGGTGTCGCCCTCGCCCTGGTGAGCCGTCGCCACCGCCGCGGACAGCAGATGTAGCCCAAGAAGGATGCCACAAGGGTCGGCCCGGGTACCGTTTCGATGGTGCCCGGGCCGACCCATATCTGCATCCCGCACACTCAACGGGTATGAGCATCCAGCCCGCGCCCAGAGCCGCCGTTTCCCGTCAGCCCGCCGGTACCCCCGCCGGTGGACAGTTCGCGCAGCAGGGCCGTCCCGCCGCCGGCGTCGCCCTCTCCAGCCCTCGCCCTCCGCGCATGGTGGCGGTGACGAATGTGACCCGCAGGCGTGTGGGTGGCATGGTCCCGGGACGCGACGCGGCGTCCGTGCAGTGGGATGCGGAACTTGCCGATGGGGAGATGCTGTCTATCAATTCCACGCAGATCGCCCCCGGGTCCACGCATTCGATTGCGCACGAGCCGGCACCGCGGCGCGGGGAGGTCTACCCCGACGAGGACTGGGGCCAGATCGAGGGCTTCACGAGCCGCGAGGACGCAGAGCAGGCGCTTGCCGGCCATGGGCGCGGTCGAGGGCTCATCATTGAGCTCAACTAGGTGCGCACCTCTTGCTGGGCAGCCAGTGCGTCCCTGGGGGCCGTGTGGGGCTGAGGGCGGTCAGGACCTCACCGGTAGGGCGCGGCCCGCTCTCAGGGGCAGCCAGCGGGCACCAGCGCCCTGATTCCCGGCCACCTGGGCGGCAAGGATGGTCTCGACGACGGCACCGGCACCAGGTTCGGCTGTTCCGGCCCGATTGACCCCGGCTTCGGTCGCCCAGTACGGGTTCGAGGACCAGGCCGGATTCGCCTCCACGACCGCCCAGGAGCCGCCGGTGGTGAGCCCGACGTCGAGGACCCATCCCCGCGGCACCGGCAGGTCGGCCGAGAGCGTCAGGACACGGCGGGCGAACGTGATGGCCTCACCCGTATCGGGCAGGTCGCCCGGATCCCACTCGTCCCACGTGTGGCCGTCGATGAGGTAGCCGCTGGCTGCCACCGGCTCCCCGTCGAGCACGAAGACCCGGTACTCGGCAGTGAAGTGGACGATGCCGGAGACGAGCACCAGGCCACCGGCAGGGAATCGGGCGGCGCGTGCGGCGGCAACGAACTCGGGGAGAGTCCATTTGCCTGCGGGGAGACCGGGGATCTTGTGGTCGGCGGGCTTCATGAACGCCCGTTCCTGCCGGTCTGCACCGATGATGCCGCCCATGGTGTTGCCAGCCGTGCCGTCTGCGAGGTCAGCGAGCGTGCAAACGTGGATCGTCCGGCCGGTGACCTCCGCGGGCAGGTTCGCGATGAGCCCCGGGTCCGGCGTCCACAGCGACGGGGTGATGCCGGATGCTTCGAGGCGGGCAACATGCTGGCCGGGCATCCACCACGCCACATGGCCTGCGTCTGCCGGGGCCCACAGTCCGAGGTCGTGAGTGACGGGCACCCGGTCCTGTCGGGAGAGGTCGCCCGCGAGCCACGCGGCGGTCGTGACGACACGCAGCACCCTGGCTCCACCTGATGCGGTCACCGAACTCCTCCTCCGCGGGTGGACACCCCGGCTCGCCGGCTCTGGACGACGTTGACCGGGCACCCACGGCGGTACCAGTCAAGGGCTGCCTCGGGGGCTTCGAATAGGCGCATGTCCAGGTGGATCCAGACGGCCCGGACCGCCATCGAGACGGCCTGGGAGGTGGTCATCGCCGTGGTCAGGTGAACGTCGTAGGCCGCGCCCGGTGCCTCATGGTTCCCGCCGGTGGGCAGGTCGAGCAGCGGGAGAGAGCGCGTGATCGTGAACTCGGGGATGTTCGTGTGGGCGAACACGTCACCGCCGATGCCGTCGTGTCCGATGACCCGGACGGTCCGCCCGTCGGCGCGCCAGTCATCCCAGGAGCGGGCGGGGTCCCTCCCGGTGGCCAGGTCGCCTAAGAACCGGCCCGTCGATGCGGCCACGGCAGCAGCAACGGTCTGCTCATGGGTGGCGCGGGTGTTGACCGTGATGCGCTGAATCGGGGTGACCATGCAGGGCAGGTGTGCGGACCGGCACGACCATTGCCACGAACCTGTTCAGGACGCGACCCTGTTCAGGCGACGAGGATCCGCCAGAGGTCGTCGATATCACCCTCGATAGCCACCGGGATGACCCCATCACCACGGATGAGGGACGCGACGATCCGGTGGTTCCCATCGACGATCGGCCAGTGATCGGCGAAGGAGTCGACCGTGATCGGGTGCGGGTCACCTGGGTCGATCGGCATGTCCACGAGCTGGGCGATGCGAGCCAGGTGGCATTCCCTGCACATGTCAAGCACCCCATCGCACGGACACGACGTCCGGTCGCAGAGCTCGGCGGCGGTGACATCGAGGCTGTCGAAGGGCCCGATCCCCCACTGATCGCCGGCCCATGGGTCGAGGCACATGCCGCGGCGATCACGCGGGTGCGGGGCGGACTCGGGCGTGCAGATCCGCTGCGGGTCAACCCACCACACGTCAGACTCGATAGACCACGGTCTCACCTGCGGCGGGAGGAGGGCTGTGCCTGTCTCTGCCGTGCCCGTACCTGCCGCCACGCCCGTGTTCACTCCCGTGTTCATGGTGCGATGGTGTGCGGCACCCGAACGACGACGCCCCTCCATGGGCATCCAGTCACCGGTAGCCACGTAGCCGCCGGTGGTCACGCTGTCACCGGGGTGTCGGGGCCCGGGTGCAGCATGGATCCCATGAGTCAGTCGCAGGCGTGGGACGCCTATTCCGGCGACGAGCAGCCCATCACGAACGCCATCCCGGTGCCGCCCCGCGCAGAGCAGGCCCGCCCGACCGAGTCGATCCCCGTCTGGGCGCGGCTTCATTGGGGGCGGGACGGCGTGGAGGTCATTGAGACGGAGGCGGGAGCCTGGACGAAGACCCACGTGCTCGTGTTCATCGACGACCGGCGGTGCCGGCTCCGCGGAGTGTGGATCCCGGCCGGTGACGTGCGCCGACGATGACAGCCTCAGCCCTCCCATCCGAACGTCGCAATGACCTTGTCGAGGCGCACGGGCTTACCCCAGGCGTCCCAGCCGACATGGACCATCGGGGTTCCCTCGTCGAAGCTGAGTCGCTGCCCGGAGTCGTGCGTGTGACCGTGAATCAGCGGCATGCCCTCGTTCGGGAGCCGGTATTGGGTGTACCGGTCGGCCCCTACCCGCTTTCCCTCGCCGGTGTACGGGTAGTGGGACAGCAGCACATGGTGTCCGGCCGCTCGAATCCGGGCATACGGCTGGATCGAGTCGAAGTACTGCAACCAGGTGCGCTGCAGCCTCGGGGCGCGGCGGGAGACACCGGGGGCGACCTCGTCGTGATTGCCGGTGACCAGGTGGATAGTCCCGTGCAGCCGCGAGAGCAGGTGGCCGACCCGATTGATGTTGCCGAGGGTGACGTCCCCCAGGTGCCAGACCGTGTCCCGGGGGCGCACGACCTCGTTCCAGACGGCCACGACGTACTCGTCGTACTCATCGACGGTGTCGAACAGGCGCAGGCCGAGCACGGTGTCGTAACTTCGCAGATCCGCGACGAGGCGGTGGCCGAAGTGGGTATCGGACGTGAAGTAGGTGGTGGACATGCCTGCCCCGTTCTCAGTTCTCGATGGTCGGATTCGGTGCCTGCTTGCGGGAAGGCGCGTGGGCCGGGGCCGTGCCATTCGGGTTCGGCAGGGCCTGACGCAGCTGGTCCCGCTCGTCACGCACCTCGTATCCGAGGTCGGCGATCGCCTGTTCGTGGCGTCCGTAGTGGTGGCCGCACAGCAGAAGGACGGTGCCGGAACTGGTCGTGAAGGACACGTAGGCCCGGGCCTGGCACTGGTCGCACCGGTCGGCCGCGGTCAGGGCGTGCTGGGGCTCGGTGCCCGGGAGGGCGGTTGCCGGGGTCGTTGATGCGATGGTGCCGGTCGTGTTGAGGCTCATATCCACGAGGTGTGCGGCAGCAGCCGGTCGGTGCCACCAACATTGTTCACATCTTGGTGCCGCCTGCTCTGTTCCTCCCACCGGTCCCAGTCTTCGGCAGTCGGGCGTACTTCAGTCGGCCACGGCTGCCCCATGCTCGCTCGGTGGGCTTGTTCATCCCACCACTCCTGCCTCTTTTCGGGGGTGAGCAGAAGCAGCTTCGAGTGCGGGGAGAGCACGGTCCCAGAGAACGGTGAGTAGTAGACGACGGCGAATCCGTGACGGAAAGCAGGATTCTCCCCATCGCGCCAAGCCTGCCAGCGCCCGTGGTCCGATCTTGCCTCCCGGATGTTGCAGCTTGTGCAGAGGCGACCTCGTATGAGGCCGGTCATGTGGCAGTGATCAGTCACAGTTGCATAGCAATCGCCGCACATCGCGCACCGATTGCCGCTCCAGTTCCAGAACGTCTCGCCGTGGGCGGGCGGTTCCCAGTACCTCCACTGGTGGTCGCAAACCTCACCGTCTGGCCCCCGGATGAGCTGCCTATCACCCCTGAACGTGTCGATCGGGTTGGCCAATAGGGGCTGATGGCTGGTGCTCATGTGCGCCTGGTGTGCGGCCTCGTGCGCCACGCGCCACGTCGTCGGTCGGCGAGCAAGTCATCGTGTCGTAGATTCCCCCTGACTCCAGAGTCCGCTCCTAGCGGGTGTTGGTGTATCCCATCAACGTGGATGCAACCGCGACTCCGAACTGAGACACGAGCGCCGCCTTCACCGTGGCGCGGCAAGTATGAGGAGTGACCCATTCCAAGCCGGTCCCCCTCACCATCTTCCGCCACCACCGGTTGACTGAGTTCGGGTGTACCCATCCGCCAAGAGTAGACTCGAATACCGGCCCATCAGTGGCTACCGCAATCTCATCCCTGACCCAGTCAGCAACCCGGTCCGAAATGTCCAAGACTCGATTCTTCGACGAATCCTCTGAATATTCTTTCAGCTTCATCTCTCCGCGGCTAGCAAGCGTACCGGAGACACGCACTACCAGGTGCCCATCGGGGGTCTCCCGAAAGTCGCCGTATCGCAGCGCGAGCGCCTCGCTGATGACCATTCCAGTGTCGAATAGAATGTCAATAAGGCGCCGGAGAATGACCGACCCTGGCGACCCCTTCACCTGGGCTGACTCCCGCGCTATCGTCTTCAGTGCTCTGACCTCATCGTCCGACATGACGCGAGTCTGCCGATTCTGTCTGGGCGCAAGGTTCTGCTGAGACGCTGCGTTCCACTCGATCACGCCCTCATGAACGGCCGCCGCTAGGGCCGAACGAAGTGAAATGAGGCCGATCCGCGCCTGGGATGGGGATTCTAGTTCCGTGAGCCAGATCGCGGAACGGACGTCGCTGCGCGTGAGTGCACCGATGCTGATGTCGCCGATACTGGCGAGCAGCCGTGCGGATGCTGCGCGATAGACAGAAATAGTAGGCTTTTCAAGCCTGGATTCCGCCTCCATCTCATCTATCCACTCGGAAACACATTGGGCGACGGGCTGACCCGTTTCCCGTAGGTCTTCACCCCGACGCTCATTCAGGTGCTCCAGCAGCGCTTCAACTGCCGCCTCCCTTGTCGCCCCAGAGCGCCTTACTGATTTGATTCTGTCACGGGCGTCACGATAGCGAGTTCGGGCTGCCCATTGGTCGTCCGCCTCCTGCTTTGCTGAGATGCTCCCCCACTCGCACTTCGGTAGAGGCGGCCTAGCCATTTCTGCTCCGTAGGACTTTGCCGGTCGTGTTGAGGCTCATGCCCGCCCGGTGTGCGGCAGCCCCGACTATGCGCCACCGCCGGACCCTTGCAGGATCCACCCGTCTCCGGCCCGGGCCGGGGAGCCGTCGCGCTTCGCCTCCCATGCGGTGCGACCGTCCTCGCAGATCCACATGCGCCCGCCGCCGTAGCCGTCACTGGAACTGGAATGCCAGTCGCTGCACCATTCGTCACCGAATTGGTCCACGGCCCGGTATCCGGTGGAGGTCGCGGCCGTGTCACCGTACCCGCGGGCGAACGTGTTCGGCACCTGGCGGGTCTCGATCACTTCGAGCACGTAGCGACGGAACATCTTCACGGCGCGGTGAGTGTGCCCGAGGCTGCAGACCTGGACGAGAGGCCCACCGACCTGCTCGTGGATGACCCTCTCAGCCACTGAAATCGACCCCGCCGACGGTGGCGACGTAGTGCAGGGACGCGGCACGCAGGCCATGGCAGGCGAGCAGGAATTGGGTGCCGTAGGACCGCATCGGGAGCTCGTAGGCGTCGGGGAACTCGATCGTCTCGCCGGTGACCGGGTCGGTCCACTGGAACTCCATGAGAGCTCTGACGGTCAGGTCGTGGCTGTCGTCGGCTCCCCACACGTCCAGTTCGAGGGCTCCAGTGAGTCCGGCACGGGACTCACCGGTCCAGTGTTCTGTGAGCTCGTCGACCAGGGTAGCCAGAGATGCCCGCAGCACGTGCTCGTCGTACTCGTTCACCTGCAAGCCGGACGGCGCGAGCAGCTTCTGGGCCCAGTAGGTGACATTGGTGTCGGTGGGGTCGTGGAAGAACGAGAGCATGTCCCGTACGCGGGAGAACACGAACGTGCCGATATCACCGGTGAGGGTCAGCAGCCCCGGCGCGGTGTGGATGTCGAACCGGAACATGCCGGTCCCGGGAGTGGCGAACCGCAGGTGCCGGTACACGCCGTCGGAGTGGAGCACCCGCATCTCGTGGCCGGCGAAGGCGTTCTTCGCGCGTGCCAGCGACTGGGCGTGGTACCGGTCCTGGATCGTGGCGATGGTGGAGGCGAACGAGGTCGTGTCGATGCTCATGCCGTCTGGGTGTGCGGCACGGGTCGTTCAAGCCCCCCGCCCGCACACCTGATGACCATGGACACCTCGAACCGTTCCCGCCAGCCCGCCGGCACCCCCACCGGTGGACAGTTCGCGCAGGAGGAACTCTCCCCCGCCGGCCTCTCGCTGCAGCCGCCGAATAGCTACGCCTCATCGGCCGACCGGCCGGACTCGCAGGAATATGCCTGGCCCGCCGGCACACCGAGGCACCTGGCCCTGACCGCCTACGACGATGACGAAGGCGTGTACGTGCTCGGTGACGTACTGGAGGTCCGCTCCCCGGTCAGCGCCCGGAAGGACTGGATCGATCAGCATATGCCGGCGCTGGTGATCCTGCGCCGGGCGGGGGTCCGCGGCAAACTCGATGTGGGTGCCACCGACTACTACGGCAATGGCAGCCAGTGGAGTGCGCGCCTGGGAATGCCTGCGGGCGGGTCGATCTGGTTCGAGACGTCCATGGACCCCACGTTCCCTGACGAGTCGGGCGGCCTGCTCATGGGCTCCATCAACAGCAGCGGCAACGCACGCCTGGGCCGCGATTGGACCGCCGGCGACCTGCACGATGCCCTCGTCCGCGAGGTGAAGACCGTCTCCCTGGGGTTGGATGCACGCCAGCGTGTCCGGGGCCTCTCGGACAAGAGCTACCAGGTGCGCCCAGCGCGCGTTCAGCCACTTCCCGGTGGGCGGATGCGGCTCGCCGGGTTGGCAAGCAAGAGCGGGCGCGACTTCATCATCGACTTCGACCCCAGCAGTGGGCAGGTCGAGGATCCGGCACTCGAAGCAGGCCGTGGGGCCACCACGACCCCCGAGGGTGACGCCTGGGCGCTCATGGCCCGCCACGCCGGGATCAGGGGTGGACGCAATACCCGCGCGCCGCAACGACTGCAGGAGGCCGTCACACGGGCGATCACCGAGATCAATGATCACCCCAACGTGACGTGGCTCCGTGACGGCTTCACTCCCGAGGACTAGCCGGCGTCCCTGAACTCGCGCCACTGCACCCAGGTTCGTCCGCGCACCACCGTCGTCTCGACGATCTCCCGGGCGGCCTCCAAGGCCGAGTCCAGGTCCGGCCAGCGGTACTGCCAGGCACGGAACCGCTCCGGGACGGACGGGTGCTCCCCGAGTGCTCCGCGCCGGAATTGGAGCCCGGTGCGCTCCACCGAGTAGCCGCCGCCGCTGCGACCCTCATAGGGTCCGCGCCAGTTCACCGTCACCGCGAAGCTGGACTGGTCCATGTCACCGGCGTCCATGCCCTCCGGTAGGACGAGCACCTTGGTCGTGATGGTCGTCATCGCTCCTCCTCGTCCGCGTCGAGCATCGCTGCCAGCAGTTCATCCAGCAGCTCATCCAGCGGGCCGTCGTAGGGCTCCCGACCTTGGGCCCGTGCCTGCTCTCGCAGCCGTGCACGCTCGTGCCGGTCGGGATCATGCTCCCGGCAGAACATCTGCCCGGCTACCCGCGTCCAGTTCGTGCGCTCCCCGCATTCGGTGCACGGGATCCCCACCGTCCGCACGTCGAAGACGCCGGAGGCGAACCGGTCGCAGTGGCGGCAGAATCCGGCACCGTTGGTGTAGCCGCGGGTCTCGTACTCGTGACCAGGGCAGCCGGCTGCTCGGGTGTGCTTGGCCCAGGCGGCCTCCTCAGCCTCAGCGATCGTCTCCGCTTCACCGCGCAGGAACGTACCGGCGTAGCTGGCCTCGAAGAACGCGGTCCGGTACCTGTCACCGTAACGACGAAGCACCAGGCCGCGAGAACCGCCGCTGAGGTGGGCGTCCTGCGGCCAGGGGCGGGCGACCTCGGACCGCCCGTGGTCGACGGTGCGCCCGGTCACTGCTCGACCCCTTGGCCGGTGCCGGTTGGCGCGTGTTGAGACCTGATGGCCAGCCGCCATCGCCCCCACTCGAACCTGACCTGGGGCCGCAGCGCTATCTGCGGTAGCCAGCGCCACCTCGGGGAGACTCCGGTGACCATGTTGAAGCGCCTCCCGCGACGCAGATGGATGGAGTGCCGCCCTTGGGGGTGGTGGGTATTGATCGACTCGATCAGTGATCGCCGTGTCGCCGGGGCGTGTTGTTGAGCCTGCTCGGGCGTGGACCACTGGAAGGTGGCAGTGGCCTTGCGGCCGTCGGCGAGCAGCAGGGTCAGCGTCAACAGGGTGCCGGACCTGCTCCAGGTCTCGGAGACGATCTCCCGGACGTATGGTGCGGTCATCATGCTCCTTCGACGAGAGAGGCGAGGGTGCCGGGCATGAACGTCTCGATGCCGACGGCCAGGATGTAGATGTTCAGGGCCATGACGAACACCCACTCACGCCCGGAGCCGGCGGTGCCCAGCAGCGGGATCGCGAAGTAGCCGTTCTTCTTCCACAGCGGCGTCTCCACCGCGGGCTTCGGGGTCAGCGGCCACAGCAGCGGGATCCCCTGGACGGTGAGCATGTCGCCCAGCAGATGAATCAGTACGCCCATCCCGACCGAGATCGGCAGCCACCACAACTGTTCGGGGGCGAAGTAGACGGCAGCGGTCCCGGCGGTCAGTGCCGTCAGCCACGACGTCTTCCAGCCACGGGTCAGGCGCAGGGCCTTGGCGGCGAAGGCGACCATGAGCACGATGAGCAGCCACGCCCCGATCTGGAAGTCCTCGGCGAGCCCCCAGGGCAAGTCGATTCGCAGCGGGGCCAGCGCCCAGGCGAGCCCGAAGCAGGCCAGAACGCCGAGGAGGGAGTGGGTGCCGTGCCGGTGACCGCCGCTGGCCTGACCGACGACGCGGGTCAGCACGGTCGAGACCGGCGGCAGGGAGTAGGCGATGGTGCCGGAGTGGTGGTCGGCGTCGGGCAGGAGTGCGGCACCTGCGGTCACGAGCGCCCCGGCTGCGACCTGCGCGGGTTCCATCGGGATGAGGCCGGTGGCACCGGTGGCCGTGGCGGTCAGTGCCACCCAACCGGCCGCGCCCATGGTGGCGTGCCCATGCCCCATCATCGCCCATCACCACTGGCGCAGGCGTGGCGTCCGAGCTCGGGCACGTCGGCCCAGAGCGGGGTCAGGTCTTCGGAGTCGTGGATCTCGATGCTCATGCCCACCAGGTGTGCGGCACGGGGCATCCGACGCCATCGAGGGCCAGTGCCGACGTTGCGGCCTCGATGGTGCTCACCGGCTGGCTGCCACGCTGCTGGGATGACCGGCATACAAGGGGTGGCTGACATGAACGGAGCGGGCCAGGGCCACCACGGGGTCTTCGTCTTCGGATTCACGCTCCCACAGTTCTGCGATGTCGAGGGTGTCGAGTGCTCCGGCGACGCTGCTCGGGGCCAGGACGGTGCCGTTGGCGGTGACCTTGAATCCGCGCGGGAGGATCCCTTCGAGGTGGCGCAGGTAGGTGCCGTAGAGGGGTGAGGAGCCGAGTCCCTGCAGCCAGGTGTCGATCACCGTGAGCTCACCCGCAGCGTCGTCGAGCGACTGGCCCACGGCCCACCAGGACGTGTCCAGGTTCGACCCGTTGATGCCGATGACGGCCGGCCCGTCGGTGCGGTGCAGTCGTCCGAACTGGTCGACAACCTGCAGGATCGTTGCACCGTCCCGTCCCTGCAGATGGAGGATTCGGGGCCGCTCACGCTCATCGCCGAGGGGCCCGTCCCACGGCTGGCCCTGGTCATCGCGGGGGTCGTCCAGCACCTCGATGAAGCGGGCGGGGAACATCTGACGGGAGCGTCCGAGGCCGGGCAGTGGCGTGTCCATGCCAGTGGGGTGTGCGGGGCCCGCCCTTCGATGCCATCCACCGAGGCGGATCGGCCCCCTGAGCCAGACCTGAATCGGGCACCAGTACGGGTGCAGAATCGGGTGCCGAACATGCTCTCTGGGACCGGCCGGTTCGCCCGCAAATCGGGTTGGCCCGGCCGGTCCCAGGGACTGGTTCCAGCGGCTCACTCAGGGGCCGGTTCGGGGGTCGCGGGCCCTCGCCGGAGGGCTCTGTAAACCGGTCCCAGGAGGGTCCGTGAAGTCACTGAATCGGGCCTCGTCCCGGCTCCCCGACCCCTCGGATCGGGGCCGTGGTCGGGCATGGGATTCACCCTGTTCGTGGTCCGAATGGGGCCGGTTCAGGTTGGCTCTTCACCCGCTCGGAGGGCCTGCCGGCGGGCCCGGGAGAGGCTCACCGGGCCCCGAATCAGCCGCTGGATTCCCGCTCGTTCGGGTGCCGGATCGGGCTCGGCGGCACCCCTAGCCGGTCCCAGATCAGGTGCTGAATTGGGCCCTCGACCGCTCGCCGGGAGCCACTGGACCACCTCTGGAACGTCCCTGGATCGTCGTTCTGGGGGCCGGCTGGAGGGGGTTCGAGCCCAACCCCGAGACACTTTACTCATTCTTTACAAAGCCACTTGCTGACGGTCGACCCCGATCCCGTCACCAACCGAGCTCCCGAACCTGACCCTTGACACAACCCTGGTGACAATGGTATTCGCGCGGGCGCATGCGCGCACACGCGCGCCCGCGCGCGCCTGGGCGCGCGCCCGACGGGTCTAGAGGGGATGCGATACTGCCAGTACTAGGTACTTTCGCCGGTTCCGGGTGTCATCTTGCCCCGTTTGACACCACTTGTCACCCCCTCAGTGACAACACAAAACCGCATGATACTGCGGAAAGGTCGGTGTTTTGGACCCATTTGTCACCTTGGCACTGTTCCCAGTGCATACGTATAGGAGGATCCTGCTATATATATCGATCCCCACAGAGATAGAGAGTGCATGCGCCCGTGTGTGTGTGTCTGTGTAGGTGTCAAAGTGACAAATATATATATATGGGGCACTCGCACCCGCTCTGACCTGCACCTTTTGCAATCCCTTTACTTGTCACCCGATCCAACCCACTGGTGCCAACGGTGACAAGCGGACCACAGCGCCCACTGAGGCACCCCTACCTTTCCGCATGAAATCAACGATTCCAAGTTGCCACACCCCCTCCAACCAGAGGTGACAACACCCCAAAACGGTGTGCGAGCACCAACCCGCCCATCACGACCACCGAGCCCCGGCCCAGGGGCCTGGCCGAGCGCCCCAACATCGCGGCCACCGGTAGCCACCACCATCACCAGTCGGCGAAGGAGCCGGAGCGCCCGTGGGTCCTGCACTCATCGCCCCGCACACCTGACGGATATGAGCACGCGCGATCGCACCCGACAGCCCGCAGGCACGCCCACCGGTGGACAGTTCGCCGAGGACCCCCGCCCGGCCTCACCCCTGTCCCTCGCCAGTCCGCCTGCCGGTGTCCACGACGCAGGCGGCGATCCGCTTCCCGCGCTCATGGACCTGATGCGCTCCGGCTCCCGCGGGCAGGACGACTACCTCGACCAGGTCCCCACCCACCTGCCCCACCTGGACACCGCGACCCATGAGGCCGACCTGTTCCAGCCGGCGACACTGGCCCTGGCCGAGGGCCGCCCCTGGGACGCCGAAGAGCTCATGGACATCGCCGCCCGGCTCAACGACCGCGAGGGCCGCTGGCGAAGCGACCCGACCTTCCGCGAGCCGGTGATCGTCACCGAGCCCGCAAACCCCACCTACGCCGACTCCACCTACGGGCACTCCACCTACGGGGACTGGCGAGTGGGGGCACGCTACGACCAGTTCGCCCAACCGAAGCAGATCGCCTCCCAAGTCCGGTCCGACATCGCCGCCGCCGTCGAAGCCGGCTACCTGCCCGGCGGGCCCGGCGTCACCTACCGGGTGAGGTCGGCCAACACCGGTGGCGACCGAAGCGTCTACATCCACGCCCATGGACTGGACGACGCCGAGATGCTCGCCGCCGGTGAAGGCACCGACGGGCTACCCCAGTGGCGCCCCACCGCCTACGCCCGCCTCGTCCGCCAGCGCCTGACGGACCTGGGGTGCCAGTACGTCCGATCCCGGATCGCAACCGAGCACGACTACGCCCACGTCTCCACGTGGATCGACGTCGGCGTGCAGACCCGTCACCAGGCTCACCCGCGCTCGGACGCCGCAGTCATAGACCGAACCCTGATCGCGGCGATGCACGGGCAGGACGCACCGGCCCAATAGCGGCCCGGGCCCCGGCTGGCGGCGTCTACGCATGGGGCTGGGTGGAGGCAGATGCCAGCCGTCCCACCGAACCAGAATCGAGACCACCAACATGCCCGACCTGAACGCGCCAGAGCCGAATGAGCCAGACGTGAATGGCGCACACCGGAATGAGCCACACCGGAATGCGCCGGACGCGCGCCGGCAAGGGTCGAACCCGCCCGTCCTGCACCGGCCCTACCTGCTCGATGCCGGCGAGGGGCTGCTGTTGACCCGGCCCACTCCCGCCGACCAGGACGCCCCCACCCTGCCTGGGCTCGTCAAGACCGCCGAGCGGCGTGAGCAGTTCCTGACGGACACGCACCTGGCCCCGGGTGACGTCATGGCGGCAACCATCGTCGCTACCCCGCTGCCCGACTATTCGCGCATCCGCCAGGGCCGGCGTCGCTGGGAGGGCCTGTCCCCGGCGATGATGTGGCATCCGCTCATGTGGCTGCCGGAGCGGCTGGCCCTCCCGTACGCCCTCATCGACAGCGACATCGACGACCCCAGCATCGACAGCCCTGGCATCGACGACCCTGGCGCTGGTGGTTCGGCCGGTGTGGAGCGTGAGCGGCTCGAAAGCCCGACCGAGCTCGCAATCCGTGTCGCCCTGGAACTGACCTCCTCGGGCATGTACGACCCGGTCACCGGCGGGTGGGTCGACGTGCTCGACCTGTTCGGCCTGGACATCACCACCCCCGCAGTGCAGGAACGGGTGAGGGCCTGGTTGGACGGCGCTCCCGATGAGGACCTCGACCGCATCGACCTGTCCGGCTACATCGACAATCCCGACGAGCCCGACTGGGCCGTGCATGTGGTCGCCGAGCTCTTCGATGACCTGATCGCAGCCACCTGGCACCTGGTGGCCCTCGACCTCGCCGGGGCGCTCACGACCCTGGACGGGGCAACGACTGAGGCGATCCTGGCGCGCCTGTCGACGGTGACCACGATTGCTACGAGCACCATCGGCGATGCGGTCATGGGCCTGGATCTGAGTCTGGGCCAGCGCCTCAGCCAGATCACTGCCGCCCTGCCCGCCTTCACCACGGGAACCGCCGACCCCCAGGCGCTCCTGGACGGCCCGGTCACCGACACGGCTACGGCACTTCGGGTGGTGGCCCGCGCCTACCGTCCCGCACTGGAGTTGCTGGATTCGATGCGGGAGGAAGAGCCCGGCGCAGCATGACCAGCCCAGCATGACCAGCCCAGCATGACCAGCGCGGCGTGGCCAGTGGTTGGACGTGACCAGTGGTTGGACGTGACCAGCGGTTGGGGTGGCCGGCGATTCGGTGCGTCGGGGACGGGCCTGTGGCGTTGGTCGGCTGGCCCCGCACACACCTTGGGTGAACTCCTCCGACCGTGTGAAAGGTCCACCCATGTCGCTACCCGCCCGTCAGATGGCCGGCACTCCCGCCGGTGGACAGTTCGCGCCCGTGGCCAAGGCCCGACCGAGCACGGTGCTGCGGCCCATCCGCCCAGACGATGTGCCCAACCAGCCCAGTACCACCGACGAGCCTGGGACTGCCAGCACTCACGGGACTGCCACCCCGAAGCCTGAGATCGGGTTCTTCGAGGCCGTGCGCATGGCCGCGGCCGACCCGATTGGTCCGGTCCGTCACGTCGGCTCCAACGGCACCGAGTGGTTCGATGAGCCGCTCTTCGACGATGAGCCCAACCGTGCGCGCGAGTGGGCCGGTGAGGGCCCGCTGACGATCTGAGCCGGGCTAGAACGATCATGGCTTCGTCCTCCTTCGTCCACCTGCACGTCCACTCCGAGCATTCGGCGCTGGATTCCACTGCCCGCGTCGGTGACCTGATCGCTGCCGCTGCCGCGGATGGTCAGCCTGCTATCGCCATCACCGACCACGGCACCCTGGGCGGCATTTTCACGGCCATGACGGCTGCCCGGGCTGCCGGGATCAAGCTCATCGCCGGTGAGGAGATGTACCTGGCCATCGGTGACCGGCACGAGCGGAACACGATGGAGGTTCCCCGCGAGGGCGTCGCCACCGACGCGGGATTGGCCGGGCAGGGGGCGACCAAGACGAAGCGCTACCACCACCTGACCGTCCTGGCCCGTAACCAGGAGGGCTGGGCGAACCTGGTGGCCCTGCACAACGAGGCGCAGAACTCCCGTTGGGGTAAGCACCCGCGCATCGACTACGACCTGCTCGCAGACCATGCGGGCGGGCTCATTGTGCTCACCGGCTGCCTGGGCGGTCCGGTGCTGGGCCCGTTGGCGCACGGGGATGAGGCCGGTGCCCGCGCCGGCCTGGAGGCTCTCATCGGCGCTGTGGGGCCCGAGAACGTGTACGTCGAGGTGATGGAGCACGGCGTCGGCATCGAGTCGGCGGCGCTGCCGCGGCTGGCCGAACTGGCTGACGAATACGGGCTCACCCTCATTGCTACGAACGACGCCCACCATGTCGAGGCCGGGGGCAGTCACGCCCACGAAGCCTGGTTGGCGCTGCAGACGAAGAAGACGCTCATCGACCCGCCGGCCTCCCGGTTCACGTTCACCGGTTCGGGCTATCACGTGCGCACCGCCGAGGAGATGTTCTCGCTGCGCGATGAGGACTGGTGGGCCCGGGCGTGCCGGGGAACGGTCGAGCTCGCCGAGCAGGTAGAGGCCGATGTCCTGCCCGAGCACTACCTGCGGCTGCCGAAGTTCCCGACACCGGACGGGTTCGCCTCCTCGAAGGACTACTTCGTGCACCTGGTCAAGGAGGGGGCCACGCGCCTCTACGGCGACCCGTACCCGGAGCATGTGCGCGAGCGGCTGAACACGGAGATGAAGGTGATCCGCTCGTTCGGGGTCATCGACTACTTCTTGATCGTCCATGAGCTCATCACCTGGGCCCGCTCCCAGGGCATCCGTGTCGGCCCGGGTCGGGGTTCGGCGGCGGGGAGTATCGCCTCGTTTTGCCTGGGGATCGTGCAGGTGGATCCGCTCCGGTTCGACCTGCTGTTCGAGCGGTTCCTGGACCCGACGCGGGTCGGTATGCCCGATATCGACATCGACTTCGAGAAGGGCCGGCGCGACGAGGTGCTGGCGCACCTGGTGGACATGTACGGCGAGGACTATGTGGCCCGCATCGGCACATTCCAGGTGTCGAAGACGAAGGCGTCTATCAAGAGCGCTGCCCGCGTGCTCGGCCTGCCCGCGACCCTGGGCGACAAGCTCTCGAAGGCGGTCCCGATGGACGGTGCCGAGCCGTACACGTTCACCCGAATCGACCAGACCCGCACCGAGGATTCGGCCGGTTTCTGGGCAGAGGTGGACGCCGATGAGCGCGCCGCCGGTGTCGTCTCCCTGGCCCGCCAGTTCGAGGAGGTGACCACGGGTGCCTCCATTCACGCCTGCGGGACCGTCGTCTCGGATGCGCCCCTGGGTGACCTGATCCCGATGCGCAAGGACACCGGTGCCGGTTCCCACGAGGACGACCCGCTGGTGACCGAATGGGATGCGGCAGGTGTCGATGACGGCATCGGCCTGTTGAAGCTGGACGTTCTCGGCCTACGCAACCTCGATATCGTCTCGGCGGCGGTGCGCAATATCGCCGAGCTCACCGGGGAGACCATCGACCCCGACCACCTGCCCGACGGGGACGACCTGGACAACGACCGGGTGCTGGCCACGTGGCGGCTCTTGGCCCACGGCCACACGGCGGGGGTGTTCCAGCTCGATTCGAGTGGAATGCGGGAGCTGACCCAGGACGTGGCTCCCACCTCGCTCGAACACCTCTCCGCTCTGGTGGCCCTGTACCGGCCCGGGCCGATGGCGGCGAACATGCACACCCGCTACGCGGCCCGTAAGAACGGGCGTGAAGGGGTCGACTATTCAATCTTCACCAACGACCCGGCCGAGGAGGAGCAGCTTGCCCGCGTGCTCGGTTCGACGTTCGCGTTGACGGTGTACCAGGAGCAGGCGATGCTCCTGGGAGACGTGGTGGCCGGCTTCGGCCCGGCAGAACGTAACCGGCTGCGCAAGGGGATCTCGAAGAAGATCGCCGCCGAGGTCGATGCGGTCGGTGAGCTATTTCTGGCCGGAGCGGTCAAGGACACCGCCACCGACGGCAGCCCGAAGCTCGCGTTCTCCGCGCGCACTGCCGAGCGCGTGTGGGACTCGATCAAGGGCGGGGCCTCCTATACCTTCAACAAGAGCCACAGTGCCGCCTACGGCTACCTGGCGTACGTGACGGCGTTCTTGAAGGCGAACTGGCCCTCGGCGTATGGGGCCGCGCTGCTCGCCGAGACCGATGACCCGGACAAGCGGGCGATAGCGCTGACTGCACTGGACCAGGAGGGCGTGCAGGTGCTGCCCCCGCAGGTGAACTCCTCCCAGTACGCCTCGACCGCGGTGGACTCTGCCACGGTCGTGCTGGGCCTGGGCGAGGTCCGTGATGTGGGTAAGGCTGCCCGTGCGATCGTCGACGAGCGAGCGAGCGGCGGGGTGTTCTCTTCGATGGCGGACGTGCTCGCCCGGGTGGAACTGCCCGGCGGTGACGGGAAGCCGTCACGGCTGACGACGAAGGCCGCTCAGGGACTGATCGAGTGCGGTGCCGCCGACGAGTTCGGTCCGAGGAAGGGGCAGATGCGGGCCCTGTGGTCCATGCGAGCTCAGGGGTCAATGCGCTCCCACGCGGGCGTGCCGGTCTCGGGCGAGGAGTGGGGCCTGGTCGAACGGGCCGTGCGCCAGCATGAGCGCCTGGGTCTGGTCATCGGCCGGCACCCGATGTCGGCGCTGTCTGCTCAGGTGAAGAAGTGGGATCCGCCGGTGTTCGACGAGTACGGCGCACCGTTGGGTGCCCGCCCGCGTCCCATCCACAAGGCGCTCTCGGGTGGCCGCTCCACCGTGCTGACGGTGGGTCTGGTGACCCAGTGGAAGGTGAAGCCGGACAATCGCGGTGGACGGCGGGCGTTCCTGACGTTGGAGGGCTCGAAGGGCTCCATCGAGGCGATGGTGTGGGATTCGACGCTGAAGGCACTCGATAGGGCGGGGCACCGGGTCGGTGTCGGCTCCGTGGTGGGCGTTCAGGCGCGGGTCCGTACCCGCGAGTTCGAGCAGGCCGACGAGGAGGGCAACCTGGTCACGGTCGAGCTCCACTCCCTCACGGTGACCAAGATGTGGCCCATCGGGTATCAGGATGTGGACGAGGTGGTGGCCTCCCCTGCCCCGGCCGTCGTAGACCTGCAGGCCGCGATGTTCGACCCGAACAGGCCCCCCACCCCCACGACTGCCCCCGAACCCGCCACGGCCGCGAGCACGGCTGTATCGGCCAGGACTGCTTCAACGACTGGCACGGCTTCACTTGCCAGGACGGGCCGCGGGTCCACGCGGATGGTCGAACCGGCACCGGTAGCTGCGCCAGCACGAGGGGCCACCCGGACACGCTCCGGGATCCTCGCTGTCCGGCCCGAGCCGACCATGCAGCCCGGCACCGCAATCCAGCCTGGCACGAGTGGTGACCCGCGAGTGTTGACCGTGGAGGCCGGGAAGGGGTTGAGCTCAGCGACGAGCGACCGGGCCCTGCTGTCCCCCGCCCCTCCGAACATCATCTTCGCGCCCGAGCCGGAGATATTCCGGTGCTTCCGCCGCTACGACCATGCCGGGAACGTTGAGCTGACGGTCATCACTGCACCCGAGCGGGGTTGGACTGCGGCGGAGCGGGATGCGGTGCTCAAGGCCGCACGTGACCCCGATGTGGCGTGGGTCCGGTCAGGGCAATGGGAGTACTGGATTCCCGAACCGGAGCACGCCCCCGGGCTAGAACTAGCCGACAGCACCGTTTGAGCACCAGCACCGTCTGGGAGTCAGCACCGTCTGAGAATCGGCCCAGTCTGGGAACCAGCCCGGTTTGAGCACCAGCACCGTCTGAACAGCAGCACAGTCTGAACAGCAGCACCGTCTGAACAGCAGGAACGTCTAAGAATCAGGAGAACGACAGTGAACCAGCCGCCAGAATCCCCCATCGCTCGATGGCTGTGGGTCGATTTGGAGACCACCGGGCTCGGCTATGACCGGGCCGACCCGTCCAGGATTGTGGACGATGCCATCTTGGAGGTGGCCGCGGTGGTGACCACGGGCGACCTGGAGGTGGTGGGCGCGTTCGGTCCGGTGACGGTGCGAGGTGATGAGGGGGCGCTGGAGCGGATGGTGCCGTACGTGCGCCAGATGCACACCCGTACGGGCCTGCTCGAACGTGTCCGGGGGCCGCAGGCGCGGGGAATCGGTGACGTCGACGCGGACCTGTCGGAGTGGATGGCCGGTCATGGGCTGGACGTGGGGGTGGTGCTCGCTGGTTCGAGCGTGAAGCTGGACTTCGACTTCATTCGCCGTCACATGCCTGCCACGTTCGCCCGCCTGCACTACCGGGTCATCGACGTGTCCTCGTTCAAGGAGGCGCTGCGCGTGTGGCGACCCTCGCTGATCGAGGAGATGGAGGACGGTTGGACGAGTAAGCATCAGGCGATGGACGACATTCTGGACAGCATCGCCGAGCTGCGCCGCTACCGGGGCCTGTTCGCTTCGGGGGTGGTCGCGTGAACCTCGCCGAATACACTGCCGGGGCCGCCCGGACCGCGATCTTCCCGCCGGAGCGGGGCCTGGAGTACACGGCGCTGGCACTGTCCTCGGAGGTGGCCGAGCTCGATGAGGCCATCGCGGCCTGGCGCTGCGGCGTGGGGCCGGTCGAAGACGTGCGTGCTGAGCTCGGTGACGTCCTGTGGAACGTCGCCCTGTTCAACCACCACCTTCCGGGCCGGTCCCAAGATGCGCTCCTGCCCGAGACGAGCCTGGGATCCCTGCGCGGGGATTCGCTGGCCGTCCTGTCGGTGGGTGAGGCGCTGAGGATGCTGCAGGCTGCGTCTGGGTGGCTCGCCGGACGAGTCTCCAAACAGATCCGTGACGGGGAGGGGGCCGTGGCCCCGGGCGTATTCGATGACGCGGTCCTGTGGCTTCTCGATACTGCCGGTGGGCTCGCCAGGCTGCTCGGCTGGGACCTGGATGAGGTGGCTGAGGCGAATCTGGCCAAGCTGGCCGACCGGCAGTCCCGTGGGGTGCTGTCCGGCTCCGGGGATCACCGGTAGCGGTTCGCAGATGGCCCGGGTCCGCACACCTGAATGAGTGAGCCGGTGGTGACGGTGAACGCGCCGCTGCCGGGCTAGAACAACTGTCGACCGAAGGGCCGGCATTCGAGTGCTCATCTGAGCAAGACCATGACCAAGAATCAAGGAGCAACACCGTGAACAACATCGTGCTGGTCGGCAACCTGACGAAGGACCCGAAGCTCATCACGAAGGGCAAGAACCCGCGGGCGATCTTCACCATCGCCATCAACGAGCGGTTCGGCGACGAGGGCGAGGAGCGCACCCACTTCGCCAATGCGACCGCCTGGGGGACGCTGGCCGAGAACATGGCCAATTCCCTCTCGAAGGGTGACCGGGTCGTGGCCGTGGCCCGCCTGAACACCTACGGCAAGGACGTGGAGGTCGACGGCGACGAGATCGAACTGACGATGACCTCGTTCACGGTCTCGGCGATCGGCCCGGACCTGCGTTGGGCGGAGGCCGAGGTGACGAAGGTGAAGCCGCAGAAGTCCAAGCGCCGCGACGACGAGGACGACGACGAGGAAGACGAGGAGGAGGCCGAGGAGAAGCCGAAGCCGAAGTCGAAGGTCCGCTCCAAGCGCCGTGACGAGGACGACGAGGAGGAAGAGGAGAAGCCGAAGCGCAAGCCCAAGCGCAAGGCCCCCGCCGACGACGACGAGGACGACGACGAGTTCTGAGCCGACACGGATTCTGAGTCGGCACTGGCCCTGAATAGGCACCGGTTCTGAATCGGCGTGACCCCCAAGGGGCTGGCATCTACGGGTGCCGGCCCCTTTCGGGCGTCTACGCATGGGGCCGGAGTAGGAGGTGCTTGTGCCAGTGAGGAACCGAACGTCGAGGACTGTGCCGCGCCGGCGGAATGCCGGATCGTGGCTCGATGAGCTCGACGGCACCGACCTGCCCTCCCCCAGCCCATCCACGCCCAGCCCATCCACACTCGGTCCGGCCAAGCCCAGCCCGGCTGCTGCTGCCCTGCCTCCTGTGTCCTCTCCGCTGCTGCGTACGCGCGGCGACGATGTGCGCTGGCTGTTGACCTCCCCGCCCGCGAAGGTGCTCGCCGCGGTCATTGTCCTGGCCCTGGTGGCGGTCCCGACTGCGCTGTACGGGGTCCCGCATTTGAAGGACTGGTGGACGGCGACGACGAATCCGCCCGAGCCTTCGCCTTCGATCGTGTACGTGCCGGTGACGCCCACGGCCACCCCAACCCCGAGTGAGTCGCCGTCCCCGAGTGAGTCGCCGTCCCCGAGTGAGTCGCCGAGTCCGACCCCGGAGCCGTCGAAGTCGCCGGAGAAGCCGAAGGAGTCGAAGAAGCCGGTCGATAGGCCGGAGCCGGTGGAGAAGCCGCAGCCGGCCCCTGCACCCCCGCCGGCCCCGAAGCCCGCACCGAAACCTGCCCCGAAGCCTGCACCGACGACTCAGGCCCCCAAGCCGAAACCGAAACCGAAGCCCAAGCCGAAGCCACCTGCCCCGGCCCCGCGCGCGTCCACCTCGAAGACGGTCACCTGCACCGGGAATGCGACCGTGACGTTCACTGCCTCCGGTGGCGGGACGGTGAAGATGTCCGGTGCCGCTTCCGGGTCTGGTGCCGGTTCGGTGACCCGTTCCGCGAAGACGAATGGCGGTTCGGTGAGCGTGACCGCCACGGCCGAGAACACCGTGAACCTGTCGTGGGGCTGGCAGGGCTCAGGGACGTGCGGGTAGGGGCTGGTTCGTCATGGAGTCACTGCTGGCCTACGTCGTGGCCGATCCTCGCCGCCTGCTCGCTGCCGCGGTCGTGCTCGTGGTCCTGGTGGGGGCCGTGGCCCGCTCCCGGGGCTCTGCCGGGCCAGTGCAGAAGGACGCCCAACGGCTGTTCACCGCGGACCAGTGCCGGCGCATCCACGAACGGGCGCAGAACCAGTGCGAGCACAACCCGTGGCTCGGTGGCCGGTGCTCAGCGGCAGGCACTCAGGCCGATCACGTCTACCCGCACGCGAAGGGCGGGGCCACCTCCCTGGCCAACGCCCAGTCCCTGTGTGCCCGTCACAACCGGGCGAAGTCGGCCCGAGTGCCCTCCCCGTTCTACATCTGGCGGTTGGAGCATCGCCGCCGGTCCTATTTCCCGGACGGGGAGCGGGCGAAGGTGAACTGGCATCAGCCGAGCCAGCTGGGGTGAACTCCCTCGCTCCCCTGGGGGCTCGCCCGACCCGATCTGCCCGGGTGCTGGGTGTCCTCAGTGCGGGTCGTCCTGGTCCCGGACACATCAATGCCGAAGGCAGCTGTTCGGGGCGCGTCTACGCATGGGCCCTGGTGACGACGGACGGGAGATGACGTGACGGGTGCAGAAGGCCGGGAACCACGCCGCCCGAGCACGCCCGCACGCCCCCAAGAAGACGCACCTGACCGCGCTGCCCAGGGTCGTCATGAACAGGGTGGCCGGGCTCGTAGTGCTCCGCCGCCGATGCGCACGCCCCGCGGACCACGCCACACGGCTGCCCAGCCCGGACATGCCCAGCCCGGACATGCCCGCCCAGATGCCGCGGGCCCTGATTCAGCTGACGGTGGGGGCCGTCCTCGCTCCCCGGGGTTCCGTGTCGGTCCCGAGATCACCCCGAAGCACCGCCCCGGGGACGCCCCTGCTGCTGGTGATCGCGCTGCTGACGCCGCTGGTGACCCTGCCGGTGGGGAGGGTTCGGGTGGTGGCCAGGTGGCCGGGGCTGCGATGGATCCTGCCCGCTCGAAGATGTCTGGGGGTGCGGCGAAGAAGGCTGCCACGGGATCCGCATCTGCGTCTGCATCTGCCGGTGTTGCCGGCGCGGCTGGTGCCAGTGCGGCTGGTGCTGCTGCGACCGGAACCGCGAAGGCCAGTGCCAAGGCCGCCACGAAGGCGGGGGCGGAGAAGTCGGCCGGGTCGGCTGCGAAGGCTGGGGTCGCCAAGGGTGCGGGGGCGGTAGCGACGAAGGCTGCCTCGAAGGCGAATGTGGCCGGGGAGGTCGCGGAGGCGGCCCGGGCGTTGAAGTCGCCGGGTGAGAAGAAGTCCGCGAAGCAGGACGCGAAGGATTTGACGGCGGATGCGGCCACGGGTGCCATTCAGGGTGCGCTGGTCGGTGGCGGGGCGGGAGCGCTCGTTGGGGCGTTGAAGGGGGCTGGGCTCGCGGCGGCGAAGTCGTCGCGGGGCCGGAAGTGGATCGCGGGGCTGGCGTTGCTGATGGTCCTGCCGATGCTCGCGCCGATGATGCTGATGGCCGGGGCTACGACTATCGCGGTCGCCTCGGTCTATTACGGCCAGTCCCAGCAACAGTCTGCGGACGTGGCTGCCGTGGATGCCTCCATCGACTCGTCGAAGATGACGGTGCTGGCGGATGCGGCGAGCGGGACGGACGTGCCGTGGCAGCTGTTGGCGGCCGTGCTGGCCGTGGGGGCCACCGGCGGCCCATCCGGTGGTGGTGGGCCTGGTGGTGGCGGTTCGGTGGAGGTGATCGAGCCGGACGGGATGACCTGCCCCGAAGCATCGCCGGGGGTGGAGTCGGGCCTGACCTCGAACGCGCTCCTGGTGTACCGGTGCGGGGCGAATCAGTTCCCGCAGGTCACGTCCTGGGGCGGGGTGGGTGAGCGCGGGAACAACCCGAACTCGGACCATCCGGCGGGCCGGGCCGTCGATGTGATGATCCCGAACTGGCAGACCGATGAAGGCAATGCCCTGGGCTGGGAGGTGGCGAACTGGTACCGGGCGAACTCGGCCAAGCTCGGGATCAAGTACGTCCTGTTCGACAAGAAGCAGTGGACGGGTGGGGCCGACTGGGGCCCGTACAGCCACCCGTCGGGGGCCTCGAACCCGAACCTCGATCACCGCAATCACGTCCACGTCTCCGTGGTGGCCGACGGGCAGGCAGGCAATGATCCTGCCGGTAATGACCCGGCCGGAACCAGTGGCGGGACGATCGGTGGGCTCGGTGGCGGGCGGGGGCGCGGGCCGTTCGGGCTGAGCGATGAGGCCGACATCTCCGATGAGGATGCCGGCGAGGTGGCCACTGCGGCCGAATATGTGGCCGGGGTGCTCGGTGATGGCCTGGCGGCTCACGCGGACGACGAGTTCGGTTTGAGTTTGGAGACGGGCGCGTTCACGGCTGGGGATGGGACCGTGACGTTCGCAGTCGACGAAACCAGTGGCGACGAAACCAGCGGTGACGAAGCCAGTGGTGGTGACGAATCGGGTGACTCTGGTCAGCTGGACGGTGCCCTGGACGACACCGATCCCCGGGGTGAGGACACTGCCGACACCAGTTCAGCCAGCACCAATTCAGCCAACACGGGTTCGCCCAGTACGGGGACGGTCGTGGATCCTGCGGCTGCTGCCCGCGCCGAGCGCGTCAAGGAGGCGTACGTGGCCGCGTTGACCGGTGGCCCGTTCGCGTCGATGAGCCAGTCTCGCGCCGAGCGGGTGTATTCGACGGCTCGGTCCTGGTTCTTGGGGGTGCCGGTCGATCTGGGGGCTGATGCGGGCATGTGCCTGAACCCGGAGGTGAACGGGCCGGGTGCATCCGATGGGGCGGTGATCCCGGATGAGTATGTGGATGCGATCACGGCGGCCTCCGAGGTGTCGGGGATCCCGGTCGATGTGTTGGCGGCCCAGATCAAGGCCGAGTCGAATTGGGATCCGACAGCTGTCTCGGGTGCCGGTGCTCGCGGCATCGCCCAGTTCATGCCGGGCACGTGGGCGAGTTACGGGCATGGGGCCGACCCGTTCGATGGGCAGGCAGGTATCCGCGCCCAGGGCGAGTACATGCGCGACCTGATGAAGCAGGTGGCCGACCTCGCCGGCGGTGATGAGCAGAAGCAGATCAAGTACGCGCTGGCCTCCTACAACGCGGGTCCGGGCCGGGTTCTGGCGGCTGGGGGCATCCCGGACATCGAGGAGACGCAGAACTACGTCAAGAAGATCATGGCCGACGCCGATATCGGGTTCGCCGGCTGTGTCGTCGACATTCCGGGTTCTATCGAGCTCGGTCCGGGTGAGTGGGCCCCGGTGGTGCCGGGTGCTCGCCTGACGTCGGCCTATGGGCCCCGCGGTTGCCCGTTCGCCAGCTGTGCCTCCCGCCCGTACCTGCTCAACCATGACGGCATCGACCTGGCCGGTGGCACCCCGCACTTCTATGCCCCAACGGACATGCGGATCACCCATGTGGGCGGGCCCGGGGACAGGGTGTACCCGTTCTACGGCAACTACATTTTCGCGGTGCAGCTTGATCCCCCGCACCTGGTGTTCGAGTTCCATGAGGCCGCGGACGGGTCGGTGCTGGTGCAGAAGGGTGATGTCGTCAGGGCGGGTGCGCCGCTCGGGCTGCAGGGTGCGACCGGTAATTCTTCGGGCGTGCACGTGCACTTCCAGGTCGATAAGCCCGGCACGGACGTGTCGGGGCCCGGGTTCCATTCGGGCGAGACGTTGGATCCGATTCCGATTCTGAGGCAGAAGGGGGTAGCGCCATGAGGCGTCGCATCTACACGGGGCTGGGGGCATTCGCACTCGTTGCCGCACTGGCGGCGTGCTCGTCGGGGCAGCCGGAACCAGACGAACTGGATGGCCCGCAGGTCACCATCACGGCTGGTCCGGCGTCATCGTCCGAGGGCGATTCGGGCAGTAGCGATTCGGGCAGTGACGCCTCTGGTGCTGACGGGCTCGACCTGCCCGATGGCATCGACCGGGCCGAGTACGAGGCGAAGGTTGAGCTCGCCCGCGAGGTGGCGAAGGTGATGAGCACCTGGACCCCCGGCGAGGACTTGAACTGGACGGCCTCAGAGTTGCGGGCCCGCGAGTTCATGACGGCGGCGAAGGCAGACGAGGTGCTCGCCCCGGAGCGCCCGGCCAGCGGCGACCAGTGGCGTCTGGCCGATGAGAAGGGGGCGACGAGCATCCCGTTCGTCTCACAGAACACCGATTTCGACCTGCCGGCGCAGACCCACGAGGACAAGCAGGCGCTGGTGATCTCCATGAACGTGTACTGGAGCTGGCAGACGCCCGACTTGGAGGCGTGGGCGGGCAGGTCGCGCACCTACTACTTCTCGTTCACCGATGAGGAGCCGTACAAGATCGCCGGCTACACCTACGAGGATGGCTGAGGATCGCCGGGACCGCGCGGAACACTGAACCGGTTCGGGGCAGGGAGTGGGTGCCGCCAGACCTCGCGTGATGCATCTCCACGGCAGGGGGAGACAGTAACTGGACTCGTGGTGTCTTCTGTGCGCGTCAATGCACGCCTAGCGAAACGGAACAACCTCCATGACTGCCCCGATCCAGATCGGCCACGCCATCTTCAACAACTGCGTCTTCACCACGACGACGGCCACCCCGCCGCCGCCGGAACCTCCGCGACGGGCTCGCAATGCCGGGCTCGCGATGCTGATCCCCCTGCTGTCGGCCCTGGTTCGGCTCATCATCCGCGCCCTGTCCGAGTTCGCCGCAGGATGGTGAGCCCCGCCCAGCCACCCCCGCTGCTGTGCTCGCCAGCCCCTGGCGCGCGTCCAAGGGGATAAGGGAAACCCGTCCGGCCCCACCTGACCGACCAAGGGGGCGGGGCCGAACGGGTGGTCTTCACACCTTCAGGTACTCCTTCGAGCCGAGGCGGGCGAACACCTCCCCGAAGGCGTCACGGGCTTCGGCGGGCATGAGCGCGCCCTTGGGCATCTGGCCTCCGAGGGCACGCGCCCCGGGGGTGGCCACGTCCGGCTTGCCGCCTTCGGCGCAGGCGACCATGACCCCCATGGCCTGCTCCCACGTCTTGGCCTTACCGTCTGCGACCGCGAGGGCACGCACAGAGGTGACCAGGGCGAAGAGCCGGTCGGGCCGTTCGGCGTGCCAGTCCACCAGGGACGGGTCGGCCATCACCAGCGCGGGGTCGTGCAGGTCACTGGTGGAGATCCAGGTGGCGAACTCGGTGGCCGCGGCTTCCCCGATGAGGCCGACGAGGGCCAGGTCTCGGGCGTCCTCGTCACCGGCGCGCAGGTGGGCGATGACCCGGATCGCGTTGTGCCAGGACCGGTAGGAGGGCCATCCCTTCCCGGCCTTGGCGAGGTCGGTGGGGACGGCGGTGCGCAGGTCGGGGCGGCGGGTGAGGAAGGCGAGCACCTGCCCTTGGATGAGCGCCCGGTTCCGGGCCACATCCTTCTTCGCGGCGAGGATACGGGCCAGGTCGGGCCGCTGCGGGTCGGCGAAATCGGTCAGGAGACCTTCGGACCACGCCTCGAACGGCATGTGCCAGGCCAGGTGCAGGAACCGGTTGGCGACCGGCGCGGGCAGTTCCATCCCGTCCACGGCCTCATCGACGGGGTTCGAGATCGCCACAATCGAGGTCGTCTCGGGCAGTTCGGCCTCCCCCACGACCCGCTCCTGGACGATCCGCATGGAGATCGCGAACGACTCGGACGAGGACTGCATTTCGTCGAGGACGAGCAGACCGGACTTCGCCTCCTGCAGGTTCTTCACCCAGACCGGCGGCGAGTAGGTGACGCGGCCACCGGTCTCCACGGGCATGCCCATGAAGTCGCCCTTGTCGCGGGAAGAGCCGGTGATCACTTCGACGCGCCGGCCCCAGTGGGTGGCCCAGTCGGTCAGGGAGGCGGTCTTCGCCTCACCCGGGGATCCTTCGATGTGGACGGGCACTCCGGCGGTGATCGCAGCGGCGATGACGCGGTGGCTGGGGTGGTTGATGCTCATGGTTGGTATCTCCTTGGTCGGTGAGTCACTGCCCCGGTGTGCGGACCCCGCCGAACCACGCCACGGCCACCACTGGCCCGATGTTCCACTGGCCCGGCTGGGGCACCCATCGCCCCCTGCCGCACACCTGAGAGGCAGCACGCCCCCGCCCCACCGATTGCCTGACCGACCACCCAGTCTCGACCGACCACTCTGTAAGGGACCATTCATGATCAGCCTCGAAGACCTCGGCCTCACCCGCCCCGGCGGCACCTCCCCCGGTGATTCTCGGGACGGCGATGGCGGGCGTTCTGGTGACCTGCATGTCGTCGGTGGCGGGTCGGCTGAGAAGGTCGAGGAGTTCGCGCCGGTGGAGCCTGCTGCCGGTTCGGCTACGGCGGCTGCGCTGTACCAGACCTGGTCGGGCAACCCGGTGACCATCGTCAACTCTCCCCCGGGCGCGGGCAAGACGACCCTGGTCACCCAGGTGGTGCACTGGCTCTCTGAGCGGGCCGAACTGGAAGTTGTCATCGCCACCCCGACGGTTGCTGCCGCCATGTCGGTGGCCCGCCGCCTGGTGGAGGTGATGGGCCCGAACCGGATCGTGCTGCGCGGCTCGTCGTTCAAGACCCCGGTCGAGGGCGTCCTCGTCCCGGCGTCCAGTTCGATCGCCGGGGTCAAGGTGAGCGAGATTGGGATCGGACGCCCGCCGGTGGAGATCCGTACGGTTGCCTCGTGCCGGATGAGCCCGCCGAAGGTGGACGTGCTCGTCATCGACGAGGCGTACCAGGTCTCGTTCGCGGATGCGACGGCCGCTGCCGAGGGTGCCGAACAGGTGCTGCTCGTGGGTGACCCCGGCCAGATCGGTCCGACGATGACGGTGGACACGACCCCGTGGGAGCGGTCCCGGATCGCCCCGCATCACCGCAGCCCGGAAGGGTTCGCTCGCCGTAGTGACGCGGTCGAACTTCACCTGCCTTCGACGTACCGGCTCGGTCCGGTGACGACGGCGGCTATCGCGCCACTGTACGAGTTCGAGTTCGACTCTGCCCGCCCAGACGTGGCCGTGCGCGGCATGGCCGAGGTGGAGTCGGTGACGGTGCCCGCGTCCCATTCGGTCACGGGACCGGAGGCGATGGCCGCGGTGGTGGACCGGGTCGAGCACCTGGTGGGCAGCCAGGCTGATTCCGGCGCGGGCTCGTTCACGCTCGGCCAGGCCGATGTGGCCGTGCTGGCGGCACGCAACGAGCAGACCTCGATGCTCACGGGACTGCTCCGTACCCGCGGACTGTCGGAGGTGACGGTGGGCACGGCCGACCGGTTGCAGGGTGGCCAGTGGGCCGCGGCGGTCGCGGTGGACCCGTTCTACGGCTCCCCGGTCGGGTCCTCCCATTCACGGTCGCTGGGCCGGTTGTGCGTCATGACCTCCCGGCACATCGCCCACCTGACCTGGGTGACCAGCGACGACTGGCGGGACGTCATCGCGGCTACGTCGATGGACGATGACGAGCGGGACGGTCACGTGGCCGTGCGGGAGGCCCTGACCGCCGAGGAGTGACCGCCACTCGCCACACCCACCCGACTGGCCCCACCTGGTGGCCCCACTGGGCCGATCATTCAGTCCCACCAGTCGGGCAGGACATGCACGCCGAGCGAGACCGATTCCCACGGGCCGTACCTGCCGGTCCGGTCATCGAAGTAGCGCACGGAGAGCTCGTGATCCCCGTTGATGACCTGGATGACGGGGCGGGCCCGGTGGTGCCGGTCGAACGTGCCCGTGGTGACGATCTCGCCATTCAGACGCACCTGGAAGTTGCTGTGCGCCCCGCCGATGAGGTCGAACGCCACATCGTCCTTGCGCCCGTTCCCATCGAGGTCTTCCCGGGACACGTACCAGGTGCCGTCCGGGTCGGCGAACCTCGGGGCCATGACCGTGACCGTGCCGGCCACCTCGACCGGCCGTGAGGTCTGCCCGTTGACCGTCTGGGCGGCGGACAGGCTCGTGGCCACGCCGGCGTCGAGCTCGTCGAGCAGGATCCGCCAGTGCCCGTGCCCGCTGCTGCCTGCCGTGGTGGCGGCAAGTTCGGTCCCGTCCTGGTCGGTGATGGTGACGACCGCCCCGGGAACCGCGTGCCCGCTGACCGTTGGGAAGTGCCACAGCTGCTCAGGGAGCTCACCGGAGGTGACCTGAGGAGGCGTCGGAATCAGGGGCGTCGGATCCACCCCGTCACCGGGCTCAGGATCGGGCACCGGCGTCGGTTCAGGACTGGGTTCTGGGTCAGGCGTCGGGGTCGGCTCAGGTGCTGGCTCCGGCTCATCGGGCTCAGGCGCAGGACTGGGCTCGGGGTCTGGCTCCGTGCTTGGAGAGGCCGTCACCTGTGGCAGGTCGTCGCCGGTGACCTCATCGGCTGGTACCTCGGGCTCGGGGGCCGGTGCCACCCTTGCGGTCACGTGCGGGTCGGGTTCAGCCATTGCCGGCGCATCGAGTGGGGGTATCGCGCTGGGTCCCGTGCGGGAGGTCTGGACGGGCTGTTCGGGATCACCTGGGACCGACTGCATGGGTGGCCCGGGCGGCAGGGTCGTCACCGGGGCCCTGCGCCCTGCCGGGATCGTGGTCGTGGCAGGAGGTGGTGCGCTGACAGTGCTGCCTCCGGTGCCCGCGTGGAATCCTGTGAGGGTGACGACCAGGGCGGTCACGCCGACTGCCCCGATGGCGGCGGTCTTGACCGGGACGGTGAGCGCTGCGGCCTTACCGAGGAGACCGGGCACGCTACTAACCCCACTGCTGGCGCTGGCCACGCCTCCGGCACCCGTGGTGATTCCGGCGGCGAATAGGAACGCGATAGGGGTGAGCAGGACGGGCAGGTTGCGGTCCACGTCGTCGAGGTGGGCCAGGAGCTCGGTGCAGCCACGGCACTGGTCGAGGTGGCCGGTGAGGTCGTCTCGTCGTCGCCCGCGCAGCTTCCCCCGTTGGAGTCGGGCGAGGTCGCCCACGTGCGGCTGGCAGGCCGGGTCGATATTCCCGGTCGCCAGGTGGGCTTGCAGCCAGGATGAGCGCAGGCCCTCGCGTGCCCGGACGAGGAGTGCGGCGGTCGCGCCCGTGCTGATGCCGAGGAGCTCGCCGACCTCCGTGTTTCCGCGGGCTTCCACTTCGGACCACCACAGTGCCCGCTGCCACCTGCCCGGCAGGGACCGGACAGCGGTGTCGAGCATCATCTTGTCGATGACGGAATCGTCCGCAGGCGCGCCGATGGTCTCACCGGTCAGGGGCAGTTCACCGGTCGAGTCTTCGCGCTGCCGGCGGCCCCACTCGATGACGACGTTGCGGGCGGTGGCCATCAGGTAGGGACGGAAGTCGCGGATGGTCGCGGTCCCCTTCTCGATGGCGGTGAAGACCCGCAGGAACGACTCATTCACGATGTCGGCGATATCGCCTTCACGGGGTGCGCGGCGGGCAGCCAGGGCCCTGATGGCCGGCTGGTGGCGGCGGTAGAGCTCTGCCATCGCGTCACGGTCGCCGCACTGCAGGCGTTCGACCAGTTCAGGATCCGCCGGAAGCCCAGTCGTGGAGCTGTGCTGGCCTGAAGGGCTGGCCCCGTGTTCGTGCGCGAGTGTCATTCCTGTTCCTCTCCCCCGCTTGGCACGTTATCTGCGAATGCGCGGATCACAGCGGCGAGCAGGTGCCCTGTCCCCATCGAAACCGATTCCATTGTGAGCCGTGTCATGGTTTTCATCACGACCAGGCCGATGAGGACCCGTTCCGACTCCCTCAACCGGCTGCCGGTGCCGGCTTCGATGTCGTCGGCCACCTGTTCACTCAGTAGGTCGGCCACGACGTCGATCTGCCCGGCGGAGCTCGCGAACGGCTCCCACCCGGGGTCGCCCGTGTGGCCAGATGACCGGTTGGGCTCGTCCGGGGCCCACGGGACCGCGTCATGGCTCGCGCCTGCATCGAGAACTTCGTCGACGACCGTGCTCAGGTGGCTGCGGTACGGCTCGGGCAGGTCGTTCTTGTCTCGGCTGGGAACCTTCGTAGAAAGCATCCAGCAGAGCACTTTGAGCTCGGCAAGTGCCTGTGTGGGCATGGGCGCTCCTCGCTCCTGGTCGGTTGTGGCTGTCACTGGGGTAGATGAGGGCCGGGCTGGTTCATGACGCCGAAGCCGCTGTGACGTGCATCACTCAACCGTCAGTGCTGGATGCTTCCCCGCGAGACTGCCGGCAACGGATTTGGGCACTGGGTCACTGGTCGACGTCCTCCGCACACCTGGAGGGCATGACCGACCAGACCACCCCCACCTCCCGTTTCGCCCTGTTCGAGCAGTCGTGGCGGCGCAAGGCCCGCGACCAGGGCTCCCCGATCGAGCGGTTGGCGATGCCGTCGGTGCTGTACCCGGCGATCTCGCGCCCCGACCCGATGTTCAGCGGCCCCGACTTCCTGTTCGTCTCCCGCAAGGGCGGCAAGCTCTACGTCTCGGACCTGCTGGTCGACCGGCCCCACCCGGTGGTGGCGGACCTGGCCCGGGTGGCTGAGCGGTTCTATTCGGCCAACACCGAGCAGGACCGGGACCGCAGGCCCAAGTACACCCCCGGTGGTGTCATCGTCGCCCCGGACCGTCCCACGGCGGACTTCCTGGTCCGCAAGGCCGACCGCAGCGAGGATGCGGGCACGCTGGCGAGTTCCCTGATGCTGGCCGACGCCCTCCCGGCCTCATCCCGGTTCGTGGTCCTCACCGAGGCGCTGGCCCGCAAGTTCTTCCTGCCCGCGGCGTTGGATGAGGACTCGCTGGAAGACTGGATGGAGGCGTTCGGGATGCGCCGGACGCGCACGTTCGCCAACCTGCGCAGCCTCCTGCTCATGGTCTACCGCGGCCCCGGCGGGCTCGATGCGCAGGACCGGCACCTGCCGGATGCGGAGCCGAACATGGGCTCAGTGAGCCGCCCCGCCGCCGTGAGCGAGTCCTACCTGATGGGTGCCTCCCGGGGCCGGTCCCTGGAAGGGCAGTGCTCCCAATTCAGCACGGTCACCTCCATCACGAACCGGTGGGACTTCCTGGTCAACTCCGACCCGCTCGGGCGGCGCGCCGCTGAACTCGACGGCAGGGTCTTCACCGCGCAGTCCGGCATCTCCCCCACGACTCTGCAGGTGACCTCCCCGTTCGTGGCCCGCGAAGGCAAGGCGATCATCGCCCTGCCCCAGCATCGACCCGTCGGCCCCCGTGACCTGTCGGACACGCTCACGGTCGAAGAGATCGCGGTGTCGCCGGACGGCACGACCGAGATCCGCATCAACCACAGGTCTGCCCACGTGGTCGCAGGCGGTCAGCCCGTCCAGTTCATCGCCGCCCCGTTCATGCCCTCCTACATGGGCGCGCCCGGGAAGAAGTGGACGGCCCGGGAATCCGAGGGCACCGTCACCGCCCCGGTCCGGCAGGTGCCGCTGGCGATCACCCTCGCCGGAGCCCCCACCGCCCCGGTGGCTGCAGCGGCCTGACCAGGTGCCTCGACCAACCAGGTGGCCCCTGGCCGGGCACTCTCTGACCGGGGCACTGGAGGGGTCATTCCGCACACCAGAGGGGCATGACCATGACACTGCGCACCCCCAGCCGCGACGACCTCGCCGACTTCTCCGCCTGGCGGACACTGGCGTTGTCGCGCATGCCGTACATGGCCTCCCTGCTGTTCAGTGTTCGTGTCCTGGACGCCCCCGGGCTCGGCACGTTCGCGGTCGATGAGGGTCACCGGCTCTACATCGACTTCGAGCAGGCCCGGCCCTGGGGTGCGGTGGCGTGCGGGGAGCTGCTTCTGCATGAGGTGGGGCACCTGTTCGGTGAACACGCTTCCTTCGCCCGCGACTTCGGGGTCGAGCCCAGTGAGCGGAAGATATGGAACGCGGCCGCTGACGCATCGATCAACGACGACCTCGTCCAGGCCGGGTGCGAGTACATCGCCTCCACCCGCATCATGCCCGACCAGATCGGGGCACCGAACTACGAGACTGCCAAGTACTACCTGGACGTGCTGCGCGATCTGCGGGACCAGAACCAGAGCCAGAGTCAGTCGGGTCAGGGCCAGCCAAACCAGGACGATTCGGACCAAGATGATTCGGGTCAGAGCCAGTCAGACCAGGGCGGCTCCGGTGGCCGGGACACCGACGGCTCCAACGCTGACGGTGATGCCGATTCGGATGGGCCGTTCACTGGGTGCGGGAGTGGATCGGGCGGTCAGGCCGCGCCGTGTGAACTGCCCGAGGGGGAGGACTTCGGTGGCCAGGCACCGGCTGCATCGGCTGCGGAGCACCGCCGCGTCATCGTGTCCACGGCTGCCCAGATCGTCGAGCATGCCTCGAAGGGGCGCGGCACGGTCCCTGCCGGACTGGTCGATCAGGCCCGCGGGTTGTTGGAGCCGTCGGTGACGCCGTGGCAGCGGGTGCTGGGTTCGCTGGTTCGCCGGTCGGTGAGGTTCCGGGCCGGGCAGGACCGCCCCGATGCGATGCGCCGGGATCGTCGCCGTCACAACATCGTGCTCGGCCAGTCCGGTGCGAAGGTCATCTACCCGGGTCGGCGCTCCCCCAAGGTTCGGGTGGCGGTCGTGCGGGACACGTCCGGTTCGATGAGTGCCGGTGACCTGGACTGCGTCACCAGCGAGGTCGTGGCCATCTCGAAGCGGTTGAGGATCCGGGGCCGTGACCTGACGATCCTGGACGTGGATGCTGACGTGCATACGGCTCGCGGGTTCGCGGGAGCGGGGTCCATGCAGGAGGTGGTCGGGCGCGGCGGCACCGACATGCGTGTCGGCATCGAACGGGCGTTGACGCTGCCGGGCGGCGTGGACGTGATCGTGGTCCTGACCGATGGTGGCACCCCGTGGCCGGTAGAGCCGGTGAGGGTCCCGGTCATCGCCGCGCTCGTGGGCGAGTGGGCTGAGCAGACCGCCGAGGTGGTGCCGGATTGGATGCCGCACCTGGTCATCGAGGATCCGAGCAAGTAGCACCAGAGCCAGAGCCAGAACCAGCGGGGCTGAACGAGTAAGGGCAGCCCGCATCGAGCAGGGAAGGAGGAAGACCCATGGATTCAGCGAATCATCTCATTCGGGCCATCTTGGACATGGCCGCTATCGAGGCCGCGCAGGAAGCACTCGATGACCGGCGCCGGCAGGTTCTGGCGCGCGTGGGCCGCTGAGGCACCCGGACCGGCAGGTACCGGTCGCCCCTACCGTGCACCTCGTTCGCCCTGTGGTCCGCCCTGTGATCCGCTGGCCTGCCCGAATAGGACACTGGACATGCGGTCGGCGGCGTCGCGGGCGAGCTCGGGGACGACATGCTGGTATCGGGAGGCCATGCGTGCCTCGCTCCATCCGAGGATGTCTTGGACGACACGGGCCGACACCCCCTGAACAAGGAGCATGGTGGCGGCGGTGTGACGTGCATCGTGCAGGCGCACTTTGCGGACCCCGGCCTGCGCCAGCACCGCCTCCCAGGACCTGTTGTCGCTGCGATGGTCCAGTGGTCCGCCGGTCCGGTTGGCGAAGACCCACATCTCCGCTGGCCAGGGTGTCTCGCCGCGTAGCCGCTCGGCGGCCTGCTGGCGACGGTGGGTGTCGAGGGCGGAGACCATCGTGGCGTCCAGGGCGATGGTGCGTTTGCCTTTCGCGGTCTTCGTGCCACCGGTTTGCCGGGGCGGGATCGCGCGGGGGCATGCGCGGGCGGACCTGCCGCAGGTCGGCTTGGGGGCGCAGCCATGCCGCCAGATCGGTCTGGCCAGGGTTCGCCGGATGGTGAGGGTGCCGGCACTGGTGTCGATGTCGTCCCATTGCAGACCGAGAGCCTCGGACTGCCGCAGCCCCAGTCCGAGTGCGACGAGCCAGCGGGCTCCGTTGCGTCTGTGACGGCACGCTTCGACGATTGCGCGGACCTCATCGACGCTCAGCGGGGTGATCTCGGCTTCCTCCGTCGGTGGCAGTGCCACGTGCTGGGCGGCGTTGGTGGTGACGTGGCCACGTTTCACGGCTTCGGTCAGGCAGGCCCGGGCCGTCTTCACCGCTGCCCGCTTCGTCGAGGCCGATGCTGGCACCTCTTCACCGCGCCGAGTACGGGTGATCATCCGCGAGAGGGCTTCTTCGATGTGCTCGACTCGCAGCGCCTTCAGCTTCACCCGGCCCAGGAGCGGGACCAGGTGCGTTTCGGTGTGCGACCGGTAGAACGCCCATGTGGAGGGCTTGCGTCGTTCGGCAACGATTCCGAGCCAGTAGTAGGCCCACGTCTCGAAGGACATGTCCGTACTGACGACGGCCGCGTCTGTACTCTTCTCGGCCGCGGAGAGCTTGGACATGACTTCGGCGCGGGTGGCACCCCGAATGTGCTTCTGTCGCCTCTTACCGGTCAGTGGGTCTGCGGGGAGAGTCAGGAACACGTGGAATCCTCCCCGGGCCGGATCGGCCTTGATGTTCGGGCGTCCGTTCGCGGCACGCATCAGGAGACTCGCCGACGTCGGGCCGAGATCCAGTCATCGAGTTGTTCTCGGTCGATGCGGGTCTTGCCGACGATCTCGACCGTGGGTAGCGCGTCATCATTGATGAGCTTGTAGACCGATGAGCGGCTGATGCCCATGTAGGTGCCGGCTTCCTCGACTGTGAGCAGCCTCGGGTTGATGCGTACGGGTTCCTCCTCTCTGGCGGTCAGGTCGGTGATCGCCTCACCGAGCTCGGTCAGGATGTGTTGGATGCGCTGGGGCGTGGGCTGGTTCTGATCCATGCACGTCATGTGTGCGGGATTTTCCAGGGCCGTCCGCTGAGGTCCGCTGAGGGCGTCGAAGATGCCACCCAACTTGCCACCCAGGGGTGTCTCGGCGAGCCGATCGGGGGCACTGCCACACGACCCTGTGTGAGCGTTTATCCGCATGATTGTGGGCATTTCTTGCTCTTTCCCACATGGTCGGGCTGGCGGGATTTGAACCCACGACCCCTTGACCCCCAGTCAAGTGCGCTACCAAGCTGCGCCACAGCCCGTTCAACCGTGATGAGACTACCGCACGCCCGGCGCCAACCGGTAATCCGCGCGGCCACGCGGGTGAGACGCACGCCACACCACCTCACCGTGCCCATGCCGCGCGCCCGCCGAGCCCAGTGCCCGACGCCCGAAGCAGCCCGACGCGAGCCGAACGCCGCGCGCGAACCGCGGCGGCCGTCGTCCATAATCCTCTCGCCTTCCCCCCACACCGAGACCTACGCTGGATCCTCGTGCGCGACTTCCCTCCCGAGACCACGGCCTTCACGGCGGGCTCGACCCAACACCCCGACACGCGCTCCCCCGCCCGCTTCCTGCTGTGGCTGCTGCGGGAGCAGGGCTCGGTGCTCTGGTGGACGATCCTGCTCGCCACCCTGTTCGCCCTGCCCGCCGCGATCGCGCCGTGGGCCCTCGGCAACGTCATCGACTCGGGGATCACGGCCCGCGACACCGGCGCCGTGCTGCTGTGGATCGGCGTGCTCGCCGTCGTCACCCTCGCCGGCGCGCTGACCGGCGGGATCTGGCACATCGCGCAGGTGCGGTCGTGGCTCATCGCCTCGTTCGGCACGATCGGGCTCGTCACGAACAAGTCGACCGAACTCGGGCACGTGCTGCATCGGCGCACGCCCACGGGCGAGGTGCTCTCGGTCGCGGGTTCCGATGCCGACCAGTTCGCGGCGTTCCTCGAGGTGACGACCCGCGCGATCGCGAACGCGCTCACCTACCTCATGGTCGCAGCGATCGTGCTCACGACGAACGTCCGCCTCGGGGTCATCGTGCTGCTCGTGGCGCCGCTGCTCGTGGCCGTCACGGGCCCGATCCTGCGCCCGCTGCAGCGTTCCCAGGCGCAGGAACGCTCCCGCACGTCCGAGCTCACGTCGATGGCCACGGACATCGTGGCCGGCCTGCGGATCCTGCGCGGGGTCGGCGGGGAGGCCACGTTCGGGCGGAACTACGCAGTTCAGTCGCAGCGCGCCCGCGGCGCCGGCGTGCGCGCGGGGATCTGGGGGGCGGTGGTCGAGGCCGCCGGCGTGCTGCTCTCGGGCCTGTTCGTGGTCGCGCTCATGTACCTGGGCGCGCGCGCCGTGCACGCGGGCGAGCTGAGCATCGGCGGCCTCGTCGCGTTCCTCGGCTACGCACTCTTCCTCCTCCAACCCATCCGCGTGTTCTTCGAGTTCGTGCAGAAGTTCGTGCGCTCCCTCGTCTCCGCCGAGAAGGCGATCAACATCTTCGCCCACGGCTCGCCCTGGCCGGGCGATCGGAACGGGCGTATGGACGACGCCGCTCCCCTTCTCGATGAGGCCTCCGGCGCGCGGCTCGCGCCGGGGCTGCTGACGATGGTCGTCTCGGCCGACCCGGACGAGGCCGCGGCGCTGGCCGACCGGTTCGGGCGCTACCTGCCGGCGGAGGCCGAACCCACCTCGCTCGACGCCGGCGAGGACCTCACGGGCCGGGCCGCGAGGACCGCCCGCCGGGCGAACGCGCGCCGGCGGCGGGCGGCGGCCGAACACGACCACGCCCGGGCGCACGCCCCCTGGGGGGTCCGGCTCGGCGACGTGGACCTGGCGGAGGCGCCGATCGAGCAGGTGCGGGCCGCGATCCTGGTGAGCGACACGGGATCGACCGTGTTCGCCGGCACCCTCCAGCAGGCCCTCGATCCGACCGGGCGACTCACACGCGAGCAGGCCGAGGACGCGCTGGCGGCCGCGGCCGGCGAGGACGTCTACGACGCGACCCCGGGTGGCTGGCAGGGCCGGCTGGACGAGCGTGGCCGCGGCCTCTCGGGCGGGCAGCGCCAGCGGCTCGTGCTCGCCCGGGCCCTCGCCGCGGACGCGCCGATCCTCGTGCTGGTCGAGCCGACCTCGGCGGTGGACGCCCACACCGAGGCGGTCATCGCCGACCGCCTTCCCGCGGCGCGGGCCGGACGCACGACCGCCGTCATGACCGTCTCTCCGCTGCTGCTGCGCCACGCCGACGAGGTCCAACTCCTCGCCGGCGGGCGGATCGTCGAGCGGGGAACGCACGCGGACCTGTTCGCGACCAGCCCCCGGTACCGGGCCGTGGTCATGCGCGGCTCCGACGAACTCGACGGTGCGGCAGGCTCCGGCCCGGGATCGCCTCGCGCGGGCCGGCCGAGCTCAACGGTCCCGGATGTGGGCGGCGGGCAGTGCGGAGGCCGCGATGACTGAGCCGAGTGCAGTGCGCGATGCGCTCTCGAACGACCTGCGCGCGGACTCCGCGCGCACCTGGCTGGCCGCGGCCGACCCCGCCCCCGCCACGGACCGACCGGTCACCGGCGCGCCCGCGGAACCGGGCGCCGTCCGTAATCCACGCGCCCGGTGGCGCGCCTACCAGGCGCGGCACGCAGCCCGGCGGCGGCGCGCCCAGGAGCATCGGGCCCGCGCCTTCGATCCGGACAAGGGCCTGCCGGTGGCTACGAGCGGCCAGGTCGTCTCGTTCCTGGGCGGGCTGTTCTCGTCGCGGAAGGCGATCGTGGCGGGCCTCGTGCTCGCCAACGCCGCAGCGGCGGCCACGGCCCTCGCCGTCCCGAAGCTGTTGGGCGACCTCGTGAACACGACGACGGTCGCGGGCGGAGCAGGTGAGGACTCGGCGGTGCTGCGCCTCGTCGCGATCGTCACGGTGCTGCTCGTGCTGCAGACGGCGCTCACGTTCACGGCGCGGGCGGTCGCGGCGATGCTCGGCCAGGACGTGCTCGCCCAGGCCCGCGAGTACGTGATCCGGTCGGTGCTGCGGCTGCCGCTGGGAACGGTCGAATCGGCCTCGACCGGCGACCTGGTCACGCGGGTGACCCGCGACGTCAATTCGATGAGCGCCACGGTGCGCTGGGCGCTGCCGGAGGGCATCATCGCCGTGATCACCGTCGCGCTGACGATGGTCGCGATGGTGTTCAACTCGTGGCTGCTGGCGCTGCCCTCGCTCGTGCTCGCCGGGCTCGCGACCCTGCAGGTGCGCCGGTACCTCCGCGAGGCGCCGACGGCGTACCTGTACGAGGGGGCGACCTATTCCCGGATCAACACCACCCTGACCGAGACCGTCGAGGGGGCCCGGACCCTCGAGGCGCTGCGCCTGGGCCGGCGGCGGCGTCGTCATGGCCGGGAGGATCTCGAGACCTCCGGGCAGGCCGAGCGATACGGACTCTCGCTGCGGGTCGTGCTGCTGACGGTCATGGACACGGCCTTCTCGTTGCCGCGGGTGATCACGCTGGCGATCGGCGCGTGGGCATACTTCGAGGGCCGGCTCGACCTCGGGCAGATCACCACGGGGATGCTGTACGTGGAGGCGTTCTACGGGCCCTTCGACCGGCTCGTGGTCACGATCGACAACCTGCAGGTGGGGATCGCCTCGACCACCCGGCTCCTCGGGCTGGCCTCCGTGCCGCCGGACCGTCAGGAGGGCGACGCGCTGCCGCTCGACCGGCAGCTGGCGGGGACGGGTCTGCGGTACGCCTATCGCGAGGGTGAGGACGTGCTCCACGGCATCGACCTGAACCTGCGCACCGGGGAGCGGCTCGCGATCGTCGGCCCCTCGGGCTCCGGGAAGTCGACGCTGGGCCGGCTGCTCTCCGGGATCCACGGTCCCCGGGCCGGATCGGTGCAGGTCGGCGGGGCGGATCTCATCCAGCTCCCGCTCGAGCGGCTGCGCCGGGAGGTCGCCCTCGTGACGCAGGAGCACCACGTGTTCCGCGGCACGGTCCGCGACAACGTCGTGCTGGCCCGGGAGGGCGCGGGCGACGACGCCGTTATTGCGGCCCTGGCGACCGTGGACGCGTGGCGCTGGGTGCAGGCGCTTCCCGGCGGGCTCGACACCGTGCTCGGCTCGGGATCCCAGGCGCTCACGCCCGCGCAGTCCCAGCAGATCGCGCTCGCCCGGCTCATTCTGGCCGACCCGCACACCCTCGTGCTCGACGAGGCCACCTCGCTCATCGATCCGCGCACGGCCCGGCACCTCGAGGGGTCCATGAACGCTCTGCTCGACGGCCGAACCGTCGTGGCGATCGCCCACCGGTTGCACACCGCGCACGATGCGGACCGGATCGCCGTGGTGCAGGAGGGTCGGATCGTCGAACTCGGTTCGCATGAGGAGCTCATGGGCGCGGGCGGCGAATACGCGGCGTTGTGGCGGGCGTGGACCTCGTGAGCCGTTCCGGTGCAGGGGTGTGATCGGCCCGCGGCCGGCTTCTTCCGTCGACGTGGGCACGTCGCGGTGGGGAGGTCGACCCCGGCGCCGGTGGCCGTTATGTCGCAGGACATCGGTGGCGGCTACTCCCCCGCGACGAGGCGGTTTTGTTTGGTGATGGTCTCGATCGGGGTGCCGTGGCCGGTGGTGAGGCCTTGGCCGCGGACGGCGAACCAGCCTCCGATTCCCTCGATCCAGACGCGTCCGACCCAGCGGGTCGCGAGTTCGGGGGTCACGGTGGCCGGGGAGGTGTAGGTGTGGGTGATCGTGTGCTGCGGGTAGGCCTGGCCCGGGTCGGTCGCGGTGACCGGGGCGGTGTCGTCGCCGAAGTCCCATACGTACTGGACGGGCTCGACCTCGAGCACGACACGGCGATCGAGCAGCCTCGTGGAGAAGCGCTGAACCACCGGTTCGGTGTAGAAGATCGTGTACATCCCCACCAGCACCTGGCCACCGGCGGGCTGGACGTGGATCGGTGACGGCTCGATCGTGAACGTCGCCAGCTCGATTCGTGCCAGCACCGCAGCGACGATGTCGATCGGCTCCTCCGGTGGGCCCGCGGCCCACGGGTCGTCCGAGTTCAGCTCGAACTCGATCCCGCAGTACAACCGGTCCCCCAGACTCGAACACTGCGACAACCACCGATCCGCATCCACCGGATCGCCCGGCTCATCCACCGCAGCACCACCAGGCTCCCAATCCGGCGCACCGCTATTCCCATCCCCTGAAGAGGAACGAGCTTCCTGAGCGCCTTCCTTCACGGGAGTGCCAAGAATTTGAGCTTGATCCTTCGTTAGACTCGGATCAAACCATTCCTTTGGCGGTGGGGGCTCCGGCGACTTAATCGCTGGAATGCTGTGCGGCGCGAACGCCGTCGATATTGCAGTTCCCAATATCAAGAGAGTGGTCGTTGCTGGCGCTGATTTCATGACGAACTCGCATAGATCTCGAGAATCTTCCAGTCGTGTCCGATTATTTGCGCCCCCATGCGTGCGCCGGGGTATTGCGTGGCGGTGTAGGTATCGTTGCGCCCGTCTCCATGCACTACCTGCATGTCTGCAACGATCATGTCGTATGTGACCTCCCAGGCAAGCCCGTCAATCGTTGGTTCGGCGTTTACGTCTGCGAGTATTGTTCCACCGCCGACCATATACCCACCATTTGCGTATATCTCTGACACTCGCTCACGTAGGCTACTGCAGGCCGTGCATCGGGGTGTCGAGATAGATTCGAGTAGTTCGGTCTCTCCCGTGGACTGAACATAGTTGTACAGGTCGAAGAAGTATTCGGCTGCGGCGATGGCGCCCTTTGCGCCGGTGTCGTCCATCGCGGCGGGCCGTTCCGGTTTGGGAAGCGGATTCGGTTCGGGTACCGGCTCCTCGTTGGGCGTCGTCTGCTCGGTCGTCGGTGTCTCCGTCGTCGTCGGGCCTGCCGTGTCTGTGGTCGGCGGGCCGGCCGACGACTCGTCGCCGCCCGAGCAGCCTGTCAGCAGCATGGTCCCCGCGAGGATCGTCGCCGCGATCCCCGTTCGTCTGCTCCCGACTCTGGTCAGCATCACCCCACGGTAGACACTCGGGGTCGATCTCGCAGCCACCCCGGCTGCCCTGTGGACAGCTTGGCCCAGATCAGTGCGAGCGTCACCGACCGGCGACGAGGCGGTTTTGTTTGGTGATGGTCTCGATCGGGGTGCCGTGGCCGGTGGTGAGGCCTTGGCCGCGGACGGCGAACCAGCCTCCGATTCCCTCGATCCAGACGCGTCCGACCCAGCGGGTCGCGAGTTCGGGGGTCACGGTGGCCGGGGAGGTGTAGGTGTGGGTGATTGTGTGCTGCGGGTAGGCCTGGCCCGGGTCGGTCGTGGTGACCGGGGCGGTGTCGTCGCCGAAGTCCCATACGTACTGGACGGGTTCGACCTCGAGCACGACACGGCGATCGAGCAGGGTCGTGGAGAAGCGCTGAACCGCCGGTTCGGTGTAGAAGATCGTGTACATCCCCACCAGCACCTGGCCACCGGCGGGCTGGACGTGGATCGGTGACGGCTCGATCGTGAACGTCGCCAGTTCGATTCGTGCCAGCACCGCAGCGACGATGTCGATCGGCTCCTCCGGTGGGCCCGCGGCCCACGGGTCGTCCGAGTTCAGCTCGAACTCGATCCCGCAGTACAACCGGTCCCCCAGACTCGAACACTGCGACAACCACCGATCCGCATCCACCGGATCGCCCGGCTCATCCACCGCAGCACCACCAGGCTCCCAATCCGGCGCACCGCCGGCGCTCCGATCAGCACCAGGATTATGCTGGTCGACCTCGCCAATTCCTATCGTCGCTTGGTCGCCGTCAGTGTTCCCTTTCCACGCCGTATCGGGGTCATCCCAGTCGTCGAAGCTGGTATCTAGCCCGAGCCCGGCGATCCCCACGAGTGTCATCGCAACTGCCAGAGCGCGGATCATTCTATCTCCGTTCCCGAAAAGAGAGCCACGACCTGCCAATCCGCAAAATGTTGAACGACGATACGTGTGCCGACCTCTTGGCTTTCACCGTATCGTTTGACTAGACCCTCGTTCGTGTAGGAGGCTCCGCTGTCAAGATTTAAGTCGAAAGCTACCTCATATGCCAAGTCATCAATGGTGCGAGTGGCGACCGGGTTAGAAATATGAGCCGATATTCCAACAATCCAACCATCGTTACTGTAAACGTCCTTAAATGTTGCGGTCATCGCGTTGCAGAAATCGCACGCGTCACGGCCCATAGCTTGAAAGTCGGATATATCTCCAGTGGAGGCGGCGTAATTGTGAAGCTCGAGAAAGTATTCGGCTGCGGCGATGGCGCCCTTTGCACCGGTGTCGTCCATCGCGGCGGGGCGTTCCGGTTTGGGGAGCGGATTCGGTTCGGGTACCGGCTCCTCGTTGGGCGTCGTCTGCTCGGTCGTCGGTGGCTCCGTCGTCGTCGGGCCTGCCGTGTCTGTGGTCGGCGGGCCGGCCGACGGCTCGTCGCCGCCCGAGCAGCCCGTCACCAGCATGGTCCCCGCGAGGATCGTCGCCGCGATCCCCGTTCGTCTGCTCCCGACTCTGGTCAGCATCACCCCACGGTAGACAATCCGACCCGATCCCGCAGCACGCCGACGGCCCCTGTGCACAACCTCGTCGGCCACCGGGCGCACAACCTCGCCGTCTGCCCCGGCCCACATGCCCAGTAGACTGGCCGTGTGTTCGGACGCAAGAAGTCGGCTGAGGCCGCCCCGGTTGAAGAGACGCCCCTGCTCGGCGGGAAGGGCCGCCCCACGCCCTCCCGCAAGGAGGCGGAGGCTCGCAATCGCTCTCCCCTGATCTCGGCGGATCCGAAGGCCGACAAGCGCGCGGCACGCGAAGCGGCACGGATCGAGCGCATGAAGGTGAACGAGGCCCTGGTCACGGGCGATGAGCAACATCTCCCTGCGGCCCACCGCGGCCCCGTCCGGCGCTATATCCGCGACTCCGTCGACGCCCGATTCATGCTCGGCGAGTGGTTCTTCCCGCTGACCCTCGTGATCGTGCTCGTGCTCCTCGTGGCCCAGAGCGTCCTCTCCCCCGAGGCGGGCGTCCTCATCCTCATCGCTCTCTACGTCGTGGTGCTGGCCACCCTCGCCCACGCCGTCTGGGTCTCGTTCGCGATCAAGAAGGAACTGATCAAGAAGTTCGGGTCGGTGCGGGGCACCCACATGTACGCGGTGGGCCGCGCGATGCAGATGCGCCGGATGCGCCTGCCCAAGCCGCAGGTCAAGAGGGGCGAGTTCCCGCACTGAGCGGGAGGCGACCGGTTCCGGTCCTCGCTCACGCGTACGGACGACGCCCGCGGCCTCGTGCGGTCGACCCCCGTCGCATGGGGTAGCCCGCCGTACCCCCGGCGGCGCGCCGGCTGCGGCCGGCGGCGGTCGGCTCATGCGCGCCCTCGCGCGTGAGTCCACGGCTCCGGTCGTCGGGTAGGCCGGGCGGGCCCGCGGCTCACCCTGTTCACGTCGCCCCGTGGTGTCGGGAGGCCGAGACGACGCTCTCCCACCCTCTCGCATGCGCGCTGGTCCCGCGGGCACTCGCACCAGCGCGTCCGTGGCATCGTGATCGACCGCCCACGTCTCCGGGAGGGTGGGGTCGACGTCACGCGACGCGGGAGTTGACCAGGTGTCGCTCGAAGTCCGGCCTGCCCGGCGCCGTCTCACAAGCCGATCGCGTCCTGATCCCGCCGGCCCTTGATGCGAGTCGGGCAGCGGAACGGGGGCGCGCCGCGGGGTACACGGTCGTGGCGAGACTGTCTCGGGTCGATATCGCGCCAACCCTTGTGATTAGCACATCTGTTCGATAGTATGGATGGTGATGGTTCCCGCTGACGGAGGCGAAAGGAGCGTGGTGATCATGACGATCGTGAGGCCCGGCTCCGCGCCGGGCGACCGCCCCGCATCGGGGGACAGTCGTGTGACCGAGTCCCCGGACGAGGACCTCAGCACGGGTGACACCGCAGTTCGCCGGCGCGACGGTCAGGTGGCAGACGCCGCCGCGGTCGCCGCCCTGGAACGGCTCACGGACGAGGTGGAGGCCCTGGCCGGACTGGACTGGGCCGGCGCCCCGGGGCAGTCCGCGCTCGATGCCCTCACCGGCGTGGAGCAGCTGACCCGCCGGCTCGAGGCACTGCAGGCACGGGTGACCGCCGCTGCCGAATCCGACGGACTGTGGGCTCTGGACGGGTCGCGGACCCTGCCGGTCTGGCTCCAGACCCATACGGGTGCCAGCCGCGGGAGCGCGCTGCGGACGGTGCGGACCGCGCGCAGCCTGCGCGACCACCTCCCGGGTACATTCGACGCGCTGCGCGCCGGGCAGGTCGGCGCCGACCACGTCGCTGTTCTCGTACGCGAGACCACGCGGACCGGGCGGATGCGCGAACAGCTCCGCAGCGACGAGGCCGGAGAGGACTTCCTCCTGAGTCATGCCCGGGGTCTCGACGCCACCGCGTTCGCCCGGATCGGCCAGGCCTGGGCGATCGCCGCCGATCCGCAGGCGGCGGACCGCGCCTGGCGCGAGGACGGCGCGAAGGAGCAGGTCACGTTGGCCGAGACCACCGGCGGCTATCACCTGACCGGCTGGCTCGACCCCGGAAGCGGGCGCCTCGTGCAGGAGGCGCTCTCGGCGCACCTGTGCCGGCCCAGCGCTGACGACGCCCGCACCCCCGCGCAACGACGCGCCGCAGCCCTCACCTCCCTCGCGCAGGAATCGCTCACCGCCGGGCGGCAGCAGTCCTCCGCTCGGATTCGGCCCCACCTGACCATCACGGTCCCCTGGCTCACCCTTGAGGCCATGGTCGCCGCCGCCGGCAGTGTCGGCAATGTCGGCACTGTCGGCAGTGCCGACCCCGGCGCGCCGCAGTCCGACACGACGCACCCCCCTGAGGAGACGGAGGCCACGGGGGCCATGGGAGACGCTGAGGACACGGAGGACACGTGGGCGCGGGCCCGAGCGTCCGAAGACGACGCCGTGATCTCCACTCGGCTCGACACCGGGCGGATGCGCGGACTGGAGCCGGCGACCTTCCCCGACGGAACGCCGTTGGCACCGGCGCAACTGGCCCGGTTCGCCTGTGATTCGTCCCTGGCCCGGGTCGTGTTCGGTCCAGAGTCCACGGTGCTGGACGTCGGCCGCGAACAGCGCATCTTCCCGGCGAATCAGGCCCGCGCGGTCATCGCTCGGGATCGACATTGTCAGTATCCAGGCTGCTACGAACCACCGGGATTCGGCGAGATCCACCACTCGCTGTGGTGGGGAAGACACGACGGCCCCACCGCCGTGAGCCACGGGATCCTCCTGTGCTGGACCCATCACGAGCTCGTCCACCGGCGCGAGATCACGATCGCCCGCCGCGACGGCCACTGGCGTTTCACCCGCATCGACGGCAGCACGATCACGGCACCCGAACACGGCACCCGAACACGCCGACCCCGCTGACGCGGGCTCGCCCCCGCGGCACTGATGTCGACCTCGGGACCCCTACCCGGGACCACTACCCGGGGCCACTGCTCGGACGGGCTGCTGCGACCCACCGCTCGGGAGCGCTCGCGCAGGGTCGCCGCAGGATTCGCCGTGGCCCAGTGGGCCAGTGGGCCAGTGGGCCAGTTTCTCAGTGGCCTCGTGGCCCCGCTACTCAGTTCCTCAGCGGCTCAGCGAGGCCCCGCGGCCTCCCTGTTGATCCGCCCGGGCCAGGTCGGGCCCCCGTAGATGAAGCCGGTGTAGGCCTGTGTCAGGTCGGCGCCGGCCGCGAGGTAGGCGCGCACGTCGGTGGCCGAGCTGATCCCGCCCATTCCGATGATCAACGGTCCCACGCCGAGCCGCCGGCGCAGCCGGGAGACCACGGTGAGTCCGCGCTCGAGGAGCAGCGGGCCACTCATTCCGCCCGCGCCGTGGTCGTGGTCGATCGTCGTGTTCACGGCGCTCACGCCCGCCAGGCCGAGCTCGCGCGCCAGGTCCGCGACCGCGTCGATATCGGCATCGGCCAGGTCCGGGGCGATCTTCACCAGCACCGGCACGTCTCGCCCCGCCGCATACGCCGCCTGCTGAGTCACGGCGTCCAGGATCGGCCGCAGGGACTCGGTGGCCTGCAGGTCCCGCAGCCCCGGCGTGTTCGGCGACGACACGTTCACCACGAGATAGTCCACGAACGGGGCGAGCCGGCGTGCGCTGAACACGTAGTCCCCGACGGCCTCGCTCGCCGGTGTCACCTTCGACTTGCCGATATTCGCCCCGAGCACGAGCGCCTTGCCCGCCGGGGTGCGCCGCAGTCGCCGCAGCCGTGCGGCCGCGGCGACCGCGCCCTCGTTGTTGAAGCCCATCCGGTTGACGATCGCCCGCTCCTGCGGAAAACGGAACATCCGCGGACGCTCGTTCCCGGGCTGCGGCCGCGCCGTCACGGTGCCGACCTCGACGAACGCGAACCCCATCGCCGCGAGCCCGAGCGCCATCCGGGCGTCCTTGTCGAACCCGGCCGCGATCCCCAGCGGCCCGGCCAGCTCCCGGCCCCACGCCCGCGTGGCGCCACCGGGCGTACCGTCCGTGCGGGTCAGGGCCGCCGAGACGACGGGTCGCAGCGGCGCCCTCCCGGCGGCCGCGATGAGCGCGGCCGCACCGTGGTGGGCGCGTTCGGGATCCATCCGCACGAGGACCTTGTCGAACAGCTTCCGATAGGGGCTCACGCCTTCTCCTGTCGTTCGTCTCGATTCGCACGCTGACGGACGGCGCCCGCCCGGCCCGAGCGATGGGTGTCGCCGGCCGCTATCCGACCGGGGCTCGACCGCCACAACCAGGTGATGCCGAGCACCGGCAGCACGAGCGGCACGAATCCGTAGCCGCGCCCGTACAACGACCACACCGAGTCGTGCTGGAACAGTTCGGGATGGGTGAGGCTGAGAGTGCCTACGAGCACCACGCCGACCAGTTCGATCGCCACCGCGATCCAGCCCACGCGGCGCATCCGCCTGCCGTTGTGGGCGAGGGCGATCGTGGCCGCGATGTACACGAGCGCGGAGAAGGCCGACAGCGTGTACGCCAGCGGTGCCTCCGAGGAGTCCCGGATCAACTGCACGCTCGCCCGCGCGCTCGCCGCCAGGGCGAACACGCCGTAGGCGGCGATGAGCGCCCGGCCGGCGCCGTAGGCGGGCCTGCGGGTGTCGGGTACGGCGGCGCCGGCCGCGGGGTCGCCGTCGAGCGGGGCGTTCACGGGGCACCGATCTGGGTGATCGCGCCGAGCGTGCCCCACAGCTGCAGCAGGCGCAGCTGCACGACGGCGAAGGCGACCCCCGCCACGATGAGCACGACCGAACTCCACCTCGTCCGCTCGGCGATCGCCCACACCCCGGCGAGCGGGAACAGCAGCGCCGCCGCGATGAAGTAGCCCCAGAAGGTGACCCCGTCGGCGATCTCGTGGCCGCGGCCGAGCTGGATGCCGGCGACGATCATCGTGGCGAACAGGAGCACGAGGATCCCGCCGGCGACGATGAGTTGCTTGAAGACGACGGGCTGATCGCGGGCGGTGCGCAGACCGGCCCACGCCGCCAGGCCCAGGGAACAGGCGAAGAGAATCCAGTTGAGGAACGGCACAACCGATGATCCTAGTGGACTCGCCTAGGATGACCCGGTGACCAACATCGATGTGACTTCGAAGGATCCGGCTCGAGTGAGCGCCGACGCCCTGGTGGTGGCGGTCGCCGCGGGCACCACCGCGCGCCTGGTGAACGCCGGCATGTTCGCCCCCGCCGCCCGCGCGGCGCTGGAGCAGGCGATCGACGTGCTCGAGGTGACCGGGAAGGCCGACGAGGTCGTCCGAATGCCCGCCCCGGAGCCGGTCGCCGCCCGGCTCGTGGCCTTCACCGGCCTCGGCGATCTCGCGGAGGCCGAGGAGCCCTCGCTCGAGAGCCTGCGCCGCGCCGCCGGCGCCGCCACCCGCGCACTCCCGGGCAGGGACGGCGCCGTGCTCGCGCTGCCGGCCAACTCCCCCGAGCAGCTCGGCGCGGTCGCCGAGGGCGCCCTCCTCGGCGCCTACCGGCTGCGCCCCGAGCTCGAGGCGAGGGGCGGGAAGAGCCGCGCGGCGTCGTCCGAAGGCACACTCCCCCTCGGCCACGTGACGGTCGCCACCCCACTCAAGCCCAAGCAGACCAAGGACGCCCTGGCCCGCGCCCAGGTCGTCGCCGCCGCCGTCCACGGCACCCGCGACCTGGTCAACACCCCGCCGAACGTGCTGTTCCCCGAGAGCTTCGCCGATCGTGCGCGCGCCCTCGTCAAGGGCACGGGGATCAAGATGACCGTGGTCGCGGGCGACGACCTGCGCGCGGGTGGTTACGGCGGCCTCGTCGGCGTCGGCCAGGGGTCGCAGCGCGGTCCGCGCCTGGTCAAGCTGAGCTACACCCCCGCCAAGCCGGCCGCACACTACGCGCTCGTGGGCAAGGGCATCACGTTCGACTCGGGCGGGCTCTCGATCAAGCCCGCCGCGGGGATGGAGACCATGAAGTCCGACATGGCGGGCGCCGCGGCGGTGCTGCACACCGTCCTCGCCGCCGCCGCGCTGGGCGTGGGTGTGCGCGTGACCGGCTGGCTCGCGCTCGCCGAGAACATGCCCTCGGGAACGGCCCAGCGTCCCTCCGACGTCATCACCATCCGGGGCGGCACGACCGTCGAGGTGCTCAACACCGACGCCGAGGGCCGCCTCGTGCTCGCCGACGCACTCGTGGCCGCGGGCGAGGAGGATCCGGACGTGGTCGTCGACATCGCCACGTTGACGGGTGCGCAGATGGTCGCGCTCGGCAACCAGGTGAGTGCGGTCATGGGCACCGACGACGCCCGCGAGCACGTGATCGCGGCCGCGGATGCCGCCGGCGAGCAGATGTGGCCGATGCCGCTGCCGGTCGCGTTGCGCGCCTCCCTCGACTCGGCCGTGGCCGACCTGGCCAATATCGGTGAGCGGTTCGGGGGCATGCTCGTGGCCGGCCTCTTCCTCAAGGAGTTCACGGGCTCGCGGCCGTGGGCGCACCTCGACATCGCGGGCCCCTCGTTCAACAGCGGCAAGCCGCGCCACTACGAGGCCGAGGGCGGCACGGGCGCCGGGGTGCGCACGCTGCTGACACTCCTGGAGAATGCGGCCCGCCGGGCCGCGTGACGCATCCCACCCAGATCGCCACTCCATAGAGCTGGGGGCCCAGTGCCGGTGATGACAAGATGGACTGGAGCAGAACGACCATCGGTGTGGACGGCGACACTCGACCGCACCGGTCTGACACAATCCCATAGAGCGGCGGATCGCCGCGGGAGAACTGAGGAGCGAGCGTGAGCCAGACCTACGACCTCGTCATCCTGGGCGCCGGCAGCGGCGGTTATGCCGCGGCCCTTCGGGGAGCCGAGCTCGGAATGAGCGTTGCCCTGGTGGAAGCCGACAAGGTGGGCGGCACGTGCCTCCACCGCGGCTGTATCCCCACGAAGGCGTTGCTGCATGCGGCGGAAGTGGCCGATTCGGCCAAGTCGAGCGGCGACTTCGGCGTGCAGGCCACGTTCGAAGGCATCGACATGCCCAAGGTGAACAGCTATAAGGACGGGGTCGTCTCCCGCCTGTACAAGGGCCTCGCCGGTCTCGTCTCCGCCCGCAAGGTGGAGCTCGTGCAGGGCTGGGGCACCCTGACCGGCCCGAACACCGTGCAGGTCGGCGACCGCACCCTCACGGGCAAGAACATCGTGCTCGCCTCCGGCTCCTACGCGCGATCGCTGCCGGGCCTGGAGATCGGCGGCCGGGTCATCACCTCGGATCAGGCGCTCACCCTCGACTACGTCCCGGGCAGCGCCGTCATCCTCGGGGGCGGCGTCATCGGGGTGGAGTTCGCCAGCGTCTGGCGCTCCTTCGGCGCCGAGGTGACCGTGGTCGAGGCGCTGCCGAACCTCGTACCGAACGAGGACATCGCGCTGAGCAAGGGCCTCGAGCGGGCGTTCCGCAAGCGCGGCATCAAGGCATCGACCGGCGTCCGTTTCGCCGGCGTCGAGCAGAACGACCAGGGCGTCGTCGTCAGCCTCGAGGACGGCACGACCCTCGAGGCCGAGGTGCTGCTCGTGGCCGTCGGCCGCGGCCCCGCCACGGCCGACCTCGGCTACGAGGCGCAGGGCCTGCGCATGGAGCGCGGTTTCGTGCTCACCGACGACAACCTCCACACCGGCGTCGGCAACATCTACGCCGTCGGAGACATCACTCCGGGCCTGCAGCTCGCCCACCGCGGATTCGCGCACGGCATCTTCGTGGCCGAGCACATCGCCGGGCTGAACCCGATGCCGATCGTCGAGTCGGGAATCCCCCGCGTCACCTACTGCGAGCCCGAGGTCGCCTCCGTCGGCCTGACCGAGGCCGAGGCCAAGGAGGCCCACGGCGAGGTCGAGACCGTCGAGTACAACCTCGCCGGCAACGGCAAGAGCTCCATCCTCGGCACGACCGGCTTCGTCAAGCTCGTCCGCGCCAAGGACGGCCCGATCGTCGGCGTCCACATGCTCGGCACCCGCATGGGTGAGCAGGTCGGAGAGGGGCAGCTCATCGTCAACTGGGAGGCCTACCCCGAAGACGTGGCCAACCTCATCCACGCCCACCCGACGCAGAACGAGGCCCTGGGCGAGGCCGCGCTGGCACTCGCCGGCAAGCCGCTGCACTCCCACAACTGAAGTCCGCAAAGGAGACTCATCCTCATGTCACAGTCTGTGAAGATGCCGGCCCTCGGCGAGAGCGTCACCGAAGGCACCGTCACCCGTTGGCTGAAGTCCGTGGGTGACACCATCGAGGTCGACGAGCCGCTGCTCGAGGTCGCGACCGACAAGGTCGACACCGAAGTTCCCTCCCCGGTCGCCGGCGTGATCGAGAAGATCCTCGTGGAGGAGGACGAGACCGTCGAGGTCGGGACCGACCTGGTCCTCATCGGCGACGGCTCCGGCGCCGGCGCGGAGTCCGCTCCCGCCGAGCCCGCGCAGTCCGCCCCGGCCTCCCCCTCGGCCCCGGAGCCGGCACCGCAATCAGCACCGGCGTCGGCGCCCGCCGCCGCGGCAGCGGCCCCCGCTCCCGCCGAACAATCCGCTCCCGCCGAGCCGTCCGCCCCCGCCGGCGGCGGCAGCAGCGGTGAGGCCATCACGATGCCGGCCCTCGGTGAGAGTGTGACCGAGGGAACCGTGACGCGCTGGCTCAAGGCCGTCGGCGAGGACGTCGCTCTGGACGAGCCGCTGCTCGAGGTGGCGACCGACAAGGTCGACACCGAGGTCCCCTCGCCGGTCGAGGGCACCCTGCTGGAGATCGTCGTCGGGGAGGACGAGACCGTCGAGGTCGGCACGACCCTCGCCTACGTCGGCTCCGGAGCCCCGGCCCCCGCCGCGTCGGCACCATCCGCCCCGGCCAGTGCCGCGCCGGCCGCCTCGGCACCCGCAGCACCTGCCGCCTCGGCGGCTCCGGCGCCCGCCGCACCCGCCGCCTCGGCTCCCGCTCCGGCACCCGCGGCTCCTGCCGCGTCCGCTGCCGCTCCGAGCACACCGGCGCCGGCGGCCGTGGCCGCGTCGTCCTACGTGACCCCGCTCGTGCGCAAGCTCGCCGCGGACAACGGCGTGGACCTGTCGTCGGTGACCGGCACCGGCGTCGGCGGACGGATCCGCAAGCAGGACGTGCTCGAGGCTGCCGAGTCCCGCAAGGCGGCCGAAGCCGCCCAGGCAGCCCGGTCGACCCAGTCGGCGGCTGCCCCGGCGGCATCCTCGGCCCCGGCCAAGCCGAGCACGAAGCAGCCGGTCTCGCCGCTGCGCGGCACCCGCGAGCCCATGTCCCGGCTCCGTAAGGTCGTCGCGTCCCGGATGGTGGAGTCGCTGCAGACGAGCGCGCAGCTCACCACCGTGCTCGAGGTCGACATGACCAACGTGGCCCGTCTCCGGGCCCGCGCGAAGGACGAGTTCCTGGCCCGGGAGGGCGCCAAGCTCACCTACCTGCCGTTCTTCACGCTCGCCGCGACCGAGGCGCTCAAGGCCTACCCGAAGCTCAACGCGAGCATCGACGGCGACGAGATCGTCTACCACGGCTCCGAGAACCTCGGCATCGCGGTCGACACCGAGCGCGGCCTCGTGGTGCCCGTGATCAAGGACGCCGGCGACCTGAACATCGGTGGGTTCGCCCGGAAGATCGGCGACCTCGCCGCCCGGACCCGGTCGAACAAGGCCGGACCGGACGAGCTGAGCGGCGGCACGTTCACGATCACGAACACCGGCAGCGGCGGGGCGCTCTTCGACACCCCGATCCTGCTGCAGCCGCAGGTCGGCATCCTCGGTGTCGGCACGATCGTCAAGCGGCCCGTCGTCGTCGCCGACGACTACGGCGCCGACATGATCGCGATCCGCCACATGGTCTACCTCGCGATCTCCTACGACCACCGGCTCGTGGACGGCGCCGACGCGGCGCGATTCCTCACCGCGATCAAGAACCGGCTCGAAGAGGGCGCGTTCGAGGCCGACCTGGGCCTCTGACCCTCCGCGCACCGGCGCACCGACTCGAAGGGGACCCCGCACCACGCGGGGTCCCCTTCGGCATGTCCTCGGATAGGGTCGCGACCATGGTCGTCCTCCTCGCCGGCGCCTCCGGCCTCCTCGGATCCGCGCTGACCCGATCGCTCGCCGCGCGCGGGCAGACGATACGCCGGCTCGTGCGCCGCGAGCCCACCGCGCCCGGCCAGGTCCGCTGGGACCCCTCCCGCGACCTCGACGGGGAAGTCCTCGACGGCGTGAGCGCCGTGATCAACCTCGGCGGGGCCGGGGTCTCGGACCGCCGCTGGACCCGCGCCCGCAAGCGGCTGCTCCTCGACTCCCGGGTCGGTCCCACGTCGACCCTCGCCCGGGCGATCGCCCGAAAGGCGGCCGGTGGCTCCCGGATCCGCTACCTCCAGGCGGGGGCGATCGGCTGGTACGGCGACGGCGGCGAGCACGACCTCACCGAGTCGATGCCCGCCGGCTCCACGCCACTGGCCCACCTGTGCCGCGCCTGGGAGGCGGCGGCCGGGCCGGCGCGGGAGGCCGGGGCCGAGGTGGTCACGCTCCGCACGGGCATCGTGCTCAGCCCCCACGGCGGCGCCATGGGCCCGCTCTTCCCGCTCATCAAGCTGGGACTGGCGGGCCCCCTCGGCCCGGGCACGCAGTGGTGGGCCTGGATCCACGTCGACGACTGGGTCGGCGCCGTGATCCATGTGCTCGAGAGCGATCACGTCGGCCCCGTCAATCTCACCGCGCCCCACCCGAGCCGCAACCGCGACGTCATCGCCGCACTCGCCCGGGCCGCCCACCGCCCCTCCCTCATCCGGGCGCCGGGCTGGGCCCTGCGGGTCGCACTCGACGGGTTCGGCGAGGAGATCCTCCGCTCCCAACGCGCCGTGCCGCACGTGCTGACCGAGCTGGGCTACTCCTTCGTCCATCCGGAGGTGGACTCCGCCGCCCGCGCCGTCATGCGCCGCTGACCCTCAGCCGATTCCGCAGGCCTCCACCTCCCACACCCGCCAGCGGCCCGCCGACGTGGACAGTTCCAGCTCGACGCACCTCGCCCCGCTGCCCGCCACCTGCCAGGTGCGGCCCGCCGCGTCGACCCGCTCGTGCTTCTCCTGACTAAGCAGGACTCGGACCCGTGGAGCCGCGGCCGAACCGCCGACCGCGACGACCTCCGTCCGGGTCTCCAGATCGAGCGGGTGGCGCCGCCTCAACGCCTCCGCCAGGGCGGCGTCGCCCCGTTCCGCGGGCGAGCCCGGCGCGGCGAGCCGGAGTAGCGCCGGGCCGTCGCCGTCGTTCAGGGCGGCGTCTCGTAGTCGTGTGAGCGCACGGACGGCGTCCGCCGGCCCGACCGTGGACGCGGGGGCGTCGCTCCGGCCCACCTGGGAACCGGTGGGCGCCCGTTCGGGGCCGCCGGCGATGGTTCCCGCCCCGAGGGCGACGGCGACCGCCGTGACCGCGATCGCCACGACCCGCGCGAGCCGGACGATCCGGCGTCGGTGGTACTCGTCCTGGCGGTCCTGCCGGTCGCGCCGGTGGGGTAGGTGGGGCAGCTGGGGTCGCTCAGGGCTGCGGGCCGGGTCGCGCCGGGGTCGTCGGCGGTGCCGATCGGCACGGCGAATGGGACGGGTGCTGGGGGCACGGCGGGGACGGTGGGCACGGCGGGCACGGTGGCCGCGGGCGAGCCGGGTGGGATCTCGCTGGGCCTGCTCCCGCAGACGTGCCCGGGCCAGGCCGGCCGGGTCCGGGATCTCGATCGTCTCCTCCGCCACGGTTCGGCCGGTGTCGAGCAGCGCCCGCGCCGTGGGCCGGGCGGCGGGCTCGGCGGCCAGCGCTGCCGCGAGCTCCGCGCTCAGCCGGGCACGCTCGTGCTCCGCCACCGCCCACAGGGCCACCGTCGCGGCGGACCAGACGTCGGCCGCCGCACCCGCGGGCGCGCCCGTGCGCAGTTCCGGCGCACGGAATCCGGCCGTTCCGTCCTCCCAGTCGCCGGAGCCGCCGAGGTCGACCAGCACCGGGCGCGTTCCCCGATGGCCACCGTGCCCCTCGTGCCCCTCGTGCCCCTCGTTCCCCTCGTCGACCCCGCGAACCTCCGGTGCCTCGCGCACCCGGCCGTCGCCCATCGTCGGGCACAGCACGATGTTCGCCGGGGCCACGTCACCGTGGATGAGTCCGCGCGCGTGCAGGGCCGCCAGGCCCTCGCACAGGTCCACGAGCAGGCGCCAGCACTCGGGCCTGCTCAGGCCCGCCGTTCCGGCCCGCACGGTCGCCAGCGTGGGCCCGGGCACCAGATCGGAGACGACGAGCAGGCCGCCCTCGACCGGGCGCACCTCCCGCACCCGGGCGATGTGGGCGCTGCTCACCTCGGTCAGGGCCTCGAACCGCTCGCGGGAACGCAGCCGGCCGGACTCGGGCGGCGCGACGTGCCGGACGGCGACCCGCTCCCCGCCCGGAAGGGCCGCCGACCACAGCGTGCCACCGATGCCGAAGCCCAGCGGCCCCAGCACGCGAAGGTCCGCCGCCGCGGCGGCGGGAAGCGGGAACGGGGCCGATCCGGACATGGCACCATCGAATCCGATCGAACCGGGCCGTGGCCGTTATCCACAGGAACTCCCCCGACACACCGTCCGGTCGACCCGACGCGGGCTCAGGAGGCGGTGGTGCGGACGAAGCCCTCCGAGTCGACGGCCAGGGCGGTGCCGCTCGAGACGCCGAGCGCGGCGAGCTCCTCCTCCGTCATGACCGCGACCGCGGCCTCGCCGCGGTGCCGGTCCGCGATCTCGCCCACGGCGCCGGCCGGGGAGACGCCGGCCGGATAGTCGTACACCGCGACTCGACCGGCCCTGCCAGCAGTCTCGGCAGGGCCGGCAGTGTCGGCAGGCCCGGCACCCGCGGCAGGGGAGCGCAGATACGCGGCGACCACGCGTCGTCCGCCCGCGGCTGTGGGCCACTCCTCCCCCGGGCGCACGCAGACGACGACCGCCGCGCACTGGATGTCCATGGGACATGAGATTACGCCCCGGGCGTGTCGACCACCACAGCGACGCCCGCGCCCGGGCGCAATCGTGTCGCCGTTCCCCGGTACGCTGTGCACATCATGGCAAAGAAGAACGCAACCGAGCCGAAGGCCCCCAAGGTCAAGAAGCGCCGGTGGTACCACCAGGTCTGGGAGATCTTCCGGGACGTCCGCCGGTCCGAACCGTCGATCACCTGGAAGCTCCTGGGAATCATCCTCGGCCTGGCCGCCCTCGGCGTGGCCGTCGGGTTCCTGCTCGACCACCCGATCTACGCGGGCATCCTCGGATTCATGATCTCGCTGCCGATCGCGATGCTCATCCTCGGGCGCAAGGCCGAACGGCACGCCTACGGGCGGATCGAGGGGCAGCCGGGTGCCGTCTCCGCCGCGCTCGGAACGATCCGCCGGGGCTGGAACATCGAGTCCGAGCCGGTCGCCGTCGACCCGCGCCATCAGGACATGGTGTTCCGGGCCGTGGGCCGCGCCGGCGTCGTGCTCGTGTCCGAGGGGCCCTCGCACCGGGTGCGCAAGCTCTTCACCCAGGAGACCCGCCGGGTCACGCGCGTCGTGCCGAACGTGCCGGTCATCGAGATCGAGGCCGGTCGTGGGGAGGGGCAGGTGCCGCTGCCGAAGATCGCGCGTGCCGTGCAGAAGCAGAAGGCCCAGCTGACGAAACTGCAGGTGGCCGAGGTGTCGAAGCGCCTGCGTGCCCTGCAGCAGTCCCGCCTGCCGATTCCCAAGGGCGTCGACCCGATGAAGGCGCGGCCGGACCGCAAGGGCATGCGCGGCCGCTGACGCACCCTCCACCCGCCCGGGCGGCGTGCGAGCACCGCGGACGGCATTGCAGACCAGATCACCCTCCCACTCATCCCCCGAGGAGCCGCGGATGTTCACCAGCCCCGACGAAGCGATCGCGTATATCCAGCAGAACGACGTCGAGTTCGTGGACATACGGTTCTGTGACCTGCCGGGGGTGATGCAGCACTTCAACATGCCGGTGGGCGCCTTCGCCGCAGAGGCGTTCACCGAGGGGCTCATGTTCGACGGCTCCTCGATCCGGGGCTTCCAGGCGATCCACGAATCCGACATGAAGCTCGTGCCGGACGTCGACACGGCCTACGTCGACCCGTTCCGCGCCCGTAAGACCCTCGTGATGAACTTCTCGATCGTCGACCCGTTCACCGGTGAGCCCTACAGCCGGGACCCGCGCACCGTGGCCGCGAAGGCCGAGGCCTACCTCGCCTCGACCGGGATCGCCGACACGGTGTTCTTCGGCCCGGAGGCCGAGTTCTACGTCTTCGACGACATTCGCTACCAGTCCACGCCGCAGTCGAGCTTCTACCACATCGACTCCGCCGAGGCCGCGTGGAACACCGGCCGGGAGGAGCCCGGCGGCAACCTCGGCTACAAGACCCGCTTCAAGGGCGGCTACTTCCCGGTCGGGCCGAACGACCAGATGGCCGACCTGCGTGACGAGATGGTCGGCGTGCTCGGGCAGGTGGGCCTCAACGTCGAGCGCGCCCACCACGAGGTCGGCACGGCCGGGCAGCAGGAGATCAACTACACGTTCGACACCCTGCGCCGCAGCGCCGACGACCTCATGAAGTTCAAGTACGTGATCAAGAACGTGGCCTGGAACAACAGCAAGGCGGCCACGTTCATGCCCAAGCCGCTCTTCGGCGACAACGGCTCGGGCATGCACTGCCACCAGAGCCTGTGGAAGGGCGGCCGGCCGCTGTTCTACGACGAGCGCGGCTATGGCGGCCTGTCGGACCTGGCCCGCTGGTACATCGGCGGCCTGCTCGCCCACGCGCCGAGCCTGCTCGCGTTCACGAACCCGTCGGTCAACTCCTACCACCGGCTCGTGCCGGGGTTCGAGGCGCCGGTCAACCTCGTGTACTCGGCCCGGAACCGCTCCGCGTGCATCCGCATCCCCGTGACCGGCACCTCCGCCAAGGCCAAGCGCGTGGAGTTCCGCGTGCCGGACCCCTCGGCGAACCCCTACCTCGCGTTCTCGGCGATGCTCATGGCCGGGATCGACGGGATCCGCAACCGCATCGAGCCGCCCGAGCCGATCGACAAGGACCTCTACGAGCTCCCCCCGGCCGAGCACGCCCAGATCGAGCAGGTGCCGGCGTCGCTGCCCGAGGTGCTCGAGGCCCTCGAGGCGGACCATGACTACCTGACCGAGGGGGGCGTGTTCACCCCCGACCTCATCGAGACGTGGGTCGACTACAAGCGCACCCACGAGGTCGACCCGATCCGCGTGCGCCCGCACCCCTACGAGTACGAGATGTACTTCGACCTGTAGGTCCCTCCCCGCTCCCCCAGCGGCCGGGACCCGGGTCGTCCCGACCCCGCGTCACGGGGTCGGGGCCTCCCAGGTCCACTGGGAGGCCCCGACCGCCGTGCGTCAGGCGCGGCGGTTCTGCTCGAACTCCGCCAGGTACCGCCCCACGAGTTCCTCGAGGTCCGCGTCGCCGCCGATCCCGAGCCGCTCGAGCACGGCCGTGACCGCGGCGCCCGCCTCCCCCGCGGCGCTCTCCTGCCAGCTTGCCCCCTCGACGTCCGTCACCGGGGTGCCGTGGCCGCGCAGGTGCGCGATCCATGCGGCCAGCGCCCGGGCGGCGCCCGCCGGCATCCGGCCGGCACCCCGCTCGGTGCGCACCACGGGCACGATCCGGACCGGGATCTTCTGTGAGCCGTCCATGGCGATGCGGGCGAGCGCGTCGCCCATCCGGGGATTGTCGAACCGTTCGAGCAGCGCGCTCCGGTAGGCGGCCACCTCGGCGACCGGCAGCGGCACGGTGGCGGTCGCGTCGTCCCAGAGCTCGTTCACCCATGCGCGACAGCGTGGATCGGCGATCGCCTCGTCCACGGTCTCGTGGCCGAGGAGCGGGCCGCTGTAGGCGAGCAGCGAGTGCGAGCCGTTGAGCAGCAGCAGCTTGCGCTGCTCGTAGGGGACGACGTCGGCGACGATGCTCGCCCCCGCGTCCTCCCAGCGGGGCCGGCCGGCGGGGAACGCGCCCGACATGACCCATTCGCTGAACGGCTCCGTGCGCACCGGGCTCGCGTCCTCCATCCCGAGGTGCTCGCGCACGGTCCGCTCGTCCTCGGCCGAGGCGGCGGGGGTGATGCGGTCGACCATCGACGAGGCGAAGTCGACGTGCTCGTCGATCCACTCGAGCAGATCGCCGTCGGCGGCGGCCGCGAAGTCCCGCACGACCCGCTCGACGACCTCGCCGTTCCCGGGCAGGTTGTCGCACGGCAGCAGCGTGATCGGTCCGGCGCCGGCGACCTGGCGGGCGAGCAGCCCGGCCACGAGCTTCCCCGGCACCGTGACCACGGCGCGGCAGGGATCGGCCCGGAGCGCCGCGAGGTCGGCGACGACCTGCTCGTCGTCGAGCACGAGCGCGCCGCCGCGGTGCAGGTAGCCGGCCTCGGTCACCGTCATGGTCACGAGCGCGACCTCCGGATCCCGGAAGTAGTCGAGCAGCGCGGCGTGGTCGCTCGCCGTGTGCACGGCGCTGACGGAGTCGACCACCTCGAACGAGTCCTCAACGGGACCGCGGGTGATGAGGGTGTAGAGGCCGTCCTGGGGGGCGAGCACGCGCGCCCCGTCGGGGCGGCGACCGGTGAACGCGGCGATGCCCCACTCGGAGGCGTCCGGCGCCCGGCCGGTGTACCACGCCTGATGGGCGCGGAAGAAGTTCCCGAGTCCCAGGTGGACGATGCGGACGGGGGCGGGCTCGTGCGACACGTCGCGGGCGAGTCTCTTCATAGCTTGAACACCTTCGCGGGGATGGTCGTGACCAGGTCGAGGGCGACGGCGTGTGCCTCGTCCTCGCTCAGCCGGTGCTCGGCGACGAGCCCGGCGAGATATCCGGCGTCGAGCCGGCGGGCCATGTCGTGCCGGGTCGGGATCGAGAGGAACGCCCGGGTGTCGTCGATGAAACCCGACGTGCGGTAGAACCCGGCCGTCTCGGTCACCGCACCGCGGAACCGCCGGATCGCGTCCGGCGCGTCGAGGAACCACCACGGCACGCCCACGTGCATCGAGCGGTAGAACCCGGCCATCGGGGCGAGCTCGCGGGAGTAGACCGTCTCGTCGATCGTGAAGACGACGAGGGTGAAGTCGGGGTGATTGCCGAACCGCCCGAGCAGCGGCTGCAGGGAGTGGGTGAACTCGACGCTCGTAGGGATGTCGGCGCCCGTATCGGGGCCGTACTCGGCGAAGGTGCGGGGGGCGTGGTTGCGCCGCACCGCCGGGTGCAGCGTCATGACCAGGCCGTCCTCGGTGGCCATCCGGGCCATCTCGTGGACCATGTGCCGGCGGAACGCCGTCGCCTGGGCGGGGGTCGCCTCCCCCGCGAGGGCGGCGGCGTAGATCACCGCGGCCTCGCCGCCTTCGAGGGGCTCGGTGCCCGCGTCGGCGTGAGAGTGGTCGCTGGAGACGGCGCCGTGGGCCTTGAAATAGGCGCGGCGGTTCTCCAGGGCCGCGACGTAGCCGCGGTAGTCACCGGTGTCGACGCCGCTCACCTCGCCGAGCCGGCGCACGAGGTCGGGCCAGTCGGCGCGGGCCGGCTCGAGGAACCGGTCGGGCCGGAATGTGGGCAGCACCCGCCCGGTGAACGTGCCGTCGGCGGCGAGCGCCGCGTGCGCGCTCAGGTCGTCGAGCGGGTCGTCCGTCGTGGCCAGCACGCTCATGCCGAAGCGCTCGAAGAGCGCGCGCGGGCGGAACTCGGGGGTCGTCAGGGCCGCGGCGATCTCGTCGTAGAGGGCATCGGCGGTCTGCGCGCTCGGCGCCCGGCTCACCCCGAACACCTCGGCGAAGGTGGTGTCGAACCAGTACTTCACGGGCGTGCCGCGGAAGACGTGATAGTTCTCGCAGAGGATCCGCCAGGCCCGCCGGGCGGCCTCCTCCGCCAGCGGGGCGAACCCGCCCGGTCCCCGCCCGAGATCCGATAGGTCCGCCCCGTTCGCGTGCAGGAGGCGCAGCGCGTAGTGGTCGGGCTGGAGCAGCAGGTGGGTGGGGTCGGCGAAGGGCTCGTTCGTGGAGAGCCAGTCGGCGGGCACGTGAGAGTGCGGGGAGATGATCGGCAGGCTCTTCGTATGCTCGTACAGGCTCCGGGCGATCCCCCGGACGGTCGGGTCGGCCGGGAGCAGGCGGTCGGGGTGGACCGTGAGCGGTGCAGGTGCAGGCATGCCCAACATCGTGCTGATCGGCCGGCGACCACGGCAACAGGTTGCCATCGCTTGCCACGGCGGCAGCGGCGTCATCGTTCGGATCCGCGCCCCCGGCGACCGGCCGCGGCCGCGTTCGCTCCCGTGCACCCCGGGCCGGCGTCTACGGTGGGAGCCATGACGTGGTTCAAGCACGAGGCCCGGTTCATCTCCCGGCCCGAGATCGAGAGTCTGTGTGATCGCCTGCTCGACGAGGCCGCCGAGCGGCTGGGCATCGTCGAGTACCGCCGGGTGCTGCTGCTGCCGCCCGACCTCACCCGCGCCCACTCCGGCACGGGCTGGATGACCGAGTACCTCTATCACCGGCTCACGGATTCCGGGGCCGAGGTGCACGTCATCCCCACGCTCGGTCAGCACGTTCCCCACACCCGCGCCGACAACGAGTGGATGTTCGGGTCGATCCCCGAGGAGCGCATCCACGCCCACGACTGGAAGAACGGCGTGACCCACGTCGGCACGGTGCCCGCCGAATTCGTGCGGGAGCAGACCGGCGGCGCGGTCGACTGGGAGATGCCGATCGACCTGAACACGATGCTCATGACCGAGCAGTGGGATCTGATCGTCAACGTCGGCCACGTCGTGCCCCACGAGGTGCTCGGGTTCGCCAACCACAACAAGAACTACTTCATCGGACTCGGCGGCAAGCGCCTGCTCGGCTCCTCCCACATGGCCTCGGCCGTGTACGGGATCGAGAACAACCTCGGCAACCTCCTCACCCCGGTGCGGGCCTGCTTCAACTACGCCGAGGAGCACTTCCTCGCCGACCTGCCGGACGTGTACCTGCAGGTGGTCATGGACTACGACGACGAGGGCCGCCTGGCCCACACCGGCGTCTACGTCGGCGACGACCTCGAGACCTATTACGACGCCGCGCGCGCCTCCCGGGACCAGAACTTCACGATCTTCGACGAGCCCGCCCACAAGATCGTCGCGGTCATGCAGGCCGACGAGTTCCGCGCGACCTGGGTCGCGAACAAGGCGGTGTACCGCACGCGGATGGCGCTGGCCGACGGCGGCGAGCTCGTGGTCATCGCACCCGGGGTCGAGCGGTTCGGTGAGCAGCCGGAGGTCGACGACCTCGTGCGCAAATACGGCTACATCTCCCAGGCGGAGGCGGTCGAGCTGTACCGGACCGAGGCGGACATGCAGGACATCCCCCACGGCACGGCCCACCTCGTGCACGGGTCGAGCGAGGGCCGGTTCACGATCACGTACGCCCCCGGCCACCTCGGCCGGGAGGAGATCGAGTCGGTCGGCTACCGCTACCTCGACGTGAACGAGGCGCTGCGGCGCTACGATCCGGCGGTCATGAAGGACGGCTGGAACACCATGCCGGACGGCGAGGAGGTCTTCTACATCTCCACCCCGTCGGCCGGCCTGTGGGCCACGCGCGAGAAGCTGCTGGCCCGCGCCGACCACGAACGCTACGAGGGCTGAGCGCCCCGGACCGGGTGAGAGCCCGGTGGCGGTCCGGTGACCGGGTACCGTGACATGGCCGCGCGCCGCCGGCCCCGACGACGAAAGAAGCACCCCTCGTGACGACCACCCCTGCACCTCGCGGCCCCCTCGCCGGCTACCGCCGCAAACTCGGCTCCGAGACCTTCGCAGGCATGGTCCTCCTGGGCGGCGCCGTCGTGGCACTCGCGTGGGCCAACTCCCCCTGGCGCGAGACCTACGCCGCGCTGTCGGCGGTGACGATCGGGCCGGAGTCGCTGGGACTGTCGCTCTCGCTGTCCACGTGGGCGGCGGACGGCCTGCTCGCCCTCTTCTTCTTCGTGGTGGGCCTGGAGCTCAAGAACGAATTCGTCAACGGCTCGCTCCACAACCTGCGCAGGGCCGCGGTGCCGGTCATCGCCGCCGTCTGCGGGATGCTCGGCCCCGCCGCCGTGTATCTGCTCGTCCAGTGGGTCAGCGGCGCCGAGGTGTGGCAGGGCTGGGCGATCCCGGTCGCCACCGACATCGCCTTCGCGGTCGCGCTGCTCGGCATCTTCGGGCGCTCCTTCCCACCGGCGTTGCGCACCTTCCTGCTCACCCTGGCGGTGGTCGACGACCTGCTCGGCATCACGATCATCGCCGTGGCCTTCACCGACCACGTGAGCATCCTGCTGCTGCTCGCCTCGCTCGCGACCATCGCGGTCTTCGCCCTGCTGCTGCGGGCCCGGATCGTGCACTGGTGGGTCCTCGTTCCCCTCGCGGTGCTCGCGTGGGCGCTCATGCACGCCGCCGGTGTGCACGCCACGGTCGCGGGCGTGCTGCTGGGCCTCGTCGTGCCGGCCACGACCCGCCCGCAGGAGGCGATGCCGCTCGTCGACCGGTTCGCGAGCCGGATCGACTGGATCTCCGCGGGCTTCGTGCTGCCGATCTTCGCCTTCTTCGCCGCGGGGATCAACATCGTGGACGCCGGGGGGCTGGGCTCCGTACTGACCGATCCCGTGTCGGTGGGCGTCACCCTCGCACTCCCGCTCGGCAAGTTCATCGGGATCTGGGGCGGGACGGCCCTGCTCGTCGCGTTCACCCCGCTCCTCCTCGGCGACGGACTGAGGCTGCGCGATCTGCCGGGCATGACGCTGCTCGCGGGCGTCGGGTTCACGGTCTCGCTGCTCATCGCGCAGCTGTCGTTCGATCCCACCGCCGTCGAGGGCGAGCACGCCCGCATCGGGGTCATCCTCGGCTCCGTGCTCGCCGCCGCGCTCGGGGCGATCGTGCTCAAGGCGACCGGGCGGCGGCACGCAAGCCGGTCCATGTGACCCGCGCCGGCCGACCCACGCCGGCCGACCAGCGCCGGCCCTAGCGGAAGACGAGCCGGCCGGGGCGGGCCTTGCCGGTCGATGCCCGCGGCACGAGCTTGACGGGCAGCAGCACCGGTTCGGACGTCGGCCGGGCGCCCCCGATGATCGCGAGCAGGTTGCGGGTGGCGGTCGCCCCCTGGGATCGCAGCGGGGAGGCCACCGAGGTGAGCGCGGGGGTGGTGAGCGACCCGACCTGGGAATTGTCGAATCCGACGACGCTCACCTCCCCCGGGACCTCGATGCCCAGGGCCCGCAGCCCCTGGATGAAGCCGATCGCCATGACGTCGTTGAAGGCCACGACGGCGGTGGTCGGCTGCGCGGCCCAGCGACGCGCGGCGCGTAGCCCGCCCTGGATGGTCGGCTCCTGCGGCCCGATCCGCCTCGTGCGCAGGAACAACTCCATCCCCGCCTCCTGGATGCTCCGCCAGCGCACACCGTCGGTCCACGACGCCTCCGGTCCAGCGAGGTAGGTCACCTCCTCGTGCCCGAGCGCACCGAGGTGCTCGACCGCGCGCCGGGCCCCCCGCGCCGAATCCGTGAGCACCGACGGCAGGCCCTGGACGATCCGGTTGAGCACCACGACCGGGCGCTGCTTGGCGAGCATCCGGATTCCCGAGTCCGACAGTCGCGGACTGGTGAGCAGGAGCCCGTCGAGCATCGGCAGCAGCGGCTCGACCAACCGCTCGCGCACGCTGCTCTCGCGGGTGTCGATGAGCACGAGCGAATGGTCGGCGGCCTCCGCGGCCGCCTCGGCCCCGCGGATCACCTCGACGAACACGGGATTGGCGATGTCGGCGACGAGCATCGCAAGCCGGCGGGAGGGGGCGTGCGGAAGCGTCGGCGCGGCGGACGAGCGCTGATAGCCCAGTTCGGCCGCCGCCCGGCGCACCTTCGCGGCCGTGACGGCGCTCACGCGGCCCGGCCGTGCCAGCGCCCGCGAGACCGTCGACGGGGCCACGCCCGCGGCCGTGGCGACGTCGTAGATGGTCACTGCCCGCCCGACGATCTCGTTCCCGGAGTCCATGGCGCACACGCTAGGGTCAACGGCAACCAGTGGCAACATGTGGTGAGGCCGTCCGAGCGCCGAGCAGGATGGCCATCGAATCCCGGCGCGTCCGCCCCGAGTCCGGCCCCGGCCGCGCCGCTCGAGCTGGAGGCTACCGATGACACCGCGAACCGAACCGACCCCCGAGGCCCTGACCGGCGCCCTCGCCCGAGCGCGAGCCGAGCTCCGCGGTCACGCCCCGCTCGGGGTGGCCTACTCCGGCGGCGTCGATTCGGCCACACTGCTGGCCCTCGCGGTCGCGGAGCTCGGGGCCGACCAGGTGGTCGCGATCCTCGGCGTCTCCCCGAGCCTGGCCACCGACGAGCGTGAGCGAGCCCACGCGACGGCCCGCGAGATCGGCGCCCGGGTCGTCGAGATCCGCACCCACGAGGGCGAGAACGAGTCGTACCGGGCGAACGGCCCGGACCGCTGCTTCCACTGCAAGGACGAGCTGTTCACCCGGATCTCCGACGAACTCGTGGACGAGCTCGGGCTCGCGGCCATCGCCTACGGCGAGAACGCCGACGACGCCCGCCGCCCCGACCGCCCCGGCGCGCAGGCCGCGGTCGACCACCGGGTGCTGCGGCCGATGTCCGCGGCCGGCATGACCAAGCTCATGGTGCGGCAGGCGGCCCGGCAGCTCGGCGTCCCGGTCGCCGACAAGCCCGCCGCGCCGTGCCTCGCCTCCCGCATCCCGCACTTCCAGGAGGTGACTCCGGAGAAGCTGCGCCAGATCGACGAGGCGGAGGGCGGGCTGCGCCGGCTCGGGTTCACCGACTGTCGGGTTCGTCACCACGGCGAGATCGCCCGCATCGAGGTGCCCATCGCCGAGATCCCCGCCGCGGCCCGGCAGCACGAGGCCATCCACGCCCTCGTCACGGCCGCCGGGTTCACCTTCGCGGCCCTCGACCTGCGCGGCATCCAGTCCGGCGCGTTCACCCTGCCGCTCGTGCTCGGGGCCACCCGTGCCTGATCGGCCGACACCGGAGTGGGCCCCGGGACCGGAGTTCGAGCAGGTCCGTCTCGATCTCGAGCGCGGCCGCCGGCGCGGCTACCCCGAGGCCGTGCTGTGCGAGCCCAAGTCGACCGAGCAGGTCGCCCTCGTCGCGGCCAGGGTCGCGGCTGCCGGCACCCCGACCCTGTTCACGCGGGTGCGACCCGAGCAGGTCGAGGCGATCCGCGCCGCGCTCCCGGAGGCCGCCCACCACGAGCAGGCCCGCCTCGTGGCGTGGCCCGCGCGGCCGCCCGCGCCCACCGGGGGCTCCGTGCTCGTGCTCAGCGCCGGCACCTCCGACGTGCCGGTGGCGCTCGAGGCGCAGCTGACCGCCCGCCACCTCGGGCGGGAGGCCTCCCTCCTGGCCGACGTCGGCGTGGCGGGCCTGCACCGCCTCCTCGCCCAGGTCGATCGGCTGCGCGAGGCCTCGGCGATCGTCGTGGCCGCGGGTATGGACGGCGCCCTGCCGGGTGTCGTCGCGGGCCTCGTGAGCGCACCGGTCATCGCCGTGCCCACCTCCGTCGGCTACGGTGCGGCCTTCGCCGGGCTCGCCCCGCTGCTCACGATGCTCAACGCCTGCGCGCCCGGGGTCGCCGTGGTCAACATCGACAACGGGTACGGCGCCGGGCACCTCGCCGCCCAGATCTCCGCGGACCGCACGCCCGTGGCAACCCCTGGCAACCGTTAGCGACCGAGCCCGTCGATCTGGCTGAATCCTAGTCAGCAGGGTCGGCGGTGGTTGCCTCCCGACCGGCCCGCTCATCTGACGGCGATCCCAGGACAATGCGGTCACACTCCCCCGCACTGGGCTTGCTCCCCAACTCTACGAACGGAACGCACCATGCGTATGAAGAAGACTCCGATCCTCGTCGCCGGCATCGCGTCCGCGGGCCTCCTGCTCGGAGCGTGCAGCGGCGGTGGCAGCAGCGACGGCGGCGACGGCTCCGGCTCGACCATGCGCCTCGCGCTCAACCAGACCGAGGAGCACCCCTCCTACATCGCCCTCGACAACTTCGGTCAGGCCCTCGAGGAGAGCACCGACGGCCGCTGGGGAATCGACGTCTTCCCGAACGAGACGCTCGGCGCCCAGGCCGAGGCCCTCCAGCTCGTCTCCGACGGCAGCGTCGACATGGCGGTCGTCTCGGGCGCCCAGCTCGAGAACCTCAACGCCGACTTCACCGCCTACAACCTGCCCAAGGTCTTCACCGACATCGACCACCAGATGCAGGTGATCAACAACCCGGGCGAGCTGACGAGCGAGCTGTTCGCCTCCCTCGAGGAGTCGAACAACCTCACCGTCATCGGCGGCCTGACCCAGGGCAGCCGCAGCGTCTACACGACCTTCGGCGCCGTCGAGAGCCCGGCCGACCTGGCCGGCAAGAAGATGCGCGTGCAGGAGTCCGACCTGAACGTCGCGATCGCCGAGGCGCTCGGCGCCGCCGCCACGCCGATGGCCTACGGCGAGCTCTACACGGGCCTGCAGTCCGGGGTCGTGGACGCCGCCGAGAACAACGAGGTCTCCTACTTCACCCAGAAGCACTTCGAGGTCGCCCCGTACTTCTCGTACACGAACCACGTCGTCGGCCTCGACTACGTCATCATCAACACGGACAAGCTCGAGAGCATGTCCGATGAGGACCGCGCCGCCTTCGACGAGGGCTGGGCCGCCGCCTGGGCCGAGCACACCGAGCTGTGGACGCAGGCCACCCAGGACGCCATCGACGGCGCGACCGCCGGCGGGGCCACGTTCACCGAGGTCGACGACGCCGCCTTCTCCGACGCCCTGGCCGCCGTCGCCGAGGAGTTCATCAAGACCGACAACCAGCAGGCCCTCTACGACAACGCCCGCGAAGGCCAGTGACCGAACGGGCCGAGCCGGACATTCAAGAAGGGAGGAGCACCATGGAATCGATCAAGAAGGGCCTGGACAGGACCCTCTACTGGATCACCGTCGTCCTCTTCGCACTCCTCGTACTCATCGTCGTGTGGCAGGTGTTCAGCCGACAGGTGCTGAGCAGCCCGGCCACCTGGACCGATGAGGGAGCCCGACAGACCTTCGTCTGGCTCGGCCTGTTCGCCTCCGCGTTCCTCTTCGGGGAACGCGGGCACATCGCCGTCGAGGTGATCGTGCGGCGCTTCCCGCCGCGGACCGAGCAGATCATCGCGATCGTCGTGCAGCTCATCGTGCTCGCCTTCGCGCTCATCGTGCTCGTCTGGGGCGGCTGGCGGGCCTCGCAGAACGCCTGGACCCAGGAGCTCAGCGCGCTGCCGTTCACGTTCGGGCAGATGTACCTCGCGCTCCCGGTCTCCGGACTCCTCATGGCGTTCTACTCGATCTTCTACCTCAGGGGGCTCGTCCGGGGCGACGTCTCCCCCTATCCCGACGTCGAGTCGGAGGACGACCCCGAGGTGCAGCTGAGCAAGTACTCGGCGAGCAGTGAGCTGCTGCCGGAATCGACCCAGTCGCACCGGTCGCCTGAGGCAATCGACCAGACCAGGGAGGGCTGACAATGGATCCCGCAACGCTCGCCGGACTCATCCTGCTCTTCGGCATCATCATCGGCATCGTGCTCTCGGTGCCCATCGCGGTCGTCATCGGCGCCGTCTCGTTCATCGCCGCCGTGCCCCTGCTCGGGATGCAGGAGGCGGTCCTCGTCACCTCCCAGCGCATGTTCACCGGGATCAACTCCTTCCCGCTGCTGGCGATCCCGCTGTTCGTGCTCGCGGGCGTCATCATGAACAACGGCGGCATCGCGGGCCGGCTCGTCGACGCCGCGAAGGTCGTCACCGGCCGCATGCCCGCCTCGCTCGCGCAGACGAACGTCGTGGCCAACGCCATGTTCGGCGCGGTCTCGGGGGCCGCGGTGGCCGCCGCCGCGGCGGTCGGCACGGTCATGAACCCGCGAATGTCCGCCGAGGGATACAAGAAGCCGTTCTCCGCCGCGGTGAACGTTGCCTCGGCGCCGTCGGGGATGCTCATCCCGCCCTCGAACACGTTCATCGTCTACTCGCTCGTCTCGAGCACGTCGATCGCGGCGCTGTTCATGGCCGGGGTCTTCCCGGGCATCCTGTGGGCCCTGGCCTGCATGGTCATCGTGTACCTGTACGCGCGCCGCCAGAAGGGCAAGCTCAAGTCCACCGATCGGGTGACCTTCGCCCAGGCGATGCTCGTGTTCTGGCGCGCCGTGCCCTCGATGCTCATGATCATCGTCGTGGTCGGGGGCATCATCTTCGGCTACTTCACCGCCACCGAGTCGGCATCGATCGCCGTCGTCTACTGCCTCGTGCTCTCGGCGATCTACCGCTCGATCAAGTTCCGGGAACTGCCGGGCATCCTCATCGACGCCGGCCGCACGACCGCCATCGTCATGCTGCTCGTGGCGGTCTCGACCGCGCTGTCCTTCGTCATGTCCTTCGCGCGGATCCCGGACGTCATCTCCGACACGATCCTCGGGGCCACGGACAGCAAGGTCGTCGTGCTGCTCATCATGATGGTCATCCTGCTCATCGTCGGAACCTTCATGGACCCGACGCCGGCGATCCTCATCTTCGTGCCGATCTTCCTGCCCATCGCGCTCGAGCTCGGAGTCGACCCGGTGCACTTCGGTGCGATGGTCGTGATGAACCTGTCGGTCGGGGTGATCACCCCGCCGGTGGGCAATGTGCTCTTCGTCGGGGCACGCGTGGCCCGGTTGCGGATCGAACCGGTGATCAAGCAGCTGTGGCCGTTCCTGCTCGCGATCATCGCGATGCTCTTCCTCGTGGTGTTCGTGCCCCAGCTCTCGCTGTGGCTGCCCACCTCCACCGGCCTGCTCATCCCCTGACGCAGCCGGCCCCGCAGCACCCCGAACGGCCCCGCACCTCCGGCAGGAGGGCGGGGCCGTTCGGTCGTCCCCGATTCCCCTGGGCGATTCATTCGGGCGACTCAGCCGCCGTAGAAGACCCGTTCGACGACCGTGCGGGCGTGGCGGGCCACGCGGAACCAGTCCTGCTCGAAGTCGGCGGCGAGCCCGGCCCGATAGCCGAGCAGCCGGGCCACCTTGCCCGCCTCGGCGCGGTCCCGGGGGAACACGTCGACCTTGACCCCGCTCGTGCGGCCGCTGCCGAGCACGATCGCGTTCCGGATCCGGCTCGCGAGCGTCCAGGCCTCGATCAGGTCGGCCGCGTCGTCCGGTCCGATCAGCCCCGCCTCCCCGGCCGCGCGGAGCACCTCCCGGGTGCCGGTGTGGCGGAGCGCGGGCACGTCGTGGGCGTGCTGGAGGGCGAGCAGCTGCGCCGTCCATTCGACATCCGCGAGCCCGCCACGGCCCAGCTTGAGGTGGTGGGTCGTGGGCACCCCCCGTGGGAGGCGCTCCGCCTCGACCCGCGCCTTGATGCGGCGCAGTTCCCGCAGCCCACCCGGCTCCGGTGGCGGCCCGTAGCGCAGTGGATCGATGAGGGCGGTGAACTCCTCGTTCAGGGCCACCGACCCGGCCGCATAGCGGGCGCGCAGGAGAGCCTGGCGCTCCCACGGCTGCACCCAGCGCCGGTAGTACTGTTCGAAGGCGGCGAGCGATCGCACGATCGGGCCGTTCCGGCCCTCGGGGCGCAGGTCGACGTCGACCTCGAGCGCCGGCTCGCGCCCGGCGTCGCCGAGGAACCGGCGCAGCCGGGTCGCCACCCCGGTGGCCCAGGCCTGGGTCTCCTCCCCGCCCGCGGTCCCCAGTTCCCGAAAGGCGAAGAGCACATCGGCGTCGGAGGCGTACCCGATCTCCCGCCCGCCGAGGCGTCCCATCGCGACCACGAGGAACTCCGCCGGATCCGCATCGAGACCGGCCTCCGCGGTGGCCTCGGCTCGGGCCAGGTCGAGGCAGCCGGCGAGGGCGACGTCGGCGATGTCGGAGATGACGAGGGTCGATTCCACGTCGACGTCTGCGAGCACATCGGCCATCGCCGTGCGGGTGAGCTCGCGTCGGCGCACGAACCGGACCGCCTGGGCGGCGTCGGCGGCGCTGCTGCGGCGGGAGACGAGGCTCTCGATCCGCGTGCGCAGCTGCTCGGCGGAGCGCGGGCGCAGCTCCTCGGCCCGGTCGAGCCACGCCACCGACTCCGGCGAGCGCAGCAGCAGATCGGCCAGGTACACCGACTCCGACAGCAACTGGGCCAAGCGTTCGGCCGCCACCCCCGAATCCCGCAGCAGTCGAAGGTACCAATGGGTGGTGCCGAGCACGTCGGAGAGCTTGCGGAAGGCGAGCAGACCGCCGTCCGGATCCGCCCCGTCGGCGAACCAGCCGAGCAGCACCGGCAGGAGCTGGCGCTGGATCGCCGCCCGCCGCGAGACCCCCTCGGTCAGCGCACCGATGTGGCGCAGCGCCCCCCGGGCGTCCGTGTACCCGAGCGCGGTGAGGCGCACGACCGCGGTCTCGGGCTCGAGGGCGACGTCCGCGGGCGAGAGCTGCGCGGTGGCGGGCAGGAGCGGACGGTAGAAGAGCTCCTCGTGCAGGCGGCGCACCTGCCGGCGGGTCGAACGCCAGCGGGCGAGCAGCTCGTCCCCGTCGCGTGCGCCGACGGCCCGCGCGAGCCGGCGCAGCGCCGCGGCGGAGGTGGGCATGAGGTGGGTGCGCTGCAGCCGCCACAGCTGGATCCGGTGCTCGAGCACCCGCAGGAACCGGTACTGATCAGCCATGGCGGCCGCGGCGTCCCGCCCGACGTAGCCGCCCGCGGACAGCGCGGCGAGGGCGTCGAGGGTCGTGGGCGAGCGCAGTTCACCCGCGAGGCGACCGTGGACCAGCTGGAGCAGCTGCACGGTGAACTCGATGTCCCGCAGGCCGCCGCGCCCCAGCTTGATCTGGCGGTCGGCCTCGCCGGCGGGCACGAGCTCCTCCACCCGCCGGCGCATCGCCCGGGCGTCCTCCACGAAGTGGTCCCGGCCCGCCGCCTGCCACACCATCGGCCCGATGCCCGCGAGGTAGGCCGCGGCCAGGTCGGCGTCCCCGGCCACGTGCCGCGCCTTGAGCAGCGCCTGGAACTCCCAGGTCTGGGCCCAGCGGCGGTAATACGCCAGGTGGGAGTCGACGGTGCGCACGAGCGGACCCTGTCGGCCCTCCGGGCGCAGGTTCGCGTCGACCTGCCACAGCGGCGGCTCCCGGTTCGGGCGGGTGCACACCGAGGCGAGGTTCGTGGCGAGCCGAGTGGCCGCCTCGTTCGCCCCGGTCTCCTCGGTCGAATGTTCGCCCTCGTTCGACCCCTCCCCCGCAGACCCCGCCACGTAGACGACGTCGACGTCGGAGAGGTAGTTGAGCTCCCGGCCCCCGGTCTTGCCCATCCCGATGACCGCGAGCCGCACGTGCTCGCCCCCGGGGGTCTCGGCGCGGGCGATGAGCAGAGCCCCCTCGAGCGCGGCCCCGGCGAGATCGGCGAGGGCCGCGGCCACCTCGGGCAGCACGGCGACCGGCTCCTCGCTCGCGAGGTCGCGGGCGGCGATGGCGACCAGCTCGCGACGGTAGGCGATGCGCAGGGCCGCGACGGCGTCGTCCCCACTCGCGGACACGGCCGCCGCGGCCAGCCGCTCGTCATAGGCACCCGCGCCGGGGAACGGGCCGGGGTCGGTGGCGGCGTCGAGGTGCTCGGGGTGGGTGAGCAGCCAGTCCCCCAGCGCCCGGGAGCCGCCGAGGAGGCGCAGCAGCTGCCAGGCCGCCGCCGGGTCCCGGAGCAGCTCTCGGACCCGGTCGGCGCCGAGCTCCTCGGCGAGTTGCACGAGCATGACGAGGGCCTGATCGGGATCGGCGAGCCGGGCCAGGTCCGGGGTGAGCCGCTCGAGGGTCGGCAGCAGCCCCTCCCCCGCCGCACTCGCGAGGAAGCGCCCGGTGCGCTCGGCATCGCGCACCTGGGCCCGCCGCATGAGCGTGGCGAGGGTTGCGGGTCGCACCGGTCAGATCACGTCGATCTGTGCCAGCTCGTACGCGGTGACCTGGGCACGATAGTCCCGCCACTCCTGCCGCTTGTTCGCGAGCACGTGGGCGAAGACGTGCTCGCCGAGGGTGTCCGCCACGAGCTCGGAGTCGGCCATGGCGTCGGCGGCCTGCTCGAGCGATCCGGGCAGCGGCTCGATGCCGAGCGCGCGCCGCTCCCCGTCGGTCAGCTCCCAGACGTTGTCCTCGGCCTCCTCGGGCAGCTCGTAGCCCTCCTCGATCCCCTTGAGGCCGGCGCGCAGGATGAGCGCGTAGGCCAGGTACGGGTTCGCGGCCGAGTCGATGCCCCGGTACTCCACGCGGGCGCTGCGGGCCTTGTCCGGCTTGTACATCGGGATCCGAACGAGCGCCGAGCGGTTGTTGTGCCCCCAGCAGCGGTAGTTCGGCGCCTCGGCCCCGCCCCACAGACGTTTATAGGAGTTGACGAACTGGTTCGTGACCGCGCAGATCTCGGAGCTGTGGTGGAGTAGCCCGGCCACGAACGAGCGCGCCGTGGCGGAGAGCTGATACCGGCCGCCCGGATCGTGGAAGGCGTTCGTCTCCCCCTCGAACAGCGACAGGTGGGTGTGCATGCCGGAGCCGGGCCGGCCCGACATCGGCTTCGGCATGAACGTGGCGGCGAAGCCCTGCTCGAGGGAGACCTGCTTGACCACGGTCCGGAACGTCATGATGTTGTCGGAGGTCGTCAGGGCGTCGGCGTAGCGCAGGTCGATCTCGTTCTGCCCGGGCCCGGCCTCGTGATGGGAGAACTCCACCGGGATGCCCACGTCCTCGAGCATCGCGATCGTCGTGCGCCGGAAGTCCTGCCCCTTGCTCCGGGCCACGTGATCGAAATAGCCGGCCTGGTCGACGGGGACGAGCGGTTCGCTCGAGTCGGCCCGCGGCTCGAACAGGTAGAACTCGATCTCCGGATGGGTGAAGAACGTGAAGCCCGCCTCGTCGGCCTTCGCGAGCGCGCGGCGCAGCACGTACCGCGGGTCGGAGGCGGCGGGCTCTCCGTCGGGGGTGTGGATGTCGCAGAACATCCGGGCCGTGCCGGGGGCCTCACCGGTCCAGGGGAGCAGCTGGAAGGTGGTCGGGTCGGGGCGGGCGAGCATGTCCGATTCCGACACCCGCGCCAGCCCCTCGATCGCCGAGCCGTCGAAGCCGATCCCCTCGGCGAACGCGCCCTCGAGCTCGGCCGGCGCGATGGCCACCGACTTGAGCACCCCGAGCACATCGGTGAACCACAGCCGGATGAACCGGATGTCGCGTTCGGAGATCGTGCGCAGCACGTGTTCGGCTTGACGGTCCATCGGTTCCTCGCTCCTCGTGGGCGGCATGCTATCGCTCCACGCTATCCCAGGCGGCTCCCGCCGCAGCCGACGCACTAGGCTGTGGGCCATGAGCAAGCCGACGGCGCCCGATGCCTCCGCCCTCCCGCCCGTGGGCGGGACCGCCCGCGTGCGCCTGCACCATCTGCGCGGCGCGAAGGAGCGCGGCGAGCGGCTGACGATGCTCACCGCCTACGACGCCCCGACCGCCCGGATCTTCGACGCCGCCGGGATCGACCTGCTGCTGGTCGGGGACTCCTACGGCGACAACATCCTCGGACACGAGGGCACGACGCCGACGACCATGGACGAGCTCGTCCCCGCCGCCCGGGCCGTCGCCCGGGGCGCGCAGCGGGCGATGGTCGTGGTCGATCTGCCGTTCGGCTCCTACGAGGCCTCCGCCGCCCGCGCCCTCGAGTCCGGGATCCGGATGGTCAAGGAGGCCGGGGCGCACGCCGTGAAGATCGAGGGAGGACGACGCGTGGCCGCCCAGGTGCTCGCCCTCACCCAGGCGGGGATCCCCGTGGTCGGGCACCTCGGCTTCACCCCCCAGTCCGAGAACATCCTCGGCGGCAAGCGGGTGCAGGGTCGCGGCGACGAGGCGGCGGAGCAGCTGTGCGCGGACGCGCTCGCGCTCCAGGAGGCGGGGGCCATCGCGATCGTGCTCGAGATGGTGCCCGGGCCGGTGGCGGCGCGGGTGACCGAGATCCTGGCGATCCCCACGATCGGCATCGGCGCCGGCCCCGGGTGTGACGGGCAGGTGCTCGTCTGGCTCGACATGGCGGGCATGGGCGAGTGGTCGCCCCGGTTCGCCAAGCAGTTCGCCCACCTCGGGGCGCTCCTGACCGAGGCCGCCCGCGACTACGCGGCGCAGGTGCGTTCGGGGTCGTTCCCCGGCCCGGAGCACACGTACGAGCGCTAGCCCCTACGGACCTACTGCCGGACCGCACGGGCCCGCAGCGGGTCAGCGCTCCCCGAGCCGCCGATTCGTCAGCCCGGTGGGCCGGTGCGATGCCGGATCCTCGGGCCACGGGTGCTTCGGGTAGCGGCCCCGGTTCTCCGCGCGCACGCCCGCGTACGGGCCCGCCCAGAAGGCGGCCAGATCGTCGGTCACCGCCAGCGGGCGACCGGCCGGCGAGAGCAGGTGGAACAGTACCCGCACGCGCCCGTTCGCCAGCGTCGGGGTGGTGGTGAGGCCGAAGCACTCCTGCAGTTTGACCGCGACGACCGGCCGGGCGTCGGGGTCCACGGCGTCGTCGGGGTAGTCCACCCGGCATCGTGAGCCGGAGGGCACCCGGAGCCGTTCGGGGGCGAGCTCCTCCAGCCGGGACGCCTCGGGCCAGGGCAGCAGCGATCGCAGCGCCGCGCCGAGGTCGACCCGGCGCAGGGCCCGGCCGCCGGCGAGGCTGCGCAGGTGCGGTTCGAGCCACGTGTCCGCGGTGGCCACGAGGCCGGCGGCGTCGACGGCGGGCCACGGCGGGCCGAGGTGGCGATGGAGGAACGCGAGCCGGCGCCGCCACTGCTCGTCCTCCCGGGACGGGTCGAAGAGCGCCGGTCCCGAGTCCGCGAGGGCCGCGAGGATCGCGCGCCGGGCGCCGTCGAGGCTTGCGGGCACCGGCGTGGTGGCCAGCTCGATCGCCCCCAGCCGCGTGGTCTCGCGGGCGCGGACCCGTCCCTGCTCGACCACGACGTCGACGCGGGTGCTGCGCAGGTGTGCGGCCGCGACAAGCAGGTCGTCGGCCTCGATCGGGGCGGCCGCCCGGATCACCGCCCCGGTGCCGGCGGCGCTGCGGCCGGAGGCGCGGGCGGCCTCGGCGACGGCGAGCCACGGTTCGCCGGTCAGCGGGCTGCCCGGCGGCAGCGCCGCGCGGGTGCCGGAGGCGAGCAGGTACGTTCCCGGGGCCGCCACGAGCCGGGCGATCCGGTCGGGATGGGCGAGGGCGACGATCATCCCGGGGCTCGCGGTGGCCGCCGCCGCGCCCGCCGGTGGTGCCTGGACGCGCGGCGGCTCGATCGGTTCGCGCCGCTCGAGCCGCTCGAGTCGGTCGGCCTCGGTTCGCCAGCGCCGCTCCTCGGGGCCGGTGCCCGAGCGCAGCTGCCGCCACCGGCCCGCGAGGTCGGCGCCGGGGGCACGCAGGTCCCCGGCGATCAGGGCGACGATCTCGGCGGCGAGCCGCGCCGGGGCGGGACCGGCGTGGGCGCGGGCGAGCCGGGCGCCGTCGACGAGTGCCCGGGCGAGGCGGGGATCCGCGGGGATTTCCGCCAGGCGCCGGCCGAGCTCGGTCGCCCGGCCGGCGGCGTCCACCGCGCCGAGTCGCCGCAGCACGCTCACGGCCTCGGCCATCGCCGCGGCGGGCACCGGCTCGGGCAGGCGCAGGCCCCTCCCACCCGGGGCGCCCCAGACGGCCAGGGTGAGGGCGGCCCCGGTGAGATCGGCGGTGCTCAGCTGCGAACGGGGCGCAGCGGGCGCGGCGGCATGGGCGCGTTCGTCGATGCAGCGGATCGCCCGGCCGGGCCCGAGCCGGGCGGCGCGGCCGGCGCGTTGATCCATCGCCGCGCGGGAGGCGGCCACGGTCACGAGGCCGGACATGTCACGGGTGGCGTCGCGGCGGGGCTCACGGGCGAGGCAGGCGTCGATCACGAGGCCGACCCCCGGCACGGTCAGGGAGCTCTCGGCGATGGCGGTCGCCACGACGATCCGGGGGCGGCCACCCGGGTGGCGGCCGGCGATCGCGTCGTCCTGCTCGGCCGCGGGGCGGCGCGAATGGAGCTCGAGCACGTCGGCCTCGCCGCCGAGGTCGCTGCGGAGTCGGGCGGCGACGTGGCCGACCTCCCATGCTCCGGGCAGGAACACGAGGGCATCAACCGACTTGTCCGACTCGTCCGCCGCGCGGGCCGCGCGGGCCGCCACGCCGGCCACGTGATCGAGGAACGCCCGCTCGACGCCCCGGTCGCTCGTGCGGGGCCCGGCCGCCGGGGCGTAGTCGATCCGCAGGGGGTGCTGGACCGCCGGCGAGGCCACGATCGGGGCGGGCTCCCCGCCACCGAGCAGGCGGGCGAAGGCGGGCGCGTCGATCGTCGCCGACATCGCCACGAGCGCCAGATCCTCCCGCAGCTCGCGCACCTCACCCAGGAGGCCGAGCAGCAGGTCCGTGTCGAGGTCGCGTTCGTGCACCTCGTCGAGCACGACCGCCCCGACTCCGGGCAGGTCGGGGTCGCCGAGCAGGCGGCGCAGCAGCAGGCCGGGGGTGCAGAACTCCACGAGGGCCTGCGCGCTCGTGCGGCGCTCCCCGCGCACGGCATAGCCCACGCGCTGCCCGATCGGGCTCCCGTCGAGCGCGGCGAGGCGGCGGGCGGCCGCCCGCACGGCCACCCTCCTCGGCTGGGTGACGACCACCCGGCCGGGCGGGTGGCCGGGGACGGAGCGCAGGTGCTCGGACAGCAGCGGCGGCACGAGCGTCGTCTTCCCGCTCCCGGGCGGTGCCTGCACGACCGCGAGCGGGGCGGATCCGCCCGCGGCGAGCACTCGGCTCAGCTCGGGGGCGGCCGCACGGATGGCGAGCCCGGCGCCCACGGCGTCGAGCGCGAACGGGCGAGAGGAGACCACGGCGCCATTATCGCCGCTCTCGCGGTGGGCGCCGCTCCCGATGGGATCGCCGGGGCCGCGGCTCAGTCGCCCTCGTCGCCGTTGTCGTCGTCGGCGAGGTCGCCGTGGCGCCAGGCGCGCTCCTCCGCCAGCCACGCCTCGTTGCGCGCGTGTGCGATCTCGCGCGCATGCTCGGCGGCCTTCCGGGTCGGGTAGGGCCCGAGCCGATAGGTGAAGGCGCTGAGCATGCCGTACTCGACCTCGTGGGTCTCGGTGTTGTAGTAGTAGGCGTGCTCGGAGTCTGGGCGCTGCTTGCGTGCGTTCTCAGTCATCGGAGTCCTCCTTGCGGCTCAACTTGCTCCCAGTCTTGCACCTCGCCGCCGCGAGCGCGGGAGATTCGGGCTCGGCGCGCGGCCCGATGCCACCGGCTGGGCCGCGAACGCAGACCCGGCGCCGAACCCCCTAGAATCCGGTCCATGAACAGCAAAAGCGATGCCCTGGCGATCGGCGACGTCGACTACGGCGACGACGACATCGCCTTCGGCGTGGACATCGGCGGCTCGGGCATCAAGGGGGCCGCGGTGGACGTGCGTACCGGCCGGCTCCTGACGAAGCGGCACCGGATACCCACTCCCCGCCCCGCCGAGCCCGAGTCCGTCGGGGACGTCGTGCGCGAGCTGCTCGACCACTTCGAGGTGCCCGGCACCGCCCGCATCGGGGTCACGTTCCCCGGGATCCTCCAGCACGGGGTTCTGCGCTCCTCCGCGAACATGGACGGCGACTGGGTGGGCCGCCACCTCGGCGAGGTGGTCGCCGCCCGGTCCGGGCGGACCGTCTCGGTCATGAACGACGCCGACGCCGCAGGCTACGCCGAGGCCCGCTACGGCGCGGGCAACGACAAGCCCGGACTCGTGCTCACGATCACGCTCGGAACGGGCATCGGGAGCGCACTCGTGCACAACGGCGTGCTCGTGCCGAACCTGGAGATCGGGCACCTGGAGATCGACGGCTACGACGCCGAGACCCGGGCGGCCGCGAGCGTGAAGGACCGCGAGGGCCTGTCCTACCCGGAGTGGGCGACGCGGCTGCAGCGCTACTTCGAGGTGGTCGAGTTCCTCTTCTCCCCCGACCTGTTCATCATCGGCGGCGGCGTGTCCAAGGACCACGAGGAGTTCCTGCCGCTCATCACCACGCACGCCCCGATGGTGCCCGCGCAGCTGCGGAACCAGGCGGGCATCGTGGGCGCCGCGGGGTTGGCGGCCCAGCACCACGTCTGACGCGCGCCGACGGGGGCGGATGAGTCGACCGATACGCCGGGTTCTGTCCCGCGGCCCGCTCCTCGCGGAGTGGGCCGCGGTGACGGTCATCCATCTAGGATGCGCGTTGCCGCGCACCTCGAGCGATCCACCCGGAAGCTCGGCGGGCAGCCTACGAGCGCTTCCTGTCTGATCTTGCTCCGAGCGGGGTTTACCTAGCCGCACCGGTCACCCGGTGCGCTGGTGGTCTCTTACACCACCCTTTCACCATGACCGCCGGTGCACGCACCGGTGGCTGTTTCCTTTCTGTGGCACTGTCCCGCGGGTCACCCCGGGTGGGTGTTACCCACCGCTCTGCCCTGTGGAGCCCGGACGTTCCTCGGCGCCCCGGCACGAGGCCGGGGCGACGCGACCGCCTGGTCGACTCATCCAGGGGCCACTCTACCGCTCCCGGTCCCGCGCCCAGTGATGCGCCCAGTGCGCGGACGGACGCGCCGACCGCGCCGACCGGTCCGTACGCTGGCGGGGTGCTCCTGCTGCTCCCGCCCTCCGAGGGCAAGACCGCGCCCGCGTCCGGCCGCCCGCTCGACCTGTCCGGGCTCAGCCACCCGGAGCTGACCGAGCAGCGTCGACGCGTCCTGACGGCGTTGCTCGCCGCGAGCGAGAGCGGTCCGGGCGCGCTCGGGTTGCCGGCGTCGATGGCCGGGCCGGTCGCGGCGAACGTCTCGCTGCTCGAGGCGCCGACGGCCCCGGCGGCGCGGGTGTACACGGGCGTGCTCTATGCCGCCTCCGGACTCGCGGACCTCACGGGCACGGCTCGTTCCCGGGCGAGCCGGCACGTATGGATCGCCTCGGCGCTGTTCGGGATGCTCACCCCCGCGGACGCCATCCCCGCCTACCGGCTGCCGCCGACCGCGAAGCTGCCCGGCCTGCCCGGGGGCGGCACCTCGATCGCGGCGCTGGCGCCGCCGACGTCCGCGGCGATGTCCGCGGAGGAGCCGGGGCTCGTGGTCGATTGCCGCTCCGGCCCCTATATTCGGCTGTGGCGCCCCCGGCCGCCGACGGAGTGGGTCTGCGTGCGCGTGGTTCAGCTGCGCGACGGCGTCCCGACCGTCGTCTCCCACGACGCCAAGCACACCCGCGGGCTGCTCACCGGGCATCTGCTCACCCGGGCGGGTCGGATGCCCCGGACGGCGGAGCAGCTCCTCGGGGCCGCCGGTGAGCTCGTCGGCACGGTGCTCGCCGGCCTCCGGCTCGAGCCGGCCACCGGCCCGGGCCCCCGGGTGCTCGAGCTCACGCTCCCCGCCTGACCTCGCGACCGGGTCCGGCCTCCCCAGCGGGGTGGGGAACTTCTTCGTCGCCTGGCACCGACGAGTCACCCCGACCGGGCGGGGCGGGCGCCACCGGTCCCCCGTGGGGAGATTCGTTGGTGTGTGGGAACGGAGAGCGACCCCATTCGACGCCGGCCCACACGACGCCGACCCACACGACGCCGACAGCACATCCGGCGCGGCCTCCGACTCTCGCGTGAGTCGGAGCGGGCGAGCAGGTCAGTCGACCCGGATGAGCAGGTAGTCGTACTCGTCGGAGCGGATGACCTGATCCGGGGCGGCCTCCCTGATGGCCGCCTTCTCGGTCAGGCTGAGCGGGACCTGGACGCCCACGGTCATCTCCCCCTTGAGGGCGATCGCCCCGAGGCCGCCGGTGCGGCTGCGGACCCGCTCATACAGGCTCATGAGCGCGTCGTCGATCCCGCCGGCGAGCACCTCGCGGGCCCGGCCGGTCTCGGAGGCCTGAGCGTCGAGCACGGCGATCTCCCGCTCGCTCTCGGCGGTGACGTCGGCGACCTGGGCCTCGATCGCCTGCACCTGCTCGGTCATCGCCGCCAGGTCGACCTCGGCGCCCTCGAGGCGCTCCATCACCTCGAGCTGCGCCTCCTCGAGCACGCCCTGGCGGCGGGCGAGCGCCTCGAGCTCACTCGTGAGCGCCTGGAGCTCCTTCGGAGTGCCCTCCCCGGAGTTGAGCCGGAGGGCGCCCCGCTCGGCGCGTGAGCGCACCTGCTCCACGTCCGCCTCGGCCTTGGCCACCTCGCGGCGGGTGTCCGTCACGAGCACGCCGGCCTGCGTGCGGGCGCGCTGCAGGTCCGCGGCGCGAGCGGTCAGCTCCTCGAGGGTCGCCAGCGTCGGGTGGGTGCGGCGCTGGTGGGCCAGCTGGGCCAGCCGGGTGTCGAGCTCTTGGACCTCGAGCAGGCGACGTTGTTCGGCGGGGGGTGCGGTGGTCACCGGGAGCCTCCTAGGTTGGTGCTGGCAAGCCTAACGGTCCACGGATCGGTCACGAGCCGCGAGGCCCGCACGTCCACGTCGAAGGCCGCCGCGAGCCGGTCGGCGACGCGCGGCACCCAGGGCCACTCGCTCGCATAGTGGGCGACGTCCACGAGCGCCGGTGCGCCCGGCATCGCGCCCGCCTCGGCGGCCCGGTGGTGGCGCAGGTCCGCCGTGAGATAGGCGTCCACTCCGGCGCGGCGGGCGGCGTCGAGGTAGGAGTCCCCGCTCCCCCCGCAGACCGCCACGCGGGAGATCGACCGGTCGAGGTCGCCGTGGATCCGCACGCCGTGCTCGGTGGCGGGCAGCCGGCCGGCCACGAGCTCCCCGAAGCCGCGCAGGCTCAACGGCTCGGCGAGCGTACCCACGCGCCCGATCCCGCTGCCCGGATGCGCATCGGGGTGCTCGACCGGTTCGAGCACCTCGAGCGGCACGGTGTCCGCGAGCCCGAGCAGCTCGGCCAGGGAGTCGTTCACCCCGCCGGGGGCGATGTCGGCGTTCGTGTGCGCGGTGTAGAGCGCGACCCCGGCGCCGATGAGGTCGTGGACCATCCTGCCCTTGGGCGTGGTCGCGGCCACGGTGGTGGTGCCCGAGAGGAACAGCGGGTGGTGGGTGAGCAGGAGGTCGGCGCCCCATTCGAGGGCCTCGGCGACCACGGTCGGGTCGATGTCGACGGCCACGAGCACGCGCCGGACCGCGGCCGCCGGGTCCCCGACGGTCAGGCCGACGGCGTCCCAGCCCTGGGCCGTGCTCTCGGGGTATCGCTCGCGCAGGTGGGCGACGATGTCGGCGACGGTCACCATGTCGATCCCGCTCAGAGCTCCCCGGCGCGCAGCTGCTCGGGGCTCCGCGGCGAGAGCAGCCCGGGTGCGATGTCGTACACGGTCTTGGCGCCGTGCTCACCGGCACTGCTGAGCCGGTGAGCGGCGCGGGCGTAGGCCACGAGCACGCTCGCGGTGAACTCGGGGTTGGAGGCGAGCGTGAGCCGGTACTCGATCGAGTTGACCGTGCCCGGGCTCGTCTCGCCCGAATGGATGACGACGCCGCCGTGCGGCATGGCCGAATGGTCGCGCCGGAGCTCCTCGGCCGAGATGAAGGTGACGGTCGTGTCGTAGTCGGCGAAGTAGTCGGGCATCGTGACGATCGCCGAGCGCACCTCCTCGGCGTCCGCGCCGTCGGCGAGCACGACGTAGCAGTGCCGGGTGTGCTTGTCGCGGGTGGCCAGGTCGGCGCCGGTTCCGGCGCGCACCCGGGCGATCGCCTCCTCGTTCGGCACCGTGTACTGCACACCGGCGGCCACTCCGGGCACCCGCCGGACCGCGTCCGAGTGTCCCTGGCTCAGTCCCTTGCCCCAGAAGGTCGCCGTCGTGCCCTGCGGCAGCACCGACTGGGCGTAGACCCGGTTGAGGGAGAACAGGCCCGGGTCCCAGCCCACCGAGATGATCGCGGTGGTGTTCCCGGCGCGGGCGGCGGCGTCGACGGCGGCGAAGTACTCGGGGATGCGCGCGTGGGTGTCGAAGGAGTCGACCGTCGTGTAGGAGCGCGCGAGCTCCGGGCCCTGCTCGGGCAGGTCGAGGCGGGAGCCGCCGCAGAGGACGAGCACGTCGATCCCCGCCCGGGTGTCCTCGTCGGCGAGCTCGTCGACCCGCCCGACGTGCACGTCACCCGAGGCCGGCGTGACGTCGAGGGGGTCGCGCCGGGTGTAGATGCCCACGAGGTGCAGGTCCTGCTGCCGGGCGAGCGCCTGCTCGACGCCGCGCCCCAGGTTGCCGTAGCCGACGATCCCAACGCGAATACTCATGCTCTGCCTTCCATAGTCGTGCGCTCACGCTAGCGCGTCCCGGCCCCGTGCGCCGACCCCGGATCGACCCGGATGAGCCCCGATGAGACCCGACCAACCCGTCAGCCGAGGATCTCGGCGCGGTTCAGGTCGCTCTGCGGCCATTCGTAGATCACGGGCTCGGCGAGTGCCTCGTCGGTGACGGCGCGGGCGTCGACCACGCCGATCGAGTCGAGCATGCAGCGCAGGGCGGTGAGCTGATCCACGCGCGGCTGCACGAAGTCCCGTTGCGAGAGGAAGCTCATCCCCAGGAGCGTGACGGTCAGGTAGGTCGCGCACTCGTCGCCGGGCATGACGAGATGGGCCTGGTGCTTCTCCTCGGCGACGCGCAGGTACTTGGCGAGCATCGCCGTCCAGAATTCGAACTCCTCGCCCACCTCCTCGACGGGCGGCTCCGGATCGAAGACGAGCGTGAGGGCGGCCCGCGCGAACGGGCTGCGGCTCGTCTGCAGCGACAGGCTCATGAGGCACCGGATCGCGGTGCGCAGGTCCCCCTCGGGGAAGAAGCGTCGGGCGTCGGCATCCGCGTACACGAGGGCATCGTGGAAGGCGCCGGCGAGGGCCCGGGCGAGGTCGCGTTTCGTGGGGAAGTGGTACGAGAAGGCGCCCTTGGTCAGCCCGATCCTGGCCGCGACGGCGGCGAACGAGGTCGCGCTGTAGCCGCGCTCGGCGATCTCCCTGGAGGCGGCGAGAAGGAGCTCGCGCCGCGTCGCCGCCGGACCGGTCATCATCATGTAAATATCTTATGTCCACGGTGGTGCGCCCGGAACAGTGCGGTCGCGCACAGAGCGGGATTCAGGACGACGCGATCGCGGCCCGCGTAGCGCGGGTGAGCGCTGCGAGGTCGGCCGGGGCGAGCTCGATGTCCAGGCCGCGCCGACCGCCCGAGACGAGCAGCGTCGTCCATCGGCCCGCGGAGGAGTCGAGGACGGTCGGCAGCGCGCGCCGCTGCCCGATCGGGGAGATGCCGCCGGCGACGTAGCCGGTGACGCGTTCGGCGTCGGCCACCGCGGCCATCGCGACCTTCTTCACCCCGAGGGCGGCGCCCATCGCCTTGAGGTCCAGGGTGGCGGACACGGGCACGATGCCGACGGCGAGGCCGGAGCCGGCGTCGACGAGGAGGGTCTTGAACACCTGGGCGGGGTCGCGCCCGAGGGCGGCGGCCGCCTCGAGGCCGAAGGACGGCGCGGTGGGGTCGTGGTCGTAGGGGTGCTCGGTGAACGCGACGCCCGCGGCGAGCAGGGCGCGCACGGCCGGGGTCGACCCCGAGGTCGGCTTCTTGGGCACCGGCCCACCGTAGCGGGCGGGGCCGGTGGCGCCGCACTCAGGCGGCGGGATGCACGTTCTGGTTGAGCCGGAAGCAGTTCTCCGGATCCCACCGGGCCTTGATGCGGGCGAGTCGGACGTAGTCGTCGCGGAAGGTCGCCCGCACGGCGTCCTCGCCCTCCTCCTGGAAGCCGGCGAAGTTGAGGTAGCGGGAGCCGTCGGACTTCGGCGTGAGCGCGGCCACGAGCTCGCGGACCCAGTGGATATTCGCCGGGTCGTCCGCGGCCGTGACCCAGTTGGCCTCCGGGTTGATCATGAAGGCGGCGTGCGAGCTGAGGGCGCCGTCGACCGGACCCGTCGCGGCGCCCGCGTTGTGCCAGAGGTCGATCGTGCTCAGGTCGGAGGGGGCGGATCGCCCGGCCTCGGCCAGCAGGTCGATCGTCTCCTCGTCGAGCGTCTCGAGGTTGACCGACTTCCAGTAGTAGCGGCCGCCGTCCGGGTAGTCCGCATCGAAGACCTGCTGGACGTCGACGTAGTCGGTCACGCCGCTTGCGTCGGCCAACGGGTCGCGGCTGAACTCCCGCAGCGGACTCAGGAGCGAGGCCCCCTCCCCCGGGTCGCCCACGTACAGGCCCGCGAACCCGACGAACGGCCATCCGGCGGTGCCCGCCGCGAAGCCCTCGCCCGCGTCCGGCACCCGGCCGAGGAACGCGAGAGTGCTCACCTCATCGGGCGCGGCCCGGCAGAAGTCCCGGAACAGCCGCAGCCCGCGCGTCGCCCGGCCGGCGCGGGCGTCGTGGAACACGAAGAGGAAGTAGGCGCGCGGCCCCACGGGGTGGGCGCGGTAGGTGAAGGAGGTGACGACGCCGACGTTGCCTCCCGATCCACGCAGCGCCCACAGCAGCTCGGGGTTCTCGGTGGCGCTCGCCGTGACGGCCTCGGAGTCGGCCGTGACCATCTCGGCACGGACCAGGCTCGCGCAGCTGAGCCCGTACCTGTTGCGGATCCATCCGTAGCCGCCGCCGAGGGTCAGGCCTGCGATGCCCGTTCGTGAGAACACGCCGCCGGGCACGGCCAGGCCCGCCGCCTGGGTCGCCGCGTCGACCTGGCCCCAGGTGGCGCCGCCCCCGGCGGTCACGAGGCGCCGGTCCGGGTCGAATTCGAGACCGGTGAGCCGCGCGAGGTCGAGCACGAGCCCGTCGTCGACGGTGCCGTGGCCGGCCACGCTGTGTCCGCCGCCGCGGACCGCGAGGGGCCAGCGGTGCCGGCGGGCGATCTCGACGGCGAGGCGCACGTCGTCGACGGACCGGCACCGCACGACCGCGAGCGGGTAGCGGTCGATCACGCCGTTCCACACCGCCCGCGCCCGGGCGTACTCCGGGTCGTCGCGGGTGATGACGGCGTCGCGCAGCGACCTGGGGAAATCCGCCACCGCTGGATTCATCGTCGCGACCGCCCGCCGGAACTGGTGCGCCTGATTCGAGGAGGAAATTCTACGCCCGCGCCCCGCGCGTGGCAATGCGGCTCCGTGCGCCGGCCGGCTCCCGATCGAGCCTATTCGACCGGCTGGCGCAGGATCGTGCGCCGGCGATCCGGGGCGGCCCGGCGCACATCGCTCAGATAGATCTCGTGGTGGACGCCGGTCGGGCGCAGGTCGTGGGCGCGCAGGAACTCGCAATGGAGCCGGCGGAGCACGCCGGCCTCGTCGTCGAAGGGGCCGACGTGCAGGGTCTGCACGCAGCGGCCCTCGTGGAGGTCCTCGAGGTGCAGGTCGGCGAGCCGAGGTCCGGCGCCCTTCGCGGCGGCCGCGGCCGTGGCGGCGTCGACGTCGTCCGGCCCGAGCCACTCGGGCACGAGCAGGAGCAGGCGCCAATGCCAGCGGGACTTGTCGCGTGCGCTGGTGAAGGCCGCGATGTCGTCTGCCCACCACAGGCCCTCGAGCGGCGGTACGACATAGTCCCGGCCGGCGTCCCTGCTTGCGAACTTGAGGCCGTACGCCACCGGGTAGAGGGTCTCGATCGCCGCGGTGAACGTGGGTGAGGTGTTCGGGTCACCGGCGCCGTCGACCGCGAGGTAGCGCCGGGGCGGCACATCGAGCAGCCGGAACCGCCCGCTGCGGGCCCGGTAGGAGTCGAGGTCCTTCTTGACGTCGACCTTCGCCGCGGTCATGGGTGCCACCCTACGTGCGCCGGGCCGGCCCGGGTATCCCGCCGGCCGGCTCGGCTAGGCTCGCCGCCATGGCCGTACGAGGCAGCACGACGGGGAGGAATCGATGAGCTCGGGTGAATCGGCGGAGCGGAAGGCCGCGGTTGCGCCCGGTGCGATGACGGTCGCCGACGTGATGGTCGAGCTGGAGGCGCTGGCGGATCCGAAGATCCTCGCGGTGAACAGGCGCCACGGCGACGACCACGCCGTCAACCTCACCCGGTTGCGGGAGCTCGCGAAGCGGATCAAGGGTCGGCCCGAGCTCGCCCCGCAGTTGTGGGCGACCGGCGACAGCGCGGCCCGGCTCGTGGCCATCCTCATCAGCAGGCCGCGCACGTTCGACCGCGAGCGGCTCGACGCGTGGCTGCGAGCGGGCGGCTCACCGAAGGTCCACGACTGGCTCGTCAACTACATCGTGAAGAAGAGCGGGCACGCCGAGGAGCTCCGCCTCGCCTGGTTCGACGACCCCGATCCCGTTGTCGCGAGCGCCGGCTGGGCGCTTACGTCCGAGCGGGTGGTCAAGTATCCGGATGGACTCGACCTGCCGAGGCTGCTCGACCGGATCGAGGACCAGATGGCCCGCGCCCCCGAGCGGCTCCAGTGGGCGATGAACCACACGCTCGCCCAGATCGGCATCGAGGATGCCGGCGAGCGGGCCCGGGCGCTCGCGATCGGGGAGCGGCTCGGGGTCCTGCGCGACTATCCGACCCCTCCGAACTGCACCTCGCCCTACGCCCCGGTGTGGATCGCCGAGATGGTCCGGCGCCGGGAGGGGGCCGGTCGGCGCCGGTGAACGCAGGGGTCGCGGGGGCTGCCGGCCGGCTCGCTATGGCTGCGGCAACCGATCGGCATCCCGCGCCCGCACGCCGGGGAGCGAGTCCTCCACGAACCGCGGCCGGCATGCGAACCACCCGCCGATGAGGCTGGGCACGGCGCTCGCGGCGAGCACGAGGAGCGGGACCGTCCACGAACCCGTCGTCTCGCGCAGGAGTCCGAGCCCGAACGGCGCCACGGCCGCGAGCGCGTAGCCGATGCCCTGCACGAAGCCCGAGACGACCGAGGCGGACTGCGTCGTCCTGGTCCGGACGTTGATGAGGGTCATGCACAGCGGGAACGTGCTCACCCCGATCCCCAGGGCGCACATCCACAGCGGTGTTCCCACGAGCGGGGAGACGAGCAGCCCGACGTAGCCGGCCACGAGGAAGATCGAGCAGACGACGACCACCACGAACGGCCTGCGCAGCCGCACGGTCAGTTGGGGCACGACCAGCGCCGCGACCACTCCCCAGGCGGAGTAGAGCCCGACCATCGACCCGCCCAGCGCCGCGGTGCCGCCGGCGTGGGTGATCATGGCGGGCACCCAGGTGATGATCCCGTAGTTCGATACCGAGATCATCGCGAACAGGATCACCAGCCCCCACACGATCGCCGAGTTGCCCAGCCTCGGCCGGGCGGAGACGGGCGCGGCCGGGGCGTCCCGGCGGGTGGCCGCACCGCCACGGCCGGGCAGCCTCGTCGTCACCACGAGCCAGGCGAGCCCGGCCAGGGCGATCGGCCCGACCCACATCCCGACCGAGAGCCGCCAACTAGTCGCCTGGGCGACCGGCACGGCGAGCAGCGGGGCGACGAACTGCCCGGTCTGCATGGAGATGAGGTAGAGGGAGGTCCACAGCGCGACCCGGCCCGGGAACCAGGCCTTGACGAGCGGCACGATGACGACGTTCGCCGCCCCGATCCCGGCGAGGGCGAGCACGGTCGAGGCCACGAGCGCGACCGGGGTCGACGAGTAGGCGCGCGCGACGAGCGCGAGGGCGGTCAGGGCCATCGCCACCGCGGCCGTCCGCTCGAGCCCGAACCTGCGCGTGACCACGGGCGCCAGGAAGCCGAAGACCCCGAAGGCCGCCGCCGGCACGGTGCCGAGCAGTCCCGCCACCAGTACGCCGTATCCGAGATCGGCGCCGATGATCTCGAGGAGTGGAGTGAACCCCGTCACCGCGGTCCGAAGGTTGACCGCCGTCAGAACGATCGCGAGACCCGCCAGGACGCCGAGGCGTCGCGTGCCCGCCGGGCGCTGGGATGAGGATTGGGGTGCCACGCTACACTCCACTACGAAGTCGACGAATGATGGGATGATGGGATGCCTGAGGACGGTAACACGCCACGGCCGATGCATCGAGTCGGGCTGATCGACCAGGCCGCCTCGCTCTTCCGCGACGAGGTGCTCTCGGGCCGGTGGCCGGTCGGTGAGCGGATCCCGACCGAGGTCGAGCTCGTCGCGAGCTTCGGGATCGGCCGCAACACGGTCCGGGAGGGGCTGCAGTCGCTCGTGCATGCGGGCCTGCTGCGCCGGGAGCAGGGCCGCGGCACGTTCGTCATCTCCGATTCCGAACTCACCGGACCGCTGGAACGCGGGCTCGCCGGCGGCCGGCGGCGCGACTACCTGGAGCTGCGCCTCGCCCTCGACACGACGGCGGCATCACTCGCGGCGGCACGGCGCACCGAGGCCGATATCGAGCGGCTGCGCGACCTGTGTGGGCGTCGGGAGGCGAGTTGGTCCACCGGCGACGCCGACGTCCGCGCGGGTGCGGATCTCGCCCTCCATCGGGCCATCGTCGCGGCGACCCACAACCCGCTCTACCTCGAGCTGTACTCCAGCATGCTCGACGTCTTCGCCGGGCACATGCGCGAGGACGGCCCCGTGGGTTCGGGCGACGTCGACCGGGCGCATCGGGATCATCACGATCTGGTCGAGGCGATCGCAGACGGGGACGCACCCCGTGCCACCGCGCTCGTGGCGGCCATCTTCGACCCGTTCATGGCCTGAGGACCGGCTCACGTGGCCGTGCGGGATGAGAGCTAGGCGTGGAACGCGGCGAAGAGCCGCTCGAAGCCCTCCTCGGTCACGATGGGCAGTCCGTACCGCTTGGCCTTGGCGGCCTTGCCGCTGAGCGAATCGGGATCGGCGGCGACGACGACCTTCGTCGACTTCGTGACCCCGCCCGTGGTCAGGCCTGCCGCCAGGACGGCGTCGACCCACTCGTCGCGGCCGCGCCGCAGCTCACCGGTGAACACGACGCGGTCACCGCGCTCGAGCACGAAGCCGCCGCCCGACCGCTCGGTCCGGGCCCCCTCGGCCAGTGCCTCCTCGATCGAACGGGCCCCGAGCCCGAGGGCCGCCGCCACGGTTGCGAGGTCGGCGTGCTCCTGCGCCGTGACGACGCCGTCGGCCAGGGCCTCCTGGGCCACCGATCGCAGGTAGTCGCGGTGGAGGCGGGCGACCGTCTCGGGGCCGAGGCCGGCGGCACGCGCCACCTCGAGTAGTTCACGCCCCTCGGTCACGGAGATCGTGCGGTCGAGGAGTGCGCGGTCCAGCGCCATGAGGTAGGACGCCTCGTCCTCGGGGGAACCGGGGATCCAGGCGGCAGCGAGCACGGACTCGAGCCACGAGCCCTCATTCTGCGCCGATGTGCCGCGGTGTGCGGGGGTGAAGGGAACCGATGCCCCGCGCGGGGCCGGCCAGACGAAGGCCGCTCCGGCCCGTCGATCCGTCTCCCACGCCCGATCGCCGTCGAGCCGGTGCGCCAGGTGCGCGACGAGTCGGGCGGTGGCGCGGGCATCGTCGAGGGCGCAGTGCGCGTTGGCGAGCTCGATGTCGAGGGCGTCGCAGCAGTGCGCGAGCTTGGCCGTCCCGAGCACCCGGCCCGCCCACTTCATCGAGCACAGGGCCGGCGGCCGGCCGGCGATCTCGTACCGGGCCCGGGCGAGTTCGGCGTGGAGGAAACGCATGTCGAACGAGGCGTTGTGCGCAACGACCGTGCGGCCCCGCAGCAGTTCGACCAGGTGATCGGCCACGTCACCGAAGTCCGGCGCGTCGACCACGTCGGCGGCACGGACGCCGTGGATACGCGTCGGGCCGAGGTCACGACGCGGGTTGAGCAGCGTCGTCCATTCGTGTTCGATGCGCCCGGACGGGGCGGCGAGCACGACCCCGACCTCGATCACGCGGTCGGTTCGTTCTGGCACGACCCCCGTCGTCTCGAAGTCGATCACAGCGAAACCGCTCGTCATGAGTCCATCCCTCCGATCACCGGCGATCCCCCCGGCGGGGCGCGCTTCGACGGTCCCGGCCATGGCGGAACCCTACCGGTACACGAGTGGACGGACGGAATGTCTACCGAAGCGCGTCCGCGAGGGAGACGAGATGGGCACGACTGAGCCGGCGCGCGGCCTCGGCGTCGCGCGCGGCGATCGCCTCGGTCAGGTCGGCGTGGGCGGCGTGGTCCGCGTCATCGGAGACGTGCCGGCCCATGCACAGCATGTCGATCATGGCCTGGCGCAGCCTCGGCACGAACGCGTCGAAGAGCTCGAGCAGGACGGGGTTGTCGGCGGCGGCGACGATCGCGCGGTGGAAGCGCATGTCGGCGTCCACGTACTCCTCGGTGCTGCCACGCCGATCGTGGCGTTCCGCCAGGGCGCGGCGGATCGCCCGGAGCGCGGCGGGTGTGCGCCGCTCGGCGGCGTGGGCGGCGGCCTCGGCCTCGATCGCGATGCGCGCCTCGATCACCGAGGCGATCCCCGCCCGGCGCAGCACGGCGTCCCACTCCTCGCCCGTGTCGAGGGCGGTGACGAACACCCCCGCGCCCTGCCGCGCCTCGAGCACCCCCTGGCCCGCGAGCTGCCTGATCGCCTCGCGCACGGTCGAGCGTCCGACCCCGAGCTGTGGCCCGAGTGTCGTCTCCCCCGGCAGTCTGGCGCCGAGCGGCCACTCGCCGGCGCGGATCCGCTCGAGCAGGGCGGCGGCCGCCTGGTCCGCGAGCGAGACCCGCCTGATCTCGACCATCGATGACACCAATCTACTTGTCTGAGGAGTTGTGTAGAGTCTATCCCGTGTTCGGGTCGGCCCGTCGCCGCTCCGGCGACGTTCCGTGCCGGCACATCATCCCCGCTGCCGCCGAATTCGAAGGGTCGTGCGCGTGACCGACATCCTGTCGCTGCGAAACGTCGACGTCGTGCGAGGGGCACGCCGAATCCTCACCGACATCAACCTGACCGTCCACGCGGGTGAGCATTGGGCGCTCATCGGCCCGAACGGTGCCGGCAAGAGCACGATCCTCAGCCTGTGCGGGGCGCAGCAGCACCCCACGCGCGGCACCGTGCACGTCCTCGGGAACCGGCTGGGCCGGGTGGAGATCCGCAAGCTGCGCGAATCCATCGGACATGTCGATCCGCGCCACCCCCTGCGGTCCGCGCTCACCGCCCGGGGGGTCGTGCTCACGGGGGCGACCGGCACGACCGAACTCATGCCCCGGTGGACACCCGGTCCGCAGGTGCGCGAACGAGCCGACCGGCTGATCGATGCGCTCGGGCTGCACGCTGTCGCCGACGCCGACTGGACGACGATGTCACAGGGAGAGCGGGGCAGGACGCTCATCGCGAGGGCGCTGCTGACGAAGCCGGCCCTGCTCCTGCTCGACGAGCCGTCGACCGGCCTGGACGTCGCGGCCCGGGAGCAGTACCTGGAGACGGTCGACCGATTGCATCGCCTGCGTCCCGAGCTGGCCACCGTGCTCGTGACCCATCACCTCGAGGAACTGCCCGAGTCGACGACGCATGCGGCCCTGGTCAAGGACGGTCGCCTCGTCGCGGTGGGAGCGGCGCAGGACGTGTTGACGACGGAGCTGGTCACCGAGAGCTTCGACCATCCGATCCGGATCGAGCACCGCGATCGACGGTGGTACGCCCGCGCCATCCGAACGCCCGCGGCGGCTCACCCCGACGCGATCTGACGGACGCCTCGCGCCCGCGGCGCACATCGGGGTATCGCCTCGGCGGGTCCGTACCGGGTCCGCGCAGCACCTAGCCTGGCAGGGTGAGCGAGACGTGGAACCCCGAGGACCCCTCCTGGCCGGAGCCGCCGCCCGAGGAGCCGGATAGCTGGGAGCCGCCCGAGGAGCCGGAGCTGTGGGGGCCGCCCGAGCCGTGGCGCTCCGAATCGGCGGCGCCGCCGCGCCAGCCGAGCCAGCCGCGCCAGCCGGTCGCTGCCGCACCGGCGGCGGCCATGACTCCCCTCGAGGCGCTCACGACGATCTGGGGCTACGACTCGTTCCGAGGCCGGCAGGCGGAGATCATCGACGCCGTGGTCCGCGGCGAGGATGCCCTCGTGCTCATGCCCACCGGCGGCGGGAAGAGCCTGTGCTACCAGGTTCCGGCGCTCGTGCGGGAGGGAACGGGCGTCGTCATCAGTCCGCTCATCGCGCTCATGCACGACCAGGTGGACGCCCTCGCCCAACTCGGGGTGCGCGCGGCGTTCCTCAACTCGACCCAGAGCACGCCCGAGCGCCGGGAGGTCGAGCGGCGGTTGCTCGACGGCGAACTCGACCTGCTCTACCTCGCCCCCGAGCGGCTGGCCGCGGCGACCGCGCTGCTCGATCGCGCCCACATCTCGCTCTTCGCGATCGACGAGGCGCACTGCGTGGCGCAGTGGGGGCACGACTTCCGGCCGGACTACCTCGGCCTGACGATCCTGCACGAGCGCTGGCCGCACGTGCCGCGGATCGCCCTGACCGCCACCGCCACGCGGGACACGCGCGAGGAGATCACCCGCAACCTCCGGCTCGACGGCGCCCGGGTGTTCGTCGCCGGCTTCGACCGGCCGAACATCCAGTACCGCATCGCCCCGAAGCAGGAGGCCCGGCGGGCGCTGCTGCGGCTCATCCGGGAGGAGCATCCGGGTGCCGCCGGGATCGTGTACTGCCTGAGCCGGGCCTCGGTCGAGCGCACCGCCGAGTGGCTCACCGGCGAGGGGATCACGGCGCTCCCTTACCATGCGGGCCTGCCCGCCGAGTTGCGCGCGCGCAACCAGGCGCGCTTCCTGCGCGAGGACGGCGTGGTCATGGTGGCCACGATCGCGTTCGGCATGGGCATCGACAAGCCGGACGTGAGGTTCGTGGCGCACCTCGACCTTCCCAAGAGCATCGAGGGTTACTACCAGGAGACCGGCCGCGCGGGCCGCGACGGGCTGCCCTCGACCGCGTGGCTCGCGTACGGGCTCGCGGACGTCGTCCAACAGCGCCGCATGATCTCGGGCGGCGAGGGCGACCGGCAGCGCAAGCGCGCCCAGACCCTCCACCTGGACGCGATGCTCGCCCTGTGCGAGACGGTCCAGTGCCGGCGCCGGCAGTTGCTGCGCTACTTCGGCGAGGAGAGCGAGCCGTGCGGCAACTGCGACACGTGCCTCGCCCCGCCGGAGACGGTCGACGGCACGGTGCCGGCACAGAAGCTGCTCTCGACGATCCTGCGGCTGCGCACCGAGCACGGGCAGAGCTTCGGCGCCGGGCACCTCGTGGACATCCTGCTCGGTCGGGAGACCGAGCGGGTGGTGCGGCTGCGCCACACCAACCTGTCGACGTTCGGGATCGGCACGGAGCTCGGCGAGCAGTACTGGCGCGGGGTCGTGCGCCAGCTGCTCGCGCACGGACTCATCGAGGTCCGCGGCGAATACGGGGTGCTCGCGCCGACCGAGGCCGCCGCGCCGGTCCTGCGCGGGGAGCAGCCGGTGCGACTGCGCCGGGAGCCCGAGCGGGAGCGGGCCACCCGCGCGCCGAAGACCAAGGCCGCCCCGGTGGAGCTGGACGAGCCGCAGCAGGAACTCTTCCAGGGTCTGCGCACCTGGCGGGCCGCGGTGGCGAAGGAACAGGGAGTGCCGGCCTACGTCGTCTTCAATGACGCGACGCTCGCGGGCATCGCCCGCGCGCGGCCCGACTCGCTCGGAGCGCTGCGGCAGATCTCGGGCGTGGGCGATGCGAAGCTCGAACGGTACGGCGAGGCGGTCCTCGGCGTGCTCGCGGGCGCATGACCCGACCCGCAGCCGGCGTTGGTGGCCGCCACCCCGAGACGCACGCGGTCGAGTCGCGGCCGCCGGTAGGCTCGACGAAACGTTATACCGGCGTCTCGCTCAGCAGTTGAATCCTCCGTGCAGACGGCTCGAAATCCGCGAGTAGACAAGGTGGCCCGAATTGGACCAGGCACCAAGCATCCTGTTCCGCGACGTCCGCGTCTTCGACGGTGTGCAGCCGCGGTTGTCCGCCGCGCAGGACGTCCGGGTCGAGGCCGGGGTGATCGCGTCGATCACCGCATCCACCCGTCACGAGAGTACGGAGGGGACCGCCGGTTCTTCCCCGACCGACATCGTCATCGACGGGGCCGGGCGGACGTTGATGCCCGGGCTGATCGACATGCACACGCACCTGTCCTTCGCCGGTATCAGCCAGGTCACCGCCTTGACGGGGAACGTGTACTTCCTGGCCATCGCCGCGGCCGCGGGTGCCGAACAGACACTTCTTCGCGGATTCACCACCGTGCGCGATCTCGGCGGGCCGGTGTTCGGGATCAAGCAGGCGATCGATCTGGGCCTGGCACGGGGGCCTCGGATCTTCCCCTCGGGGGCGTTCATCTCCCAGACCGGCGGGCACGGAGACTTCCGCCTGCCCTTCGAGGTGCCTCGTGGCTCACACGGTCGCTTGAGCCACTCGGAGCTGCTCGGCGCCGCGGTCATCGCCGACGGTGTGCCGGAGGTCTTGCGCGGCGTGCGTGAGCAGTTGATGCTCGGGGCCAGCCAGGTCAAGGTGATGAGCGGCGGTGGTGTCACGTCTGCCTATGACCCCCTGGATGTCACCCAATACACCGAGTCGGAGATGCGGGCTGCGGTCGAGGCGGCCGAGAACTGGGGCACCTACGTCACCGTTCACGCGTACACGACGCGCGCGGTGCAGCAGGCGCTACGGGCGGGCGTCCGGTGCATCGAACACGGTCAGCTCATCGACGACGACACCGCCGCCCTCATGGCCGAGCACGGGGCGTGGTGGTGCCTCCAGCCGTTCCTCGACGACGAGGACGCCACGCCCACCCAGGGTGCCAATCGAGTCAAGCAGCTCCACGTGGCAGCCGGCACCGACGCCGCCTTCGAGCTGGCCCGCAAACACGGGATCAACCTCGCCTTCGGATCCGACGTCCTGTTCTCACCGGGGCTGTGGCGACGGCAGACACACCGGTTGGCGAAGCTGGTCCGATGGATGTCCGCGGCCGAGGTCCTGATCATGGCCACCTCGCGTAACGCCGAGTTGCTCGCCCTCTCCGGTCCGCGCAACCCCTACCCCGGCCGGCTGGGGGTGGTTGCCGAGGGTGCGCTGGCGGACCTGTTGCTCGTGGACGGCGACCCCCTGGCGAACATCGGCGTCATCACCACACCCGAGCAGACGATGCCCGTCATCCTCAAGGCCGGGGCGATCGTCAAGAACGAGAGCTAGGCGGGCGGGAGCACAACGAACTCCTGGTGGACCCCTGGCCCGCCGCACCGGCGGCGTCCTGGCCTTGCCAGAAGAGTGGACGGCGCGGCGCTAACTTAGTTAGTATCCATGAACTTTGGTAGGATGTCGAGCGACACGCTCCGAGCGAGAGGTGACGACGGTGCCTCTGGGAAAAGAGCGACGGCAGGCAGCCGCCCGAGCAGAAATCGTGGGTGCCTGCTGGGAGTTGGCCCGCGAGCACGGACTGTCCGGGTTCACCATGCGCCAGATCGCTGCCGCGGTGGGAGTGCAGGCACCAAGCCTGTACACCTACTTCGAGTCCAAACACGCGATCTACGACTTCATGTTCACCGAAGGCAACGCCGCCTTCCGCGATGCAATGCGATCCGTTCCGACCCTGGAGGATCGACGCGAACAGTTGCGGGTCGCGGCCCGGGCCTTTGTGGACTTCTGCCTGGCCGACCCGGTGCGGTTCCAACTGCTGTTCCAACGGATGATTCCCGGCTTCGTGCCATCACCACAAGCGTATGCGCCCGCCGTCGAGGCGTTCGAGTCGATGCGTGCCGCGTTCGCACGCATCGACATCACCCGTTCCGAGGACCTCGACCTGTGGACCGCACTGGTCACCGGCCTCGTCTCTCAACAACTCGCCAACGATCCCGATGGTGATCGATGGCTCGCACTCACCGATGCCGCCGCGGACATGTTCGCCGCAGGACTGGAGTGTTCCCGCTTTAGTAGACAGACGAATTAGGCTGCCAATTCGTTGATGTTCCTATATCCTAGTTCATATTCTGCGGGTGTCAAGTATCCGAGAGTCGAGTGCCGACGGATGGTGTTGTAGTAGTTCGTGATCCAGTCGATGGTCGCTTTGCGGAGTCGTGTCAGGTTCGGCCAGGGGCGGGTGTGGATGAGTTCCTTCTTGTAGGTCGCGAAGAATGATTCCGAGACTGCGTTGTCGTAGCAAACACCGGTCCTGCCCAGGGAGCGGCGGATATTGTGATCTTCGCAGTATTTGGCGAAGGCGGTGGAAGTGTATTGCGTTCCGCGGTCACTGTGGAATATGACACCGGCGGGTGGCTTCCGGGTCTTGAGTGCCATGTCGAGGGCGTCGGTGACCAGGTCGGTGCGCATGTGGTCCTCGATCGCCCAGCCGACCAGGGCACGTGAGTGCAGGTCGATGACGGTGGCCAGGTAGGCCCACCCTTCCCACGTCTTGACGTACGTAATGTCGCCGCACCAGCGGGTATCGGCCTCCTCGGCGGTGAACGAGCGCCCGATCAGGTCTGGTGCCGGCACCGGCCCCTGACCGGGGACCGTCGTGCGCTTCCACGCCCGGGGGTGGCGTCCCTGCAGGCCGGCGGC
>NZ_WHMT01000006.1:0-192250 GCF_009372055.1 Pseudactinotalea sp. HY160 | reverse complement strand
AAACTCGTCCATAGCTCGTGGTCCTCTGCTCTTGTGGATGTCTCGCAACACCCATCACAGCAGGACCACGAGCCCTCACACGCCTACGACGCGCGGGCCACTTTCACCACGAACCACGAAGAGCCCCCTTCTCCCCCGTGTCGTCCATGGCCGCGGGCCGTTCCGGCTCGGGATACGGACTCGGCTCGGGCACCGGCTCGTCGGTGGCCGTCGGTTCGGGGCTCGTCGGTTCGGGGCTCGTGGGATCGGCCGCCCGATCCGTCGCCGGATCGGAGACCTCCACAGTCGCCGGGTCGACGGGCGGATCATCTCCGTTCGAGCACCCCGCCATCAGCAGCGCCCCCGCAAGGAACGCCGCCCCGAGGCCCACGACTCTGCTACCCGCGCCGGTCGGCATCACCCCACGGTAGACAACCCGGCCAGATTCGTCAGCAGTTTCGGTGGCCCTGTGGACAACTCGGAATCCAGCCTCCGTCGACTCCACGCTCGATGGGCGTCGTGATCCGCGGGGACGGGCGCCCGGCCGGGCAGGCCGGCAGGACGAGCGGCCGGGAGTCCTGCGGGCAACGGCGGGAATGGGCGGCCATCCGCCTTCGTCGGCATGTACACCGCGGACCCTGTCGCAAGGTGAGTGGTGACCGTCCAGCCTGCTGCCCTGCCCTCCATGCCCGATCAGGCCGAGCGCTTGATCGACCTCGGCGTGGACACTCTCGCGGCACGCTCCTCGCGCTCCACCCGCACCGTGCACCGGCCTCGAGCCTCGCACCGTTGATCACCCGTCGCGGCAAGCCGGGGTTCGTGGTCTCGGATATGACCGACGTCGACGACTTCCTGCCCATTGATGGAACGGAACCGCCGGCCCCGATCCAGTTGAGCAAGCCGAACGGGCGCCTCGATTCGCGCACGCCGGCGCTGTGGATCGGCAACCGCACGGGCAGGGACGGTCCCGACCACCGGAACGCCCCGAAGATCGGATGGTGCTGGGCCGGGAACCGCCACACGTGGCTCGGTTTCGCCGCGGCGTCAACCCGCGCTCCGCTGGCGGCGTGATCGGTCCTCCCGGCCCGCCCGGCCGGCGACTACGTCGGGTGCCCCGCGCCGTCAACCCGAGCCCGCGTCGTCCATCCGCCCGGTGGCCGGCTCCTCAGCGCCGGCGGCGCTTCTCCCGCACCCGCACGCTCAGCTCGATCGGGCTCCCCTCGAAGGAGAACGCCTCGCGCAGGCGGCGCTCGATGAACCGGCGATACGTCGGCTCGAGGAATCCGGTGGCGAAGAGCACGAACCGTGGCGGCCGGTTCGACGCCTGGGTCGCGAACAGGATCCGCGGCTGCTTCCCGCCCCGGACCGGGTGCGGGTGGGCCGCCACGAGTTCACCGAGGAAGGCGTTGAGGCGGCCGGTCGGGATCCGCTGATCCCACGAGGCCAGGGCCGTGTCGAGCGCCCGCACGAGCCGGTCGGTGTGCCAGCCTGTCCGCGCCGAGAAGTTGATCCGCGGGGCCCAGGTGAGCTGCACCATCTCCCGCTCGATCTCCCGTTCGAGGAGCATCCGGCGGTCGTCGTCGAGGAGGTCCCACTTGTTGTAGGCGACCACGAGTGCCCGGCCGGCGTCGACGGTCTGCTGGACCACCCGGATGTCCTGCTCGGTCACGGGCTGGGAGGCGTCGATGAGCACCACCGCGACCTCGGCCTTCTCGAGTGCGGCCTGGGTGCGCAGCGAGGCGTAGAAGTCGGGCCCCGAGGTCTGGTGCACGCGCCGACGGATGCCCGCGGTGTCGACGAACCACCAGTCGCGGCCCGCGAGGCTCACGAGTTCGTCGACCGGGTCGCGGGTGGTGCCGGCGACCGAGTCGACCACGACCCGGTCGGTGCCGGTCAGCTTGTTCAGGAGGGAGGACTTGCCCACGTTCGGACGGCCCACGAGGGCGACGCGGCGAGGCCCGCCCTGGGGCAGCGCGTCGCCGACGGCCGATCGGGCCGGCAGGAGTTCGAGCACCCGGTCGAGCAGATCCCCCGAGCCGCGACCGTGCAGCGCGGAGACGAGGAACGGCTCGCCGAGGCCGAGGTTCCACAGCGCGAGGGCGTCGGCCTCGGAGCGCTGGTCGTCCACCTTGTTCGCGACGAGCAGGCTCGGCTTCTTCGTACGCCGCAGCAGCCTGACCACGTGCTCGTCGGCATCGGTCGCGCCGACGCTCGCGTCGACCACGAACAGCACCGCATCGGCCAGCTCGATCGCCGCCTCGGCCTGGTCCGCGACCCGTCCGGGCAGCCCCTTGGCTCCCCGCTCCCAGCCGCCGGTGTCGACCACGGTGAAGCGCCGCCCGGACCACTCGGCCGAATACGAGACCCGGTCTCGGGTCACCCCCGGGGTGTCCTGGACGACGGCCTCGCGACGCCCGAGGATCCGGTTGACCAGCGTGGACTTGCCCACGTTCGGCCGCCCCACGATGGCGAGCACGGGCAGCGGCCCCTCACCGTCGTTCTCGGCCTGCTCCCCCTCGTGCGCGTCGAGGAGCGCGGCGTCGGCATCGTCCAGGAGGTAGTCCGCGAGTCCCGCACGCAGGGCCTCGGCGTGACGGACGTCGTCAGCGCTCTCGGCCACGTCGAAGCGCGCGTCCATACTCTCGGTCTCGGCGGGGTCCCACGCATCGACGGGCTGCGGGGCGGAGGTCGGCTCGGAGGTCGTCACCACCGTATTCTGACAGGCTCGGGCCGGGCTCGCATTCCCGCCGGTGTCACTCGGCGGACTCGGGCAGGTCGATCCCGGTCCGGGCGATCGCGGCCGCGACATTGTCGGCCATGTGGGTGCGCACCTGCTCGACCGCGGCGGTGACGGCCGCACGGCCCGTGCCGAGCGCGGGGTCGGCCGCGATGAACGGCTCGCCGATCACGACGGCCAGGCGGGCCCGGAATCCCGGCACGTGGCCGCGCTTGTCGCCGGGCCGACGGGTGCCGAGGATCGCGACGGGAACGACCGGGGCCTGCGCCCGGACCGCGAGCCACGCGACCCCGGCCTTCGCGTCGGTCACATCGCCGCGGCCGCGGGTGCCCTCCGGGAACACGCCCACGAGCCGGTCCTCGTTCAGCAGCGCGAGGGCGGTCGTCAGCGCCGCCCGGCCGCTCTTGCGGTCGACCGGTATCTGCCCGGCCCCGCGCATGAGGATCCCGATGAAGCCGGAGAACGCCTCCTCCTTGATGATGAAGTGCGACCGGCGCGGCAACGCGCCGTGCAACACCGGCCCGTCGATGATGCCGGTGTGGTTCGCCGCCACGATGATCCGGCCCGTGGCGGGGATGTTCTCGGCCCCGATGATCGTCGTGTTCCACACGATCCGGGCGAGGAACTGGCCCACGCGCCGCGACCACGCGGTTCCCCACCGGCGGATGTCCTCGGGGCGGATGGACTGGCCCGGGGTGGGCTTACCGGCCGCCCGGCTCATGCGCCCAGCACCAGCTCGCGCACGGCCGCGATCGTCTCGGGCAGGGTCAGGTGCGTCGAGTCGACGGTGATCACCCCGTCGGCAGCCATCCGGAAGTTCGAGACGGTCGAGTCGTCGGCGTCGCGACGCACCACCTGGTCGGCGGTCGCGGCCAGGGCCGCCGGATCGTCGCTGCCGTGGACCTCCCGGGCGCGCCGCGCGAGCCGGGCGGACTCGTCGGCCACGAGCAGGATCCGCACGTCGGCATCGGGGGCGATGACCGTGGTGATGTCGCGCCCCTCGGCGATGATGCCGGCCGGCGCGGCGGCGATGATCGCGCGCTGCGCCTCCTTCATCCAGGCGCGGACGGCCAGGTTGGTGGCGACCTTCGAGACCTCGGTCGCGATGCGGGTCTCGCGGATCGCGCCGGTCACGTCGACGCCGTCGACGACGAAGCGCGGGTCGAGTGGGTCCGTGCCGATGATCCAGGGCACCGCGGCGACCGCGGCCGCCGTGGCCGCCCGGTCGGTCAGGTCGACCCCGCGGCGATGGCACCACCAGGTGGCGCATCGGTACATGGCCCCGGTGTCGAGGTAGCCCATGCCCAGTTCCCGGGCGATCGCCCGGGAGATGGTCGACTTGCCGGATCCGGAGGGTCCGTCGATCGCCACGGTCGTCACGCCGACACCACCCGCCACCCACGCTCGGTCAATGCATCCTCCAGTTGCTGCGCCGCCGCCGGAACGACGGAGACGATCGCCATGCCGACCTTCTGCTTCGGTGAGTGTTCCATGGCGAAGTCCTCGATGTTCACGCCGATCTCCCCCACCTCGCCGAACAGCCGACCGAGTTCGCCCGGCTGGTCGGGCACGAGCACGATCACCTCGGTGTACCGCTTGCGGGCTCCGCCGTGCTTGCCGGGGATCCGTCCCACGCCGTCGTTGCCCGCCGAGATCACCCCGGCGATCCCGTGCATGGCGCCGACGGCGAGCGGGCCGTCCTCGGCGGCCCGGTCGAGGGCCTCGAGGAGGCCGTCGAGGTCGTCGCGCAGCTCGCGCATGACGGTCCGTACCGACGACGCGTTCCCGGTGATGATCGCGGTCCACAGCTTCGCGTCGCTCGCCGCGATCCTGGTGAGGTCGCGCACGCCCTGCCCGGCCAGGCCGAGGGCGGGTTCGGGTGCCTCGAGCAGCCGGGCGGCCACGAGCGAGGCGACGAGCTGCGGCATGTGGGAGACGAGCGCGACGGCGTCGTCGTGCTCGCGCGCGCCGAGGTAGGCGGGGGCACCCCCGAGGTCGCCCGCGAGGTTGCGCACGGCGAGCACGGCGGCCGGCTCCGCGTCCTCGTGGGCGCAGATCACCCAGGGGCGGCCCGCGAAGAGCTCGCCGGTCGCTGCCGAGGCGCCGGACTTCTCACGGCCGGCCATCGGGTGGGAGCCGACATAGCGGCTGAGGTCGAGGGTGGCGAAGTCGCGCAACTCCTCGAGGATCACGCCCTTGACGCTCGCGACGTCGGTGACGACCGCGCGCGGGAACGTGTGCAGCGCCGACCCGACGATGCCCGCGGTCACGTCGGGCGGGGTCGCCACGACGACGAGCGTCGGCGGCTCGGCCCCGGGGGCGTCGAGTTCCCCGGCGCCCAGGTCCCGGGCGAGCGCCTGCGCGACCGGCGAGGCGTCGCGGATGCGCACGCTCACCCCGAGCGCCGTCAGGGCCAGTCCGATGCTGGCTCCGAGCAGGCCGCTTCCGATGATGAGAACGGGGCCGACGGTGGCCGCTGGTTCGCTGGTCACCCCACGACCCTACTCGTCCGACCCGATCGCCGGGCTCGTACCGGGTGGACGCGCCGGGCGGGTGTGCGGGTCATCACACCCGTCACAGGTCGACGGCGCGCATGAGCCGGCCGAGCTCCTGTCCGCCGACGACCCGGGTGCGACCGGGCTTGAGGGTGCCGAGGTGGATCGGCCCGAAGTCGGTGCGGGAGAGCCGGGTCACGGGGTGGCCCACCTCGGCCAGCAGTCGGCGCACGATGTGGTTGCGGCCCTCGTGGAGCACGACCTGCACGAGCGAGGCGTCCGCGGCCTGCTCCAGCACGGTGAACCGGTCCACGGCCGCGGGCCCGTCCTCGAGCTCGACGCCCGCGAGCAGCCGCCGCCCGAGGCCGCGGCTCACGCGCCCCTGCACCCGGGCGACGTAGGTCTTGCTCACCTCGTAGGAGGGGTGGGCGAGCCGGTGCGCCAGTTCCCCGTCGTTCGTCAGCAGCAGCAGGCCCTCGGTCTCGGCGTCGAGGCGGCCCACGTGGAAGAGCCGCTCCGGACGGGCGCCCACGAACTCCGACAGGTCGGGCCGGCCCCGCTCGTCGTTCATCGTGGAGACGACGCCGCGCGGCTTGTTGAGCGCGAGCGTCACCAGCCCCTCGTCCAGCTGAACCCGCAGCCCGTCGACGTGGATGACGGCCGTCGCGGGATCGACCCGGGTGCCGAGCTCGCGCACGGTCACGCCGCCGACGCTCACCCGGCCGGCGGCGATGAGCACCTCGCAGGCGCGGCGCGAGCCCACCCCGGTCCCCGCGAGCACCTTCTGCAGTCGCACCCCGGTGGGTTCGTGTCGGTCGGTCATGCTCGTCTCCTCGTTCGCCGGTCGCGGGCCGCCACGGCGGCGCCCGCCTCGCCGATCGGACTCATCGCGGCGCGTCGACGTCGTCCAGCGCCTCGACCTCGGGCAGGTACGGCGCCAGCGGCGGCAACTCGTCCAAACCGCGCAATCCTAGCCGCTCGAGGAACACGTCGGTCGTGGCGTAGAGCACGGCACCGGTCTCGACGTCGGTCCCCGTCTCGGTCACCAGCCCCCGGGTCGTGAGCGTGCGCACGACGGAGTCGACGTTCACGCCGCGGATGCCGGCGATGCGGCCGCGGGAGATCGGCTGGCGGTAGGCGACGACCGCGAGGGTCTCGAGCGCCGCCTGGGTGAGCCGCGCCGTCTGACCGTCCCGCACGAACTCGGTGACGACGTCGGCGTAGTCCGGGTGGGAGTAGAACCGCCAGCCGCGGCCCACCTCCCGCAGCACGAAGCCGCGGCCCGCGTACTGCCCGGACAGCGCGTGCAGGGCCTCGAGCACCACGGCCCGCGGCACCGCGAGCACCGCGGCCAGGCGCGTGGCGGACACGGGCTCGTCGGCGACCATGAGGATCGCCTCGATCGCGGCGGGCACACCCCCGGCGCCCTGGTCGGCCCCCGTGTCGGCCCCCGTGTCGACCCCGGTGAGGTCGTCCTGCTGCGGCCCGGTGCTCGCTGGGCTCCTCATGAGCGCTCCTCGTCGAAATCGTCGCCGATGTTCACGGTACCCTCGTCCTGCCCCGTCCAGCGCACGGTGAGATCGCCGAGCGGGACCGCCTGCTCGAAGCCCACGAGCTGCTCGCGGAAGAGCTCGAGCAGCGCGAGGAAGCGGGCCACCACGTGGCCGAGCGACTCGGCGTCGGCCACGAGATCCCGGAAGGTGGCCGCCCGGCTCCGTCGCAACCGCTCGACGAGGACCGCGGCCTGCTCCCGCACGCTCACCACCGGATGGTGCAGGTGCGTCAGGTCCACGCCCGGGGGTGGCGCCTTCGGCGCCATGGCGCCCGCCGCCAGGCGGGCCAGGTCCTCGGCCCCGATCTGCATGACCAGCTCGGGCAGCACCGCGGCGAAGGCCGGTTCGAGTCCGACCTCACGGGGCAGGGAGCGGCCCTCGTCGTGCCAGCGCCCCTCGAGCCAGCCGGCCACCTCCTTGAATGCCCGATACTGCAGCAGCCGGGCGAAGAGCAGGTCCCGGGCCTCGAGGAGTTCGAGGTCCTCGGTGTCGTCGACCGTGCCCGAGGGCAGCAGCCGCGCGGCCTTGAGGTCGAGGAGGGTCGCGGCGATGACGAGGAACTCGCTCGCCTGCGACAGGTCCCAGCCGCCCTGGCCGCGGATATAGGAGATGAACTCGTCCGTGACGACGGCGAGCGCCACCTCGGTCACGTCCAGCCGCCGGCGGGCGATGAGCTGCAGGAGCAGGTCGAAGGGGCCCGAGAAGTTCTCGAGCGTGACCTCGAATTCGCGCCGGGGGTCTGCAGGCGGGTCAGGCGACGTCGCCACGGGAGATGAGTTCGCGCGCGAGCGCCCGGTAGGCGTGGGCCCCGGCGTGGGTGGGCGCATACGTGAGGATCGACTCGGTGGCCACCGAGGCGTCCGGGAACTTGATCGTGCGGGCGATTACCGTGGTGAAGACCTTGTCGCCGAACGCCTCGCGCACCCGCTCGAGCACCTCCCGGGCGTGCAGCGTGCGCCCGTCGTACATCGTGGCGAGGATGCCGTCGGTGTGCAGACGCGGGTTGAGGCGGTCGCGCACCTTGTCGATGGTCTCGACCAGGAGGGCGACCCCCCGCAGCGCGAAGAACTCGGTCTCGAGCGGGATGATCACCCCGTGTGCGGCCGTGAGTGCGTTGACGGTGAGGAGCCCGAGGGAGGGCTGACAGTCGACGAGGATGACGTCGTAGTCGTCGAGCACGGGCCGCAGCACCCGCGTGAGCGCCTGTTCGCGGGCGACCTCGGAGACCAGCTGCACCTCGGCGGCCGACAGGTCGATGTTCGCGGGCACGACGTCGAGGCCCTCGACCGAGGTGCGGTGGATGACCTCGCGCACGTCCGAGCGGGGCGACATGAGCACGGTGTAGATCGACTCGTCGAGCTCGTGAGCGCTGACGCCGAGGCCGGCGGAGGCCGCGCCCTGGGGATCGAAGTCCACGATGAGCACGCGGCGACCGCACTCGGCGAGCGCCGCACCCAGGTTGATGGTCGTGGTCGTCTTGCCGACGCCGCCCTTCTGGTTGCACATGGCAATAATCCGCGCCGGGCCGTGCCCGGTCAGGGCAGGGGGCTCCGGGAAGTTCGGAACGGGCGCAAGATCGTCGGTGCTCATCACTTCGTAACCTACTGGCCGAACGCTCCCGCGCCAAAGCACACCGCCGGACGACGCGCAATCCGTCTCGTTCGGGCCGCCCTCCCGAACGGCTCAGCGCTGCTCGCGCCCGGTGCCCTCGGTGCCGTCTGGGCCCTCTGTGCCCTCTCTGCCCACTCTGCCCACTCTGCCCACTGTGTTCTCTGTGCCCACTGCGTTCTCTGTGCCGGCCTCGGTCTCGGTGATCCCACCCGCGGACTCCCCCGGATCCTCGATCGTGCCGGTCTCGGCGACATAGCGCGCCTCGTCGTCCGTGGCGACGGTCGGGCTCCCGCCGGGGAGCCGCCGGCGCGCGGTCTCGGGCGTGAAGAACACGCACACGATTCCCACGATGCCGGCGACGATGAGGACGTAGGCGGGCATCATCTCGTTCCCGGTCCAGGAGACGAGCCCCTCGGAGATGAGCGGCGTCGTGCCGCCGAAGGCCGAGACGGAGATGTTGAAGGCCACCGCCAGCGCCCCATAGCGCACGTTCGTGGGGAACAGCGCGGGCAGGGTCGAGGGCTCCGTGCTGTTGAAGCACAACAACATGATGCCGACGATCAGCACCCCGAGGAACACCACGAGATGCTCACCGGAACGCATGAGCGCGAACGCCGGGATCGAGGCCACGACGAGAAGCCCACAGCCGGTCCACATGACCGGCTTGCGCCCGACCGCATCGGAGAGCCGCGCCACGAACAGCACCGCCGCCGCCAGCACGAGCATGACCGCGGTGACGATGACGAGCGCGACGGTGCTCGAGAGGGAGGCGATGCTCTCGAGGTAGGTCGGCAGGTACCCGCTGAGCATGTAGTTCGTCACGTTGAACGTGAGCACGAGCCCCATGCACACGAGCAGCCGCGGCCACTGCTCGACGACCGTCTGTCGGAATTGCTGGGCCCCGCCGCCCTCGGAGCCCGCCTTCTCCTCCTCGGTGAGCTTCTCGAAGGCCGGCGTCTCCTGGAGCCGCAGCCGCATGTACAGCGCGACGAGGCCGAGCGGCCCGCCGAGCAGGAACGGGATCCGCCAGCCCCACGCGAGCATCGCGTCCTGGGAGAGGCCCGCCGTCAACCCGGTGACGAGCGCCGCGCCGCAGATGTAGCCGGACAGGGTGCCCACGGGCAGGAAGCCCGCGAGGAATCCGCGGCGACGATCCGGGGCGTGCTCGTCGATGTAGGTCATCGCCCCGACGTACTCGCCGCCGGTCGAGAAGCCCTGCACCATCCGGGTGACCAGGAGCAGGATCGCCGCCCAGAAGCCGATGCCGCTCCCCCACGGGCCCCAGCTGTCATAACCCGGCAGGAGGCCCGTCGCCGTGGTCGCGCAGGCCATGAGCGTGATCGTGACCATGAGGACCCGCCGGCGTCCGATCCGGTCGCCCAGCGGGCCGAGCACGAACCCTCCGAGCGGGCGCACGAGGAACGAGGCGGCGAGGATCCCGAAGGTGCCGATCAACGAGGCCGTGCCCGAGGCGCCCGAGGGGAAGAACACCTGGGCGATGACGGTCGCGAGATAGGCGTAGACGCCGAAGTCGTACCACTCCATGAAGTTGCCGACCGCGGTCCCGGTCACCGATCGGCGCATCGCCTCCGGATCGGCGACCGTGACGTCCTCCAGCCGCCACGTCCGTCGGTGGACGGCCACCGCGGAGCCACCGTCGCCGCGCCCGGTGCCTCGCCCGTCGTCCTGCCCGGCATCTCGCCCGGTGTCTCGCCCGGCATCTCGCTCGGCCATGTCTTCAGTTCTACGCCCGACTCCCGCGCGGGGATACGGCTGCGGCGATCCGCGCGCGGAACCGCCGCGGCGGTCACGTCCCGGCCGAGGGAACCGTCTCAGCCGAGGGCGCGTCTCAGCCGAGGGCGCGGGGGTGAGCCGCGGTGTAGATCTCCCGGAGCGTGTCGGGGCTGACCATCGTGTAGATCTGGGTCGTGGCCACCGAGGCGTGACCGAGGAGCTCCTGCACCACCCGCACATCGGCGCCGCCGGAGAGCAGGTGCGTGGCATAGGAGTGTCGCAGGGTGTGCGGGGAGATGTGGGCGTCGAGGCCGCCGCGGTCGGCCGCCGCCTGCAGGATCGCCCAGGCGCTCTGCCGGGACAGCGGATTGCCCCGCTGGTTGACGAACAGCGCGCCGTGTCCGCCGCCGGCCTGCATGAGCACGGGTCGGCACCGCACGAGGTACGCCTCGATCGCCTCGACCGCGTACCGCCCGATCGGCACGACCCGCTCCTTGCGGCCCTTGCCGAAGAGCCGGATCGCGGGGGCCTGCCCCGTCTCGACGTCGTCGACCGCCAGACCGACCGCCTCGCTGATCCGGGCCCCCGTGCCGTAGAGCACCTCGACCAGCGCGCGATCGCGCAGGCCGAGCGGGTCCGGGGCCGCCTCGGCGCCCGAGAGCAGCCGGTTCACCTGGTCGAGCCCGATCGCCTTGGGCAGCGCCTTCATCCCGCCCGGGGGCCGCACCCGCCGCGACGGATCCTCGGCGGACCGCCCCTCCTGCAGCTGGAACCGGTGCCAGCCGCGCACGGCGACCACCGCCCGGGCCGTGGACGAGGCGGACAGCGCGCTGCCGCCGTCCGTACCCGTACGGAGGGCCTCGACGTACTCGGCGACATCCCGCTCCCGGACGCGGGCGACGTCGTCCACACCCCGCTCCTGCAGATACCGCACGTAGCGCTGCAGGTCGCGGCGGTACGCCGCCTGGGTATGGCTCGAGGCGCCGCGCTCGACCGCGAGATGGTCGAGGTACTGGCGCAGCGGCGTGCCCAGTCCGGCCGGGAGGTCCCCAGCGGTCCCGGGGCTGGTCATCGCGCCGGCACGGCTCAGAAGGGCAGGAACGGATCGACGAGCACGGCCAGGAACACGATCGTGAGATACGTGATGGAGCCGTGGAACACCTTCATCGCGAGCAGCTTGCGCGCACCGGAGCGTGCCCGGCGCCACAGCTGCACGCACAGGAGGCCGAACCAGGCACCCGCGGCGAGCGCCACGATCCCGTAGAACCAGCCCATCCCGGCGACCGGGACGAGCGCGAGGGAGCAGCCGATCATCGCCGCCGCGTAGGCGACCATCTGCCAGGCCACGAGCGGCGCCGGAGCCGAGACGGGCAGCATCGGCACACCCGCGTCGGCGTAGTCCTTCTTGAACTTCATGCTCAGCGGCCAGTAGTGGGGCGGGGTCCAGAAGAAGATGATCCCGAACAGCAGCACGGGTGCCCAGCCGAGCGAATCGGTCACGGCCGCCCAGCCGATGAGCACGGGCATGCAGCCGGCCGCGCCGCCCCAGACGATGTTCTGGGTGGTGTGGCGCTTGAGGAGGATCGTGTACCCGATCGAGTACATGGCGTTCGCGGCGAGGGCGAGCCAGGCCGCGAGCCAGTTGACGAGGAGTCCGAGCCACAGCACCGAGGCCGCGGCGAGCACGAAGGCGAACACGAGCGCGGCGACCGGGCTCACGACCCCGGTCACGAGCGGACGCTTCTGCGTGCGGCTCATGATCGCGTCGATGTCGCGGTCGTACCACATGTTGAACGTGTTCGCGCTGCCGGCCGCGAGGGTGCCGCCGATCACGGTCGCGATCACGAGCAGGAGGCCGTCGAGTGCGCCCTCCCCGGGCCAGCCCCCGGCCGCGAGGACCATCGTGGGCACGGTGGTCACGAGCAGGAGCTCGATGATGCGCGGCTTGGTCAACGCGACGAAGCCGCCGATGCGATCGCGGACGCTCACCGCTCCGGAGCGCCGGCTTCCGAGGTTCGGCGCGGTCGAAACGGGAGGATGCGCCACGTCTGAGAACTCCTGAGATCAACGGGCGACCTCTGCGCGGTCACCCAGCACGATGCGAACCCCTCCAGTCTAGGCGACGCCCACCGGGGACCGAAGCCGACGACGAGGAGTGGACGCCCGTGCGGCCGGACGATCGCAGCCACTATCCTCGATGGAATGGATCCGCGCGCCGATCGTGCGTCGGCGCGATTCTCGAACGTCAGAGCCACATCGGCTGGAAAGTAGGCCCCGTGAACGTCTCCGCCCCGAAGGTCGCCTCCCTCAACTGGTCTGAGGTCGATGTCAAGGCCGTGGCCGTGGCCAAGGCACTCGCCGCCGACGCGGTCGAGAAGTGCGGCAGCGGCCACCCCGGCGCGCCGATCAGCCTGGCCCCCGCGGCCTATCTGCTCTACCAGCACGTCATGACCTCCGACCCGGCCGACCCGCACTGGCTCGGCCGCGACCGCTTCGTGCTCTCGAACGGCCACGCCTGCCTGCTCCAGTACATCCAGCTGTACCTGGGCGGTTTCGGCCTCGAGCTCGACGACATCGAGCACCTGCGCACGTGGGGCTCGCGCACCCCCGGGCACCCCGAGGTGAACCACACCCCGGGCATCGAGGTGACCACCGGGCCGCTCGGTCAGGGGATCGCGATGGCCGTCGGGGTCGCGATGGCCGCGCGCCGTGAGCGCGGGCTCCTCGACCCCGACGCCGCGCCCGGAACCTCCCCGTTCGACCACCACGTCTACTGCGTCGTGGGCGACGGCTGCCTGCAGGAGGGCGTCTCCTCCGAGGCCTCCTCCCTCGCCGGCACGCAGAACCTCGGCAACCTCATCACGATCTGGGACGACAACCGCATCTCGATCGAGGGCCACACCTCGATCGCGTTCACCGAGGACGTCTGCGCCCGCTACGAGGCCTACGGCTGGCACGTGCAGGAGGTCGACTGGACCCACGGCGGCACCGAGTACTTCGAGGACGTCGACGCCCTGCACGCCGCGCTCGTGGCCGCGAAGGCCGAGCGGGACCGCCCCTCGTTCATCCGCCTCAAGACCATCATGGCCTGGCCGAGCCCGACCAAGCAGGACACCGGCGACGCCCACGGCGCCAAGCTCGGCACCGAGGAGGTCGCGGGCCTGAAGGAGAACCTCGGCCTCGACCCCGCGGGGATCTTCGACGTGCCCGCCGACGTCATCGACCACACCCGCGGCCTGGTCGAGCGCGGCGCCGCGCTGCGGGCGCAGTGGGACGTGAGCTACGAGGCGTGGCGGCAGGCGAACCCGGAGCGGGCGGCCCTGCTCGACCGTCTGCGCGCCCGCGAGCTGCCGGGCGGCTGGGACGCCGTCCTCCCGCACTTCCCCGCGGGCACGGCCGTGGCCACCCGCGCCGCCTCCGGCAAGGTGCTCGCCGCCCTCGCCCCGGAGCTGCCCGAACTGTGGGGCGGCTCGGCCGACCTGGCCGGGTCGAACAACACGACGATGCCGGACGTGCCCTCGTTCTTCCCGGCGGAGCGCTCGAGCGACACGTTCGACGGCAACGAGTACGGGCGCACCCTGCACTTCGGGATCCGCGAGTTCGCCATGGCCGCGATCCTCAACGGCATCTCGATCAACGGCCTCACCCGCGCCTACGGCGGCACGTTCCTCACGTTCTCCGACTACATGCGCCCGGCCGTGCGGCTCGCGGCCCTGCAGGAGGCCGGGAGCATCTTCGTGTGGACCCACGACTCCATCGGACTCGGGGAGGACGGCCCCACCCACCAGCCGATCGAGCATCTCGCCGCGCTCCGGGCGATCCCGCAGCTGTCGGTCGTGCGGCCCGCGGACGCGAACGAGACCGCCGCGGCCTGGGCCGAGGTGCTGCGCCGCCCCGGCCACGCCGCCGGCCTCGCCCTCACCCGCCAGGGCGTGCCCACCTTCCCGCGCGGGACGGACGGTTTCGCGAGTGTGGACGGCGTCGCCCGGGGCGCGTACGTGCTCATCGACTCCTCCACGCCCACCCCGGACGTCATCCTCATCGGCACCGGTTCCGAGGTTCAGCACGCCGTGGCCGCCCGGGAGCAGCTCGAGGCCGCCGGGATCGGCACCCGGGTCGTGTCCGCGCCGTGCCTCGAGTGGTTCGACGCCGAGGACGCCGAGTACCGCGAGTCCGTGCTGCCGGCGGCCGTCCGGGCCCGCGTGAGCATCGAGGCGGGCGTGGCGATGCCGTGGTTCAAGTACCTCGGCACCGCGGGCCGGGCCGTCTCGATCGAGCACTTCGGCGCCTCGGCGGACGCCGCCACGCTGTTCCGCGAGTTCGGCTTCACCCCCGAGGCCGTCGTGGCCGCGGCGAAGGAATCGATCGCGGCCGACGCCGGTTGACACGGGTAGACCAACGAACTCAACGATCGAGGAGCTACGGTGACGAAGACAGCTTTGGACAGACTCAACGACGCGGGCGTGGCGATCTGGCTCGACGACCTCTCCCGGGAGGCGCTGGGTGACGGCAGCCTCGCGGACCTCATCGCGACGAAGAACGTCGTGGGCGTGACGAGCAACCCGACGATCTTCCAGAAGTCGGTCGGCGACGGCACGGCCTACGCCGAGCAGCTCGCGGACCTGGCGGGCCGCGGGGTGAGCGTGGCGGAGGCCGTCACGACCATCACGACCGACGACGTCCGGGCGGCGTGCGACCTGTTCCTGCCCACGTACGAGGCGACCGGCGGCAAGGACGGTCGCGTCTCGATCGAGGTCGATCCGCGGCTGGCCCACGACACGGACGGCTCGGTCGCCCAGGCGTTCGAGCTCGCCCGGATCGTCGACCGACCCAACCTCATGGTCAAGATCCCGGCCACGGTCGAGGGGCTGCCCGCGATCACCGCGGCCACGGCTGCGGGGATCAGCGTGAACGTCACGCTCATCTTCTCCCTCGACCGATACCGGGCGGTGGCGACCGCGTTCGTCGACGGCCTGGAGCAGGCGCGGGCCGCGGGCATCGACCCGGGTACGATCCGCTCGACCGCCTCGATCTTCCTCTCCCGGATCGACGTGAAGGTGGACGACCGGCTCGACCGGATCGGATCCCCGGAGGCGCTCGCCGCCCGAGGAACGATCGCCGTGGCGAACGCGCGCCTCGCCTACGAGGTGTACGAGGAGATCTTCTCGGCTCCGAGGTTCGCCGACCTGGCGGCGGCCGGGGCGCACGCCCAGCGGCCGCTGTGGGCCTCCACCGGCACGAAGAACCCGGAGTACTCCGACACGAAGTACGTGGACGAGCTCGTGACCGACGACGTGGTGAACACGATGCCACACGCGACCCTCGAGGCGGTGCTCGACCACTCGCGCGCGGGCGCGGACACCGTTCGCGGCCACTACGACGAGGCCCGGGCGGCCATGGCGACCGTGACCGAACTCGGCATCGACCTGGACGCCGTCATGGCCGAGCTCGAGGCCGAGGGCGTGGAGAAGTTCGAGAAGTCGTGGCAGTCCCTCATCGACACCGTCTCCGCCGAGATGGGTCGTTGATGGCAGGGCCGTCCGCCGCCGGCGCCAATCCGCTCCGGCTGGAGGGCGACCGCCGTCTACCCCGGATCGCGGGCCCGTGTTCGCTGGTGATCTTCGGGGTCACCGGCGACCTGGCCACGAAGAAGCTCATGCCGGCGGTCTACGACCTCGCCAACCGCGGACTCCTGCCACCCGGCTTCGGCCTCACCGGGTTCGCCCGCCGGGACTGGGAGACCCAGGACTTCCAGCAGATCGCGCACGACGCGGTCCGCACCTACGCCCGCACCGAATTCCGTGAGGAGGTGTGGGAGCAGCTCTGCAAGGGCGTGCGGTTCGTCTCCGGCGAGTTCGGCGACGATCACGCGTTCGAGAAGCTCGCCGAGACGGTCCGGGAGCTCGACACCGAGCGGGGCACGGGCGGGAACCACGCGTTCTACCTGTCGGTCCCGCCGGGTCAGTTCCCCCTCGTCTGCCGCCAGCTCGCCGAGTCCGGGCTGTCCCGGGGCGGGGAGGGCTCGTGGCGGCGGGTCATCATCGAGAAGCCGTTCGGGCACGACCTGCTCAGCGCCCAGGCGCTCGACGACGTGGTCTCCGAGGTGTTCCCCCCCGATGCGGTCTTCCGGATCGACCACTACCTCGGCAAGGAGACGGTGCAGAACATCCTCGCGCTGCGCTTCGCGAACCAGATGTTCGAACCGATCTGGAACAACAACTACGTCGACCACGTGCAGATCACGATGGCCGAGGACATCGGCATCGGCTCCCGAGCCGGCTACTACGACGGCATCGGCGCAGCCCGGGACGTGATCCAGAACCACCTGCTCCAGTTGCTCGCGCTCACCGCGATGGAGGAGCCGGTCTCCTTCGACGCGGACGATCTGCGGGCCGAGAAGGAGAAGCTCCTCTCGGCCGTGCGGCTGCCCGAGGATCTGGCCGCGCACACCGCCAGGGGCCAGTACCTGGGCGGCTGGCAGGGCGGACACGAGGTGGTCGGGTTCCTCGACGAGCAGGGGATGAACCCCGAGTCCGTCACCGAGTCCTATGCCGCGATGCGGCTCGACATCGACACCCGCCGGTGGGCCGGCGTGCCGTTCTACCTCCGTACCGGCAAGCGGCTCGGCCGCCGCGTCACCGAGATCGCGGTCGTGTTCAAGCGGGCGCCCCACCTGCCCTTCGACTCCGAGGCCACTCAGGAGCTGGGGCAGAACGCCGTCGTCATCCGGGTCCAGCCCGACGAGGGGGTGACGATCCGGTTCGGCTCCAAGGTGCCGGGCACCTCGATGGAGGTGCGCGACGTGACCATGGACTTCGGCTACGGGCACGCGTTCACGGAGGCCTCCCCCGAGGCCTACGAGCGGCTCATCCTCGACGTCCTCCTCGGCGACCCGCCGTTGTTCCCGCGCCAGCGCGAGGTGGAGCTGTCGTGGGAGATCCTCGATCCCATCACGGAGTACTGGGCCACTCACGACCGGCCGGACACGTACCGTCCCGGCACGTGGGGGCCGGCCTCCGCCGACGCGATGCTGGCCCGGGACGGCCGGAAATGGAGGCGACCGTGATCGTCACGCTCGAAGGAACGAACACCGGCGAGATCGGCTCCAAGCTGCTCGAGTTGCGGGAGGAGGGCGGGGTCGTCGCACTCGGTCGCGTGCTCACCCTCATCGTCGTCGCCACCGGCGGCGACGTCGAACGCACGATCGCAGCGGCGAACGATGCGAGCCGCGAGCACCCGAGCCGGGTCATCGTCGTCGACGGTTCTCAGCCGGAGAACGGCGGCCGGATCGACGCCCAGATCCGCCTCGGGGCCGATGCGGGGGCGAGTGAGGTGGTCGTGCTGCACACCTCGATCGAGGAACACCTCTCCCCCGACACCCTCGTCAATCCGCTGCTGCTGCCGGACACGCCGATCGCGGTCTGGTGGCGCAATCGGGCACCCGAGAGCATGAGCGGCAGCCTCATCGGCGCGATCGCCCAGCGGCGAATCAGCGACGTGCTCGCCGGCGACGACCCGATCGGCGACCTCTACGCCCTCGCCGAGAACTACGCCCCCGGCGACACCGATCTGTCGTGGGCCCGCACCACCCTGTGGCGCGGGCTCGCCGCCGCCGCCCTCGACCAGCCTCCGCATCAGGCGGTCGACTCGGTCGAGGTGTGCGGCAATGCGCGCCGACCGTCCGTGCGCCTGTTCGCCGCCTGGTTCGCCTACGCCCTCGGTGTGCCGGTCCGGGTGGTGCACGAGGAGGACGCGACGGCGATCACCGCGTTCCGGCTCTTCCGCCAGGCCGGGATGATCTGCATGCGGCGTCCCGAGGGCAGCGCCGTGCTCACGATCACCGCCCCCGGGCAGCCCGAGCAACAGATCGCGATGCCGCTGCGGACCACGGCCGACTGCCTCATGGAGGATCTGCGCCGACTCGACGCCGACACCATCTACGGCGCCACCCTGACGCAGGGACTGTCCGCCATCACCATCTCCGAGGAGGTCCTGCCATGAGCGCCCCGGCCCGTGAGCGCGCCGTCATCGTCCACCCCGATGCCCGCGCCCTCGCCCGCGCGACCGCAGCCCGGCTGCTGCTCGCCCTGATCGACGCCCAGGCCGTGCGCGAGCACGTGCACGTCGCCGTCTCGGGCGGTTCCGTGGGCACCGAGGTGCTCGGCGCGGTCGCCGAATCCGACCTGCTCGACCTGGTCGACCTCGGCTCCGTGCACGTGTGGTGGGTCGACGAACGGTTCGTGCCCGCCGCCGACGCCGACCGGAACGCCGTCCAGGCCCGCGACGCGCTCTTCGACCGGATCGACCTGCCGGCGGAGAACCTGCACCCGATGCCCGCCTCCGACGAGGGGCTCGCCCTGGCGGAGGCCGGCGATCGGTACGCGGCCGAGCTCGCCCGCTTCGCCCCCGACGGCGAGCCGCAGCCGGTGTTCGACGTCGTGCTGCTGGGGATGGGTCCGGACGGGCACATCGCCTCCCTGTTCCCGGGGCACGCCGGCCTGACGGCGACCGGTGTGACGGTCGTCGAGGCGGACTCCCCCAAGCCCCCGCCGGAGCGTGTCTCCCTCACCTTCGAGTCGATCAACACGGCCCGGCAGGTGTGGCTGGCCGCATGGGGTGCGGGCAAGGCCGACGCCGTCGCCTCCGCCCTGCGGGACGAACCGGTCTCCACGACGCCCGCGGCCGGGGCGCGTGGCCGGGAGGTCACGCTGTGGATCCTCGACCCGGCGGCCGCGAGTCGCACGGCCTGACGCGGCCTCCGGCAGATCGGCCCAGCCGAGCCCGCGGGGAAACTCCTCGGTGCACCGCACCGGCTCCCCACCCCGCACCGAGTCGACACCCGGCCCCCGGGCAGGATCGGGGACGATCCCCGGTGCCCGACACCAGCAAGTCTCCCCGCACAGACGCGGCAGCATCAGGCGCGGCCCAGCCGAGCCCGCGGGGAAACTCCTCGGCGCACCGCACCAGCTCCCCACCCCGCACCGAGTCGACACCCCGCCCGCGGGCAGGGTCGGGGACGATCCCCGGTGCCCGACACCAGCAAGTCTCCCCACACCGACGCGGCAGCATCAGACTCCGCCCAGCCGACCCCGCGGGGAAACTCCTCGGTGCACCGCACCGGCTCCCCACCCCGCACCGAGTCGACACCCCGCCCACGGGCAGGATCGGGGACGATCCCCGGTGCCCGACACCAGCAAGTCTCCCCACACCGACGGGGCAGCATGCCGGCAGGCGCACGAACGCCCGCCGCCCCTCACGGGGTGCGGCGGGCGTTTCGGAAAGTCGGCTGTGTCAGCCGCCGCGGCGGGCGCGGAGCGCGGCGAGCGCCTCCTCGAGCAGGGCGGCGCCGTCCTCCTCGGAGCGTCGTTCCTTCACATAGGCCAGGTGGGTCTTATAGGGCTCGTTCCGCGGCGGGGCCGGCGGATTCTGCTGGTCCTGCCCGGCGGGAAGTCCGCACCGCGGGCAGTCCCACGTCTCGGGGATCGCCATCCCCGGTTCGCCGGCGAAACTCGGGCGCACCTCGTGCCCGGTCGCGCACCAGTACGAGACCCAGACCCGTGGGGCCGCCTCGCCCCGCTCGGCCTCGCCCATCGGCCCCGCACCGACGCGGGACCCTCGAATAGCATTACCGCCTGTGACCACAGGGAGACTCCTTCAGAGGTGGAACCGACTCGACTCAGAAGTCGAACTTGCCCGCAAGGTTCAACAGCACGATCACGATGACCCAGACGGCGCTGCAGCCGATCGTGATCCGGTTGAGGTTCCGCTCGGCCACACCGGAGGAGCCCATGCGCGAGGAGACACCGCCACCGAACATGTCGGAGACCCCGCCGCCGCGGCCCTTGTGCATGAGCACGCTGAGCACGAGGAGCAGGCTCGTGATGATGAGCAGGATCTGGAGGGTGAGGCGAAGCGCGTCCACTCGGTTTCCTCTGTTGGTTCGGGGTGATCCGGGGCACGACTAAGTGACCTGGATTCTAGGGACGTGGATAGTTTACGCGATATCCGGCGGCGCCGCGACGAGCACCGCCGCGACCGCGCGCCGTCGCCGGCCGGGAGGCGTGTCCCGGCCGGCGACGGCGGTGGAGCGACTCAGGCGCCGGTCGTGTGCGACTGGTAACGCACGATCGCCGCGAACTCCTCGGCGTCGAGGCTCGCGCCGCCCACGAGGGCACCGTCGACGTCCTCCTTGACCATGAGGGCCGCGACGTTGCCGGACTTGACCGACCCGCCGTAGAGGATCCGCACGGCATCGGCGGTCTCGGCCGAGTACAGCTCGGCGATACGCCCGCGAATCGCGGCGCAGACCTCCTGCGCATCCTCGGGAGTGGCGACCTCGCCGGTTCCGATCGCCCACACGGGCTCGTACGCGATGACGCTGCGGGCCACGTCGTCGGCGGAGATGCCGGCGAGGGCGCCGTCGACCTGGGCGAGGGTGTGGGGCACGTGCTCGCCGGCCTTGCGCACCTCGAGGCCCTCCCCGACGCAGACGATCGGGGTGATGTCGGCCGCGAGTGCCGCCGTCGCCTTGGCGTTGACGACGGCCTCGTCCTCGCCGTGGTACTGACGGCGCTCCGAGTGCCCGATGACGGCGTAGCTCACGCCGAGCTTGCCGAGCATCGTCGCGGAGATCTCGCCGGTGTAGGCGCCGGAGGCGTGGGCGGAGATGTCCTGGGAGGCGTAGCCGATGCTCAGCTTGTCGGCGTCCACGAGGGTCTGGACCGAGCGCAGGTCCGTGAACGGCGCCGCGACGACGACCTCGACGGCGCTGAAGTCGTGCTTGACGTCGCCCAGGGTCCAGGCGAGTTTCTGCACGAGGTGCGTGGCCTGGTGGTGGTCCAGGTTCATCTTCCAGTTGCCCGCCATGAGCGGGGTACGGGTGGTGGCCACGTGGGCCCCCTTTCAGTGAGTGAGGACGTCGATTCCGGGCAGGGTCTTGCCCTCGAGGAACTCGAGGGAGGCCCCACCGCCGGTGGAGATGTGGGAGAAGCCGGCCTCGTCGAAGCCGAGGAGCCGCACGGCCGCGGCGGAGTCGCCACCGCCGACGATCGAGAACGCGCCGGCCGTGGTCGCCTCGACCATCGCGGCCGCGACGGCCTTGGTGCCGCCCGCGAACGCGGCGAACTCGAACACGCCCATGGGACCGTTCCACACGACCGTCTTGGCGTCGCGGATCGCGTCGGCGAACGCCACCGAGGCGTCCGGGCCGATGTCCAGGCCGAGCTGGTCCGCGGGGATCGCGTCGGCCGCCACGACGGTCGCCGGGGCGTCGGCCTTGAACTCGGGCGCCACGACGATATCGGCGGGCAGCACGATCTCCACGCCGCGCTCGGCGGCGGTGGCGAGGTAGCCGCGGACCGTCTCGATCTGGTCGGCCTCGAGCAGGGACTTGCCCACGTCATGGCCCTGGGCGGCGAGGAACGTGAACACCATGCCGCCCCCGATGAGGAGCCGGTCGGCCTTGGTCAGCAGGTTCTCGATCACGCCGAGCTTGTCGGAGACCTTGGAGCCGCCGAGCACGACGACGTACGGCCGGGCCGGGTCCTCGGTGGCCTTGCTCAGCGCCGCGATCTCCTTGGCCACGAGCAGTCCCGAGGCGGCCGGCAGCAGCGTGGCGATGTCGTAGACACTCGCCTGCTTGCGGTGCACGACCCCGAACCCGTCCGAGACGTAGGCGTCGGCCAGGGCGGCCAGCTCGCCGGCGAGCTCGGCCCGGGCGGCCTCGTCCTTGGAGGTCTCACGGGCGTCGAAGCGGACGTTCTCGAGCAGGGCGACCTGGCCGTCGGCGAGACCGGCGGTCACCGCCCGGGCCGAGGGACCCACGAGGTCGTCTGCGAGAGTGACGGGCGCGCCGAGGAGCTCGCCGAGGCGGGCGGCGACGGGGGCGAGCGAGTAGGCCGGGTCGACCTGCCCCTTGGGGCGGCCGAGGTGGGCCATGAGGACGACCCGGGCTCCGGCGCCGGTGAGCGCCGTGATGGTGGGCAGGGCGGCGCGGATGCGGCCGTCGTCGGTGATGGTCGTGCCGTCGAGGGGCACGTTGAAGTCGGCACGGACGAGCACGCGCTTGCCGCGCAGGTCGCCGAGCGAATCGATGGTCTTCATGAATCCTCCGCATCAGTGCGCCCGCGGACCCCTCGAGGGATCCGCGGGCGCAGCGATCACTGGTTGGTCAAGCTGTGTGTCAGAGACCGGCGCCGACGAGCTTGGTCAGGCTGACGAGGCTCGTGGAGTAGCCCCACTCGTTGTCGTACCAGGAGACGACCTTGACCTGGTTCCCGCTCACCTTGGTGAGCTTGGAGTCGAAGATCGAGGTGTGCGGGTTCGAGATGATGTCGGAGGAGACGATGTCCTCGTCGACGTACTCGAGCACGCCGGCCAGCGGGCCCTCGGCCGCGGCCTTGACGGCGGCGTTGACCTCGTCGATGGTCACCTCGCGGTTCGCGGTGAACGTGAGGTCGGTGGCCGAGCCGGTGATGACCGGAACGCGCAGGGCGTACCCGTCGAGCTTGCCCTTGAGTTCGGGCAGCACGAGCGAGACGGCCTTGGCGGCGCCGGTGGAGGTCGGCACGATGTTCAGCGCGGCGGCGCGGGCGCGGCGCAGGTCACGGTGCGGGCCGTCCTGGAGGTTCTGGTCGCCGGTGTAGGCGTGGATCGTGGTCATGAGGCCACGCTCGATGCCGATCGCGTCGTTCAGGGCCTTGGCCAGGGGCGCGAGGCAGTTCGTGGTGCACGACGCGTTCGAGATGATGTGGTGGCTCGCCGGGTCGTAGCTGTCGGAGTTGACGCCCATGACGAACGTCGCGTCCTCGTTCTTCGCCGGGGCGGAGATGATGACCTTCTTGGCCCCACCGTCGATGTGGGCCTTGGCGGCGGTCGCGTCCGTGAAGAAACCGGTGGACTCGATCACGATGTCGACGCCCAGCTCGCCCCAGGGCAGGTTCTTCGGGTCCCGCTCGGCGAACGCGCGCACCTTGGCTCCGTCGACGATGATGTTCTCGTCGTCGTAGGTGATGTCGTCGCTCAGCTTGCCCTGCACGGTGTCCCACTTGAGCAGGTGCGCGAGGGTCTTGTTGTCGGTGAGGTCGTTCACGGCGACGACCTCGATGTCGGCGCCCGAGGCGACGACTGCGCGATAGAAGTTTCGGCCGATGCGGCCAAAGCCGTTGATTCCGACGCGGATGGTCACAGTTTTCCTCCTGGCGCGCACCCGGCGCGCAAAATAGCGTCCGATGGTCACTGCTGCACCGTGGGAAACGAGCGGGCTCGCGGGCACAGCAAAGGTGAGGACTACTCGGCTAGGGGCGCCATCGTCGTCCTCACGCCTCCTACTTTACTACGTCTTGGCGCGCCGCGGATACGGGTGCCGCGGAGTGAGACCGGAGTCTCACTCGCGGCGCGCGTCGATACCGCACGTCGGGCTTACAGGTCGAGCATGTCGGGGGTCAGGCCCGCCTCGGTGTCGGGCACCCCGGTCTCGTGCGCCTGCTTGTCGGCCATCGCCAGAAGACGGCGGATCCTCCCGGCGATCGCGTCCTTCGTCAGCGGGGGCTCGGAGAGTTGGCCGAGCTCCTCGAGGGAGGCCTGCTTGTGTTCGAGCCGCAGGGTGCCGGCCTGGCGGAGGTGATCGGGCACGTCCTTGCCGAGGATCTCGAACGCGCGCTGCACGCGGGCGCCCGCGGCGACGGCGGCCTGGGCGGATCGGCGCAGGTTCGCGTCGTCGAAGTTCGCGAGCCGGTTGGCGGTGCCGCGCACCTCCCGGCGGATCCGTCGCTCCTCCCAGGCGAGCACGGCCTCGTGGGCACCCATCCGGGTGAGCATGGCGCTGATGGCGTCGCCGTCGCGGATCACGACCCGGTCGACCCCGCGGACCTCCCGGGCCTTGGCCCCCACGTCGAAGCGGCGGGCCGCACCGACGAGCGCGAGCGCGGCCTCCGGTCCGGGGCAGGTGACCTCGAGCGAACTGGACCGGCCGGGCTCGGTGAGGGAGCCGCGGGCGAGGAACGCCCCGCGCCAGGCGGCGACCGCGTCGGTGAGCGAGGCGGAGACCACCTGCGGCGGCAGGCCGCGTACGGGACGGCCGCGGGAGTCGAGGAGACCGGTCTGGCGGGCGAGGGCTTCGCCGTCCTTGACGACGCGCACGACGTAGCGGTTCCCGCGCCGGAGCGCGCCGCCGGAGACGACGATCACCTCGCTCGCGTGCCCGTACACCTCGGCGATCGCGACCCGCAGCCGGCGCGCGGCGATCCCGGTGTCGAGTTCGGCCTCGATGACGATCCGGCCGGAGATGATGTGCAGCCCGCCGGCGAACCGCAGGGTCGCGGCCACCTCCGACTTCCGCGCGGAGACCCGCTCGATCTGCAGCCGGGCCAGTTCGTCCTTGACGGTCGCCGTGAGCGACATGGCCGATGCCGGCGCGGTCATTCGGCGTGCTCCCCGACGTCGCCCATGGTCCGCTCGAAGGCGTCCCGATACGCGGCGGCCAACCGTAGATTGTCGTGCCGCGGGGTCCCGTCCCCGGCACTCACCTGGCGCAATAACACCCGAGCTCCTACTTCCTTGGCACTGTCGGCCAGGTCGTCCACGTCCTCCACCGCGCTGGGGTCGGCGATGATGACATCGATGTGCTGAGCGGGAGCGTACTCCCGGAACGACCGGACGTGATCGGCTGCTGAGAAGCCGGCGGTCTCCCCCGGCTGCGAGGCCAGGTTCAGCGTCAGGGCCAGTTTAGCGCGCGTGGCGCGCAGCGCATCGGCGAGCTCGGGCACGAGCAGGTGTGGCATGACCGACGTGTACCAGGAGCCGGGTCCGAGCACGACCCAGTCGCTGCGCCGGATCGAGGTCACGGCCTCCGGGCACGCGGGCGCGTCGGGCGGGCAGAGGCGCACCTGGTGCACCCGACCGGACGTCACGGCCACGCGGCTCTGGCCCCGGATCAGCTGGGTGCCGGGCCAGCCGGGGTGGCTGATCTCCGCCTCGATCTCGAGCGGCACGGCGGCCATCGGCAGCACCCGGCCGTCGGCGTCGAGGAGCCGAGCGATGAGGTCGAGGCCCGCCACCTGGTCGCCGAGCAGCTCCCACAGCGCGACGATGAGCAGGTTCCCCACCGCATGCCCGTTGAGCGGGCCCGAGCTGGTGAAGCGGTGCTGGAGCACGTCGCGCCAGGTCTGCCCCCAGTCGGACACGTCACACAGGGCCGACAGCGCCATCCGCAGGTCGCCCGGGGGGAGCACGTCGAGTTCCTGCCGCAGCCGCCCCGAGGAGCCGCCGTCGTCCGCGACCGTGACCACGGCCGTCAGGTCGGAGGTGAGGTGGCGCAGCGCCGAGAGCGTGGCGGCGAGCCCGTGCCCGCCGCCGAGGGCCGTGACCTTGAGCGGCGCCGGCCGCGTGGGCGGCGTCACCCCCGGGGGGAGGTGCCGGGGCGTGGCGGGCAGGCTCATTCCCGCCCCAGGTCCCGGTGGAGGGTGCGCACGCTCTGGCCCGCGGCGCGCAGCCCGGCGGCGATCGCCTCGGTGATGGCGACGGAGCGGTGCTTGCCGCCGGTGCAGCCCACCGCGATCGTCACGTACGGCTTCTGCTCGTGCACGTAGCCGTCGAGCACCCCGGCGAGGAGTTCGACGTACCTCTCGATGAACACCTCGACGCCGCTGCGGCCGAGCACGTAGTCGCGCACCGGGGCGTCCTTGCCGGTGAGGTTGCGCAGTTCCGTGACCCAGTACGGGTTGGAGATGAAGCGCACGTCGACCACGTGGTCGGCGTCGAGCGGCAGCCCGTACTTGAACCCGAAGGAGACGACGTTGATCCGCAGCGCCCGGTCGGTCTCGCCGGCCACGACGTCGCGGACCATCCGGGCCAGGTCGTGCACGGACAGGTCCGTCGTGTCGATCGTCACGTCGGCGCGGGTGCGCAGGTGGGCGAGCAGGGTGCGCTCGTGGGTGATGCCGTCGAGCATCCGACCCTGCCCCTGGAGCGGGTGGGGGCGCCGGTTCGACTCGTAGCGGCGCACGAGCTCGGAGTCGTCGGCGTCGAGGAAGACGATCCGGTAGTCGATGTTCTGGGAGCGCAGGTCGGCCAGCGCGCCCACGAGGTCCTCGAAGAACTGGCCCGAGCGCACGTCGACGACGGCCGCGAGCCGGTGCACGCCGCCGGAGCCCTGGCTCATCATCCCCGAGAGCACGGCGAGCAGCTTCGGCGGCAGGTTGTCGACGACGTACCAGTCGAGATCCTCGAGCACGGCGGCCGCCCGGGAACGGCCCGCGCCGGACATGCCGGTGATGATGATGATCTCGGGGCGGACGTCCGGCACCGGGGCCGCCTGCTGCTCGAGCACCGGAACGCCGGTGGGCACGGTGAGCGGGTTGGACGGGTCACTCGGGGCGGTCATGCCCCCAGGATGTCACGACGGGGGCGCGGACGGACCCGAGTGCAGCGCCACCACGATGGCCTGGGCGAGCGCCGGCCCGATTCCCGTCACCGCGGCTAGTTCCTCCGGGGTAGCCCGGCGCAGCGCCCGGACGGAGCCGAACGCCGCGAGCAGGGCCCGCTGCCGCGCGGGGCCGAGCCCGGGCACGGCGTCGAGCTCCGAGCGGGTCATCCCGGTCGAGCGCCGCTTGCGGTGGTGGGTGATGGCGAACCGGTGCGCCTCGTCGCGGAGGCGCTGGAGCAGGTAGAGGCCGGGGGCCGTGCGCGGCAGCACGACCGGATAGTCGTCGTCGAGGAGCCAGACCTCCTCGAGCCGTTTCGCGAGACCGACGAGGGCGACGTCCGTGATCCCCAGCTCGTCCAGGGCGCGCGCGGCGGCCGCGACCTGCGGCCGGCCGCCGTCGACGACCACGAGGTTGGGCGGGTAGGCGAATCGGCGTGCGCGCCCCGGCCCGGCGGCCTCCGTGCCTGTGGACGACGCCGCCTCGCCCGGGGCGTCCGGCTCGCCGCCCGTGGCGGCCGATTCGCTGGCCCGGGCGGCGGCCTCCTCCTCCTCGGTGAGCACCCAGCTGCCGTCGCTGCGGGCCGGGCTGCCGGAGTGGTCGCGCAGGTAGTGCCGGAACCGGCGGGTGATCACCTCGGCCATGGCCTCGGTGTCGTCGCGGGCACCCTCGCCGTCCGCGCCGCGGATGTTGAACCGGCGGTATTCGCCCTTGCGGGGCAGGCCGTCCTCGAACACGACCATCGAGGCCACCTGGTTGGTGCCGCCGGTGTGGGAGACGTCGTAGCACTCGATCCGCAGCGGCGAGGTGTCCAGGTCGAGGTGCTCCTGCAGGTCCGCGAGCGCCTGCGAGCGGGCCGTCAGGTCGCCGGCGCGGCGGGTCTTGTGCAGCGCGAGGGCGTGGTCGGCGTTGCGGCGCACGGTCTCGGCCAGGGCCCGCTTGTCGCCGCGCTGCGGGGTGCGGATGCGCACCTTGGCGCCCCGCTTGGCGGTGAGGAAGCGTTCGAGCTCGGCGTGATCGGTCGGCTCGGTGGGCACGAGGATCTCCTTCGGGGTGGCGTCGCGGTCGCCGGCCGGGGCGTCCCCGTAGACCTGCAGGAGCAGGATCTCGACGAGCTCGGCCTCCGAGGCGTCCTCGACCCGTTCGGTCACCCAGCCGCGCTGGCCGCGCACCCGGCCCTCGCGCACGTGGAACACCTGCACGGAGGCCTCGAGGTCGTCGGCGGCCATCGCGAAGATGTCGGCGCTCGTGCCGTCGGAGAACACGACGGCGTTCTTCTCGACCACCTTGGTCAGCGCGGCCAGGTCGTCGCGGAGCCGCGCGGCCCGCTCGAAGTCGAGCTCCGCCGAGGCCTCCCGCATCTCGGCCTCGAGCCGGCGCGTGTACGGTCCGGTCGCCCCGGCCATGAAGTCGCAGAACTGCTCGGCCAGGTCGCGGTGGTCCTCGGGGCTGATCCGGCCCACGCACGGCGCCGCGCACTTGTCGATGTAGCCGAGCAGGCACGGCCGGCCCGACTGCTCCGCGCGCCGGTACACCCCGGCCGAGCAGGAGCGGATCGGGAACACCCGCAGCAGCAGGTCGACGGTCTCCCGGATGGCCCACGCGTGGGAGTATGGCCCGAAGTAGCGGGTGCCGGGCTTCTTCGCCCCGCGCATGACCTGGGCGCGCGGGATCGTCTCGCCCATGGTGACCGCGAGGTAGGGGTAGGACTTGTCGTCGCGGTACTTGACGTTGAACCGCGGGTCGAACTCCTTGATCCACGCGTATTCGAGGGTGAGGGATTCCACTTCGGTGGCCACGACGGTCCACTCGACGCTCGCGGCCGTGGTGACCATCTGGAAGGTGCGCGGATGCAGGCCGGCGGGATTCTGGAAATAGGAGGAGAGCCGCTGCCGGAGCGACTTCGCCTTGCCCACGTAGATGACCCGGCCGACCGCGTCGCGGAACTTGTACACCCCGGGCTCGGCGGGGATCTCCCCCGCCTTGGGGCGATAGGTGGACGGATCGGCCATACCCGACAGCCTAGTTCGCGCTAGCGTGTGGTCATGAGCGGCGTGCACTCCTACACCGTGAACGTGCTGTGGACCGGGGCCGGGACGTCCGGCACCGAGTCCTATACCTCCTACGCCCGCGACCACGAGGTCGTGGTCGCCGGGAAGCCCGCGATCGAGGGGTCCTCGGACCCGGCCTTCCGCGGCGACGAGTCCCGCTACGCCCCCGAGGAGCTCTTCGTGGCCTCCCTCTCGCAGTGCCACATGCTCTGGGCGCTGCAGATGGCCGCCCGCGCCGGCGTGCGGGTGGTGGGCTACTCCGACCGGGCGATCGGCGCGATGCGCATCCAGTCGGTCGGCGGCGGCCAGTTCATCGGCGTGACCCTGCATCCCCAGCTCACCGTCGCCGACGAGGTGGACGAGGAGGCCGTGGCCCGCATCCACGCCGACGCCCACGCGTACTGCTTCATCTCCCGCTCGGTCAACTTCCCCGTGCGGATCTCGCCGGTGACCACGATCGTCGCCGCGCCCGAGCATCCCTGAGCCACCGGCGGGCCTCACCCGACCAGCATCCTCGATGGTCCCCGAACACGGTGGTCCCCGACCACAGAGAGCGGACATGATCCCATGAACGATTCCAAGCAGGGCGAGGCCTGGTACGAGGAGTTCAAGGTCGCGGGCGACAATCTCGTGGCGAAGGTCAAGGAGCTCGTCGCCGAGGGGAACGTGCGCCGGGTCTACATCAAGAACGACTCGGGGCGCACGCTGCTGGAGATCCCGCTCACGGCCGGGGTCGCGGTCACAGCGGCCGCCGCGATCCTCGCCCCAGTGCTCGTGGCCGTCGGCGCCGTCGCGGCGCTGCTCACGAGCGTGACCGTGGGCGTCGAGCGGGTCGGCACGAGCGAGGGCGACGCACCCGCCGACCCGGACGACGAGGTGGACCTAGGCCACTCCTAGCGTCACTGGCCGCTCAGCGTCTCGAACCCGTCAGGCTGTGGCCGTCTCGACCTTCTGCGCCTTCGACGAGGCACCCGCCTCGTGAGCCTCACCGCTCGGCGCGAGCCGCTCCCTCACTGAGACGGTCGCATGCGCTCGTCGGCGGGGTCAATCCGGACCACAATGTGACACGAAGCGGTCCGAGCGCTGAACGAATATCCGAATTCGAGGCACTGACCGACCTGCCCGGGCATCCGCTGACCCCGAATATCCTGGCTAGCCCGACCCGACCGGTCGAACGGTAGATCGTGCACCGAAATCCGCCCGGGGCGGTGCCAGAAGCACCATTCGGTAGGCGAAGTCAGGCCGGAAGGTCCGCCGTCAGGCGGTGGCGGCCTTGACCTTCGCCGCCTTCGCCTTCACGGCCGCCGCGGACTTGCGCGCGGAGCGCGCCTTCGGGCGGGCGAGGGCCGCGACCGGGGTGACGGGCTTGAGCTCGGGTGAGGAGCCGGCGTCCAGAATCTCGGCGATGAAACGGCCGGTGTGACTCGCGGGCACGGCGGCCACCTGCTCGGGCGTGCCCTGGGCGACCACCGTGCCGCCGCCGTCGCCGCCCTCGGGCCCCATGTCGATGAGCCAGTCGGCGCTCTTGATCACGTCGAGGTTGTGCTCGATCACGATCACGGTGTTGCCCTTGTCGACGAGCCCCTCGAGCACGTGCATGAGCTTGCGCACGTCCTCGAAGTGGAGCCCCGTGGTGGGCTCGTCGAGCACGTACACGGTGCGCCCGCTCGAGCGCTTCTGCAGCTCGGAGGCGAGCTTGACCCGCTGGGCCTCCCCGCCGGAGAGGGTCGGGGCGCTCTGCCCGAGCCGCACGTACCCGAGGCCGACGTCCACGAGGGTGGTGAGGTGGCGGGCGATCGCCGGCACCGCCGCGAAGAACTCGGCCGCCTCGGCGATCGGCATGTGGAGCACGTCGGCCACGGACTTGCCCTTGAAGTGCACCTCGAGGGTCTCCCGGTTGTAGCGCGCGCCGTCGCAGACCTCGCACGGCACGTACACGTCGGGCAGGAAGTTCATCTCGATCTTCAGGGTGCCGTCGCCGGAGCAGGCCTCGCACCGGCCGCCCTTGACGTTGAAGGAGAATCGGCCCGGCGTGTAGCCGCGCACCTTCGCCTCCTCGGTCTCGGCGAAGAGCCGGCGCACGTGGTCCCACACCCCGGTGTAGGTGGCCGGGTTCGAGCGGGGGGTGCGCCCGATCGGGCTCTGGTCGACGTGCACGACCTTGTCGAGGTTGTCGATCCCCGTGACCCGCTTGTGCCGCCCGGGCACGAGCCGGGCGCCGTTCAGCTCGTTCGCGAGCACCTGGTAGAGCACCGTGTTCACCAGGGTCGACTTGCCCGAGCCGGACACGCCGGTCACCCCGATGAAGCAGCCGATCGGGAACTTCACCGTGATGCCGCGAAGGTTGTTCTCCCGCGCCCCCTCGACCGTGATCCACCGGTCGGGATCGGGCCGGCGACGCGCGTCGGGCAGCTCGATCCGCCGGCGGCCGGCGAGGTAGGCGCCCGTGAGCGACTCGGTGTTCGCGAGCAGGCCGGCGACGTCGCCCGAGTGCACGATGTGTCCGCCGAGCTCACCGGCACCGGGCCCGATGTCGACGATGTGGTCGGCGGTGCGGATCGTGTCCTCGTCGTGCTCGACCACGATGAGCGTGTTGCCGAGGTCCCGCAGCCGCGTCAGCGTGTCGATGAGGCGGCGGTTGTCGCGCTGGTGCAGCCCGATCGAGGGCTCGTCGAGCACGTAGAGCACGCCCACGAGCCCGGACCCGATCTGGGTGGCGAGTCGGATCCGCTGCGCCTCGCCACCGGAGAGCGTGGCGGCCGCCCGGGCGAGGGTGAGGTAGTCGAGGCCGACGTCGAGGAGGAACCCGAGGCGGGCGTGGATCTCCTTGAGCACCTGGGCCGCGATCGCCGCCTCCCGCTCCCCCAGGGTCAGCTCGTCGAGGAAGACCTTGGCCGAGCGGATCGGCAGGTGCGTGAGCTCGGCGATCGACTTGCCGCCGACGGTCACGGCAAGCACCTCCGGCTTGAGCCGCGTGCCCCGGCACACGGGGCACGGCACCTCGCGCATGTACCCCTCGTACTTCTCCCGCGACCACTCGGATTCGGTCTCGCCGTGGCGGCGCTGGAGGAAGTCGATCGCGCCCTCGAACCCGGTGGAGTACTGACGCTCGCGCCCCCACCGGTTCTTGTAGCGCACGTGCACCTTGTGATCCTTGCCGTAGAGCACGGAGTCCTTCGCGCGCTGCGGCAGGGCGCGCCACGGGGTGGTCATGGAGAAGCCCAGGTCGTCGGCGAGGGCCGTGAGTACCCGCTCGAAGTATTGACTATTCGTGGACGCCCACGGCGCGACCGCGCCCTCCGCGAGGCTCAGGTCCTCGTCCGGAACCACGAGCTCCGGGTCGACCTCGAGCCTGGTGCCGATGCCCGTGCACTCGGGGCAGGCGCCGTAGGGGGCGTTGAAGGAGAACGTGCGCGGCTCGATCTCGTCGAGCGCGAGCGGGTGCTCGTTCGGGCACGCCCGCTTCTCGGAGAAGCGCCGTTGCCGGCCCTCGTCGCCGGGGTCGAGGTCGACCAGGTCGATGATCACGAGGCCCTCGGCGATGCCGAGCGCGGTCTCCACCGAGTCCGTGAGCCGGCGCCGGATGTTCTCCCGCACGACGAGCCGGTCGACCACCACGCTGATCGTGTGCTTGATGTTCTTCTCGAGTACCGGCGGCTCGGCGAGGGAGATCGTCTCACCGTCCACCTGCGCGCGGGAGTAGCCGCGGGTCTGCAGGTCACGGAACAGGTCGGCGTACTCGCCCTTGCGGCCCCGCACCATCGGCGCGAGCACCTGGAACCTCGTGCCCTCGGGCAATTCGCGCAGCTGGTCCACGATCTGCTGCGGCGTCTGCGCGGTGACCCGTTCCCCGCACACCGGGCAGTGCTGCGTGCCGGCGCGGGAGTAGAGCAACCGCAGGTAGTCGTACACCTCGGTGATCGTGCCCACCGTCGAGCGGGGGTTCCGGTTCGTCGACTTCTGGTCGATCGACACCGCGGGCGAGAGCCCCTCGATGAAGTCGACGTCCGGCTTGTCCATCTGCCCGAGGAACTGGCGCGCGTACGCGCTGAGAGATTCGACGTAGCGGCGTTGCCCCTCCGCGAAGATCGTGTCGAACGCCAGCGACGACTTACCCGAACCGGACAGGCCCGTGAAGACGATGAGCCGGTCCCGGGGAAGCTCGATGCTGACGTTCTGGAGGTTGTGTTCACGCGCGCCGCGAACCACGAGGGAGTCACTCACGGCGTCCATGGTAGACGCCCGAACGCGGCTCGTACAGCCGTTCGAACCTCGTGTGCCTGCTTGCGGCGGTCACCGCACCGGCCGCGCCCCGGGTCGCGAGGACGGGAGTAGCATCCGGATCGTCATCGGTGGGGCGGTCCGCCCCGCCCTCCACGCAACGCTTTCGAATGGACGACGCAGCTCATGTTCGTAGTCACGTACACCTATGACCCGGTCACCGCCGAGACGGCCGACCGGGTGCGCCCCGACCACCGCGCGTTCCTCGCCGCCCTCGCGGCCACCGGTGAGCTCGTGGCCTCGGGGCCGTGGCTCGACGGAGAGGCGGGAGCGCTCATCCTTCTGCGCGCCGACTCCCGCCAGGCGGTGCTCGACCTCCTCGAGGCCGATCCGTTCCGTGCGGCCGGCGTGATCGCCGAGCGCACGGTGCGGGAGTGGAACCCGGTCATCGGGGTCTTCGCCGAGTAGCCACTCCGGCCGCGGCGCCGTCGAAGCAGCGTGAGGCCCGAGACACCGTGAGGCGCCCTTCAGCGCCGCTTTCGACGACCGAACGGCCCACTCTCTCTCGTGGCTGCGGCCCCACCGCGGAGGCGGTTCACGCCAGGCTGGGTCGGCGCAGGGTCACAGTCCGGAGGGCGGCGACGGGGGCCGATCGGCGAGGATGGCCTCGAGGTCGGCCTCAGTCGGCTCGACGTCACTGTCGGCATTGCCGTATTCGTAGTCGAGGGCGTCCATGAAGGCCTCGTCGAGATCGTCACGGCGAGCCCGCGAGTCCGGTCCTGCCGCAGTGTTCGGGTGACCCCGGTGAGCTTCGAGATCCGTGTGAGCGGCGGGGTTCTGGCGTGCGCCGAGCGCCGTGTCGGCCTCGAGTCCCGGGACCTCCTCGAGTCCCGGGAGAGTCTCGTGGCCCGGAAGAGTCCGATGATCCGGGCGAGCCGGGCGAGCCGGGCGAGCCGGGCGATCCAAGTCCGGCTCGCGGCCGGAAACGGCGCCGAGCCCCTGGAGGTCCGGGAGCACCTCGAGGCCCTGGGATGCGCCGGGCCCCTGGAGGCCCTGGAGCGCACGGAGGTCACGGCGGTGCCAGGCCTGGTCGGTGACCTCGGTCGTGCCGGTCGGGGTGCGCAGGAACCGTAGGCCCATGGGACCGGCCCAGTAGTAGGTTCCGGGTCCGAGCATGACGTACGACCAGGAGCCGCGTCCCTGCGGCTGCCCGGGATGATTATGCGTCTTCCAGCGATGGTGCCGGCGACACAGGCTCGCGAGGTTGCAGGTGCAGGTGGGCCCGCCGGCCGGGTCGCCCTGGGCATCGGTCTTCCAGGGGTCGATGTGGTCGGCATCGCAGGCCCGCGCCGGGCGGGCGCACTTGGGGAACACGCAGGTTCGATCGCGCAGGTGGAGATGGTCCTTGATCACGTCTCCGGCGGCATAGCCGGCGACTTCGTGTTCGGTTTCGAGGTCGATGACCGGACGCACGAATATCTGCGGCCCCCACGACCCACCAGACCCGCGCGGCCCACCGGACCCCCACGGCCCACCGGACCCGCGCGGCCTATCAGAGCCCCGTGGTCCGTCAACGGGCGCGCTGTCGGGCATGGCCGCGTCGTGGGGCGCGGTGAACATGGCCGCGACCTCGGCGGCGGTGATCACGAGCCCGGGCGGGATCCCCGGCCCCTCAATGCGCACGGGTTCACGGGCCAACCGCCCCGCGACATAGGCCGGACCGGTGGCGTGCTCGGGACAGGCCGTTCCTGCCGCGCCCGCGCAGGAGCCATCGACAGACGCGCCGCCGGCGGGCAGGCCGCCGTGATGGTGATCGGGATGATCAGGGGATAGGCCGCCGGGCCGGCGATCGGGACAGGCCGCGCCGGCTACGTGTTCGGGATCGGCCGTGCGCGGCGGATCAGAGCACGATCCACCGGCGGATAGGCCACCGTGATGACGATCGGGATGATCAGGGGATGGGCCGTCGGGATGACGATCGGGTGGTCGGCTTCCAGAATGAGGATCGGGTTGGTCGGGTGGCCTGCCGTCGGGCCAGAACGCGGAGGCGTTCATGTGCAGGTACATGACGACCTTCGCCCGCGGCACACCCCGACCCGACCACGCGGGCCCGCACGACACACCACCGCCCGCAGCCGTCGCAGGGGCCTCGTCGGTCGGGTCCGCCGCAGCTCCGGCCACCGCCGCTTCGCCCACCGCCGCTCCGGCGGCGGGGCCCACGGCTGTACTCCCGGCGGGGCCCGCGGCTGTACTCACGGACGGGCCGTCGAACTGGCCTGCGGCTTCATCGGGAGTCAGATCGACTGCAGCGGCCGCAGCCATACCCACAGCACCGCCGATGCCGACTGTGCCGCCCGTGCTGTTCGTGCTGTTCGTGCAGTCCGGGGCCCCCGCCCCCGGCGCCTGTGCCTGCCGGGCTTGCTGCGCCTGCTGGGTCTGCTGGGCGTGCTGGGCCTGCTGGGCCTGCTGGGCCTGCTGGGCCTGCTGGCCTGATTGTCCGTTGGTGAGGTCGAAGCCGTCTTGCCGGGCCGGTGCGGGGTGGTGGGTGGCGGCGATGATGCCCTCGAACGTGAGGGAGCGTCGGGTATCGAGGACCTCACCGGATCCGGCGGCCTTGAGTTGCGCGGCTCCGAAGGCCAGGCTCTGTTCCAGATCGAGGGCCGCGAAGGTGGACACGATCGCGTCGATGCGGCCGGTGCCGTCGGTGCCGATGTGGACATCGGCCCGGCGCGGATCGGCCTGCGCCCGCTGCAGGTCGGCGTACTGGTCGGGCATGTGGTTGATCATCGCCTCCCGCACGAGCCCCTTGATGGCGTATCGGCCCCGGATCGCCCCGGCGGCAGCGACCTGGACATCGACGAACCCGGCCGCCTCCACAGTCAAACCGAGGGTCTGTTCGGCCACGAGCCGGGCCGTGTGCGCCCGGGTGCGCCCATCGAGGACCCGCCCGTACAGCAGTGGCAGGCGTTCGGCGACCTCGAGGGCTTCGAGGAGCATCGCCTGGGCGGCGTCGGTGGAGAAGCCGGTCACGGCCGCGAACCAGTTCGCCGCCGAATCACAATACGAGACCCCCAGGGCCAGATCGGTGTGACACGACCACGCCCCGCACTCTTCGGTGACCGGGCTGCGTTGGGCGATCTCGATCGCCAGGAAGAACAGATCGGCCTCCGCGCCCGCCTGGACCTTGCGCACCTGACGGACCCGGTCCAGTACCGCGTCCTCGGACGCGATCGAGGCGATCTCCGCTCGCCTCGCTCGCATCTGCCGGGCCGCCTTCGTGCTCATGAAACAACCCTAGAACCGAGCACCGACATCCACCCCGGACAGCTGGACGACGGCCCGGAACCCGCGGGAACCCGGGGAACCCGGGGAACCCACGGAACCTCGAGGCCACCGTGAGACCTCGGGGAGGCGGCCGGCAGTAGGTCGGGCACGCCGGCGGGGAAGGCGAGGGGTCAGACCGTCGGGTGCTCGATCGTCTTGGACTTGCCGACCGTGAGCGAGAGCACCGTGGTGACCGCGAGGATCCCGAGAATGAGCACGAGCGAGAGCGTCGTCGGAATCTCCGGGACGCCGAGCACCGGCTCGCCGCCGTTGATGAACGGCAGCTCGTTCGTGTGCAGCGCGTGGATCACGAGCTTGGCGCCGATGAGGGCGAGGATCGCGGCGAGCCCGTAATTGAGGTAGACGAGCTTGTCGAGCAGGCCGTCGATGAGGAAGAACAACTGGCGCAGGCCGAGGAGCGAGAACGCGTTCGCGGCGAAGATGAGGAATACGTGGTCGGTCAGGCCGAAGATCGCGGGAATCGAATCGACCGCGAAGAGCACGTCCGCCGAGCCGATCGCGATCATCACGATGAGCATGGGGGTGATGTACAGCTTGCCCTCGATGCGGTGGAACATCCGGTCCTGCACGTAGTTCGGCGTGGTCGGGAAGATCCGCCGGGTCCAGCGCAGAATCGCGTTCTCGTGGTATTCACCCTCGGTGCTCGAGGTGCGCACCTGCGAGTACGCCGTCCACAGCAGGAACGCCCCGAAGATGTAGAAGACGAACGACCACTGCTCGATGGCCGCGGCACCGATGAAGATGAACACGGTGCGCAGCGCGAGGGCGATAGCGATGCCGAGCAGCAGCACCTTCTGCTGATTCTCCCGCGGCACCTTGAAGCTCGCCATGATGAGCACGAACACGAACAGGTTGTCGACACTCAGCGACTTCTCGGTGATGTACCCGGCGAAGAACTGCTGCCCGTAGTCGTGGCCGCCCGTGATCCACACGATCACCCCGAACACGAGCGCGATCGCGATGTAGACGACCGACCACGTCGCGGCCTCCTTCATCGACGGCGCGTGCGGCGTGCGCACGTGCCCGACGAAGTCGACAGTGAGCATGACGAGGATGAGGCCGACCGTGGCGGCCCAGGCCCAGAGTGGCACGTCGAACATTCAAGCCTCCGGTGGATAGCGGGATTCACCGGAGGTCTCCCCCACCCTTCGGGGCCGATGGTGCCGAACCGGTCCGAGACCGATCGTGTTGACGACATCACCGCTTGCGGGGTACTCCCCTCCAACTGCGAGCAGGATACCCCATCGGTGGAATCACGCCCGCGGGCGCTCCCCCGCCCCGGCCCTCACGACACCGGCCGGCGGGTCGAGATGGTCGAGCAGGTCGAGGACGGCGGCGGCGGACCGGCTGCTCGCGAGCCCGAGGCCGTCGTGGAAGTCCTCGCCCGCGCGCGGGCTGCACAGGTCGGAGATGCCACGGACCGAGACGAAACGCTCGACGCCGAGCACGTGACAGGCCTGGGCGAGCGCGGCGGATTCCATGTCCACGGCCATCGCCTGCGGGATCCGGGTGCGGATCCGGGCGGCGAGCTCGGCGCCCACGAAGGACGAGCTCGTGACGATGAGGCCGCTGTGCGCGTGCGCGGCGGTCTCGCCCGGGGCCGGCGCGACACCGGACGGGTACTCGGGCGGCATGCCGGGGACCTGCCCGAACTCGTACCCGAACTCCCGGGCGTCGACGTCGGCGTAACGGTAGGACCGCCCGAGCACGACGTCGCCGACCGACACCGTCTCCGCGAGGCCGCCCGCCGAGCCGAGGCTGACGACGGTTCCCGGCCACGGCCCACTCCCCCGAGCGCCACGGCCGACATCCCGCAGCCACGCGGTGAGCGCGGTGGCCGCGTTGACGGCGCCGATCCCCGTGGTCAGGAGCGTGCCGTTGCGGCCGGCGACGGTGATCGGGGTGTGGGTCGCGCGCGCGGTGGGCCCGGCCTGCTCGGGGCCGACGGCGTCGCTCCGGTCGCGTACGGCGGTGGCCTCCTCGGTCATCGCCGCGAGCAGCAGGAACTCACTCACCGGCGAAGACCGTTCCCCACTCGTCACGGGCGGCGAGGAAGCGCGAGACCGCCGCCTGGGCCGCCTCGAGACTGTGGCTCGCGGCCCAGCCGCACTGCGCCTCGTTCGCGGCCGGCACCGCCGTGGCGGCCAGGATGTCGCGACACGCGCTCTCGAGAACGGGAGCGATCTCGTCGACCGTGCGGGCGCCGTCCATGAGCAGATAGAAGCCGGTCTGGCAGCCCATCGGCGAGATGTCGATGACGCCGCGGGTGTGGTCGCGCAGGAATCCGGCGAGCATGTGCTCGATCGAGTGCACGGCGGGCATCTCGAGGTGGTCGACGTTCGGCTGGCAGAAGCGCAGGTCGAACTTCGTGACGGCGCTGCCGCCCGTGAGCGTGAGCCGATCGGCCACGCGGATGTACGGCGCGGCGACCGCGGTGTGGTCGAGTCCGAACGATTCCGGTTGAGTCATGGTGTACCTCCTGGGCGCCACTGTATTGCGTCGCCGGCCCGGGCCCGGCCCTCAGTCGAAGGAATAGGCGAACCGGAACACCCGCTCCGGGTCCCACCGCTCCTTGATCGCGTCGAGGCGGGCGCGGGTCGGCGCGTCCCACGCCGCCCGGGCGCGCTGCGTGGCGTAGCCCTGGAAGTTGATGAGCGAGCCGCCCGTGGCCCAGGGCGCGAGCGCGGCGAGGACCGCGGCGCTGCCCGCGTCCACGGCGGGGCGCAGGGGCGGTGGATACGCGCCGACGACCGTGACGTTGTACGCCGCCTCCCGCCCACCGACGGCGGACGCCGCACCCTGCTCGCGGGCGAGCGCGCCGCCGAGGTGTCGCAGCTCGACCACGACGAGCGGGAGGTCGGCGCCCGGGCCGGCCGCCTCGAGGAGTGCGTCGATCGCGCCCGGGGGTAGGTCGCGCAGGGTCATGCCCTCGTCGCGGGCCGGCATCGGCTCGGTCGGATCCCGGTGCACCGAGGCGATGTCCACCGAGGGGTATTCGGCCACGAGATCGACGATCGGGGTCCCCGCGGCGAGCATCGGCGCGAGGAGCTCGGCGCCCCGGGCCGGATCGCCGACGTGGACGAACCGCAGGTGCACGCTCAGGCGGCCCCGCAGCGGCTCCGGCACGACCGGCACGTCGGGCAGGCGCAGGAGCGCGGCCGAGGCGGTGACCGAGTCGGGCAGGGACGGCGCCCAGTCGCCGAAGGCGTGGAGGATCCGTTCCGCCTGCTCGCCCGGGAAGTACACGCCGCCGCCGTAGTAGGTCGGAGCGGTCACGAGGTCGAACTCGAGTTCGGTCACGATGCCGACGTCCGGTTTGCCACCGCGCATCGCCCAGAAGAGGTCGGGTTCGCGCTCCGCGTCGATCTCCAGCTCGCGGCCGCCGGCGTCGATCATCCGCAGCCGGCGCACGCCGTCGGAGTTGAAGCCGAAGGTCCGCCCCATCGGGCCCGTGCCGCCGCCGAGGGTGTAGCCGACCACTCCGACGGCCGGCGTCGAGCCGCACAGGCCCATGAGGCCGTGGGCGGCCGCGACGGGGAGCAGGTCCTGCCAACGGGCTCCGGCGCCGACCCGGGCGGTGCGGTGCGCGGGATCCACCTCGACGCCGCGGAGCCGGTCGGTGAGCACGAGCAGGCCGCCGTCCATCGGCTCCCCCTTGCCATGGCCGGTGGCCTGCGCGCGCACCCGGAGGCCGTGCTCGGCCCCGAAGTCGATCGCGGCACGGATGTCGGCGGCGTCGGCCACCCGGACCACGACCTCCGGTCGGTGCTCGGCCGCCGGGTTGAACCCGGAGTGCGCGGATGCGTACCGGGGGTCCTCCCCCGTGAGCACGTCGCCTCGAACGTGTGAGCGTAAGCCGGATAGTGCAGTCATCCGCCGTCCTTCCACCGCCCCTCAGCGTAATTCCGCGGCGGGGCCCGCGTACAGCCCCACTTCGCCCGCGATGCCTCAGGTACCTCGCCGACGACGACGGCCCGCCCCGGCGGATGCCGGGACGGGCCGTATCGATCGAACTCGCCGCCGCCGACGAGGCTCGACGGTGATGTCAGCCGCCTACTTGCTCGACCCCTGGGAGACCGATCCCTGCAGCTGACGCTGGAAGAAGATGTAGAACACGAGCACGGGAACGACCACGATGACGAAGGCCGCGAACATCGAGCCGAAGTCCACCGCGTAGCCGGCGCTCACTGCGTAGCGGGCGATCGACTGGGTGAGCACGTAGTTCTCCTGCTTCGTGTTGAGCGCGACGGGCAGCAGGTACTGGTTCCACAGGCCGAGGAAGTTCATGATCGTCACCGCGGCGATGCCGGGCTTCGCCATGGGCGCCATGACCTGGAAGAACGTGCGCCACTTCCCGGCACCGTCGATCTGGGCCGCCTCGCTGATCTCGGTGGGCAGCCCCTGGAAGAACGCGTAGAGGAAGAACACCGTGAACGGCAGGGCGAACGCCACGTAGGTGAGCGCGAGGCCCGGGAGGGTGTTGAGCAGGTACATGTTCTGGAGCACGAAGAACAGCGGCACCACGGCGAGGAAGATCGGGAAGGTGAGCCCGGCGAGCATCGCGTAGTAGATGAGCCGGCTTCCGAAGAACCGGAAGCGCGCGAGCACGTAGGCACACATCGCCCCGAGCAGCATCACCGCGATGAGCGCGGTGCCGACCACGAAGATCGTGTTGAGGAACGAGCGCCCCATCCCCTCGGAGACCCACACCGTGTAGTAGTTGGAGAAGTGCCACTTCTCCGGCAGGCCGAACGGCGAGGACAGCACCTCGGTCTTGCCCTTGAAGGACTGCAGGAGCACCCAGAGCATCGGGGCGATCACGATGATCGACCAGACGATGAGCACGCCGTGCGAGATGGTGGCTACGGCGCGGTCGCCCTTGCCCGTGATCGCTCCGTCGTGCGTGCGGGCGTGTGCGGAATCGGTCTGGCTGGTCATCGCTTCGCCTTCCTGTTGCCGCCTCCGGTGAGGTAGTTGACCGAGAACACCAGCGCCGCGAACAGCAGCGTGATGACGGCCAGGAACACGCCGATGGCACTCGCGTACCCGAACTTGAAGTCGTTGAACGCCACCCGGTAGAGGTACTGGGTGATCACGAGGGTGCTGTATTCGGGCCCGCCCGTGGAGTTGAGCACGCTCATGTAGGCGAAGGCGTCGAGGGCGAAGATCCCGAGGTAGATCCAGGCCGTCTGCACGTTCTCGCGGATGAGCGGGATCGTGATCGAGATCGCGGTGCGGAACCGGCCGGCGCCGTCGAGCCGGGCGGCCTCGTACGTCTCCGCCGGCACGTCCTTGATCGCGGCGATGAACAGCAGCATGTAGAAGCCGATGAGGCCCCACATGATGATGAAGATCGACACGGGCATCGCCGCGGCCTTGTCCCCGAGCCAGGCGAACCCGGCGAAGCCGTCGAAGCCGAGCTCGACCAGCAGACTGTTGACCAAGCCGCCGTTCGGCAGCAGCACGAGGGCCCACAGCAGGCCGATGGCCACGCCCGGAATGGTGTAGGGGAAGAAGGAGACGACCCGGTAGAAGCTCGACCCCTTGAGCCCGCGGATCTGCCCCTTCGAGGCGCCGCCGACGGTGATGAGCGTGGCGAACGTCAGGGCGATGATGAGGATGAGGGTCGGCACGACCGCCAGGAGCAGCACGCTGTTCCCCAGGGCCTTCATGAACAGGTCGTCGTTCAGCAGGCGCTCGAAGTTGTCCAACCCGATGAAGTTCATGGAGGCCGTGAGGCCGTTCCAGTCGGTCAGCGAGTAGTAGGCCGCCTGGATGAACGGCCAGATCACCAGGAAGACGAACACCGCGAGCGGCACGCCCAGGAACACGAGGAAGAACGAGATACTGTCAAAACTGAAGTCGCGGCGGCTCCGCCGCCGAGGCACGACTGGTGCCTCGGCAGCGGAGGTGCGGATGTTGTCAGTCACAACACTCCGATCGATCGGTCAGGAAGATGCGGGAACACGTCAGGAGATCTTGACCTTGTCGATCGCGTCGTCCTCACGGATCTTGTCGGTCAGGCCCTGCAGGTCGGAGGTGAGCTCCTCCACCGACTTGTCCCCGCTGAGGAACGAGTTCCAGTAGACGAGCTGGTCGGGGTTCATTCCGTACAGGTTGATGAACTTGATCGTGAACGTGTTCTCGCCCGCCGCGTCGAGCATGTCGCTCTGGGAGACGAGCGCGGTCGAACCGAAGCCGTCCTCCGGAACCGTGCCGAGCACGACGGTGGGGGCCAGCTTCTCCTTCGCGAAGTTGGTGGCCGCCTCCTTCGAGAGCATCGTCCGAAGGACCTCCTTGCCACCGGCGACGTTGTCGGCCTGCGAGGGAACGCAGAACGGCTCGCCGGCCTCGGCGCGGAGACCGTCGGTCGTGAGCTTCGCGTCCTTGGACAGGCTGAGGTCCGGCACGCCCTTCATCTTGAAGTCCGGCGCGGTGGCGTCCTTCATCTCGTTCTCGATCCATGAGCCCGAGGGGTAGAGGATCGCCTCCTGGTCCTGCGACCACTGCGCCTGCGCAGCCGTGAACTGGGTGCCGGCCCCACCGGGGATGAAGTAGCCCTTGTCCACGGCCTCCTTGATCTTCTCGAAGACGCCCTGGATCTCCGGCTTGGACCAGCAGCCCTCCTCGAGGTTCTCCAGGGCGAGACGCACGTCGTCGCCGCCCTCCTTGACAGCCGAGTCGATCGCGAGCGTCTGGTAGTAGGTCGCGGCCTCCTTGCCCCACGTGAACAGGTACTTGCCCTGCTCCTTGGCCTTGGCGCCGAGGTCGAGGGCGTCGTCCCACGTGACGGGGGCGTCCCAGCCGTTCTCCTCGAACAGCGAGGAGGAGTACCAGACGCCGTAGACGGTGAGCACGTAGTTGAGCGCGACGAACTTGCCGTCGAACGTGCCCGGGTTCCGCACCCCGGGGAAGAGGGAGTCCTTGATCGGGCTGCCCTCGAGGTTGTTGGCCTCGAGCACGTCGTCGAGGGTCTCGAGCCGCGAGCGGATGTCGTTCCACCCGATCTGGTCGGCACCCGAGTTGTCGATGAGGTCGGGCACGTCGCCGGAGACGAAGCGGGGCTGGAGCTCCTGGGCGACCTTCTGGGTCGGCTTCACCTCGGTGGTGGTGCCGAGGTTCTTGTCGACGATGCCGCCGGCGAAGGACACGTAGTCGGTGCCGTAGCCGCCGTCGAAGATCACGGCCTCGATCGAGCTACCCTCTTCGACGCCGAAGGGGTTCTTCGTGGGGTCGTTCTCGGAGTCGCCACCATCAGTGGTGGCGTCGTCGGTCGGTTCCTCCGAGCCGCCGCCACTGCTGGCACAGGAGGCAAGGGCGACCCCAAACGGCAGCGCGACAGCGGTCGCGGCGGCGCCGCGCAGAATGCTGCGGCGAGAAAGGCTCTTGTCGTTCATGGTTCTAACTGATCCTTCACAGGTTGGTGATGAGGGTGAGCCGGGTCGGGCTCGCGGTGTTGTGAGGCTCAGGCACTCCGGCGAATCCGGTCGCCGTAGCGCTCCTCCAATGCATGATTGTGTTCGTCACCTCCAGGGCGATTGGCAGAGATGTATATGGGCGGCGTGTGGCCGTCGGCGACCATGCGCTCGGCGGCGCTGATGGTCAGGATCTGGGCGATGTAGGCAGCGGTGAGGGAGGAGACCGCCCCGACCCCGATGCCGTCGCCGACGCTCAGGGTCGCGTCGCCGAAGGGGGCGAGGTTGTCGATCACCACGTCGGCGATCTCGCTCAGCCGCTTCCCGCTCGGGTGCTTGGGGGTGACCGCGTTCGTGTGCTGCAGGCTGGTCACCGCGATGAGCTTGTGGCCGCGCTCCTTGATCGCGAGCGCGAGCCCGACGATCGAGCCGTTGACCCCGGAGTTCGAGGCGATGAGGAAGACGTCCTCGGGGTGGAAGTCGTACAGGCCCACGAGGTCGTCGACGATCTGCGGGTCGCGCTCCAGCTCCCCGCCGCTGAGGATGGCCTCGTCGCGTCCACCGCGCAGCACGAGGTCGCGCAGCGCGATCTTGTTCGTGGGGATGAACCCGCCGGCCCGGCCGGCGATCTCCATCGCGAACGCCTCGGAGTGTCCCGTGCCGAACGCCTGCAGCACCCCGCCCGAGGCGAGGCTCTCGGTGGTCAGGGCGATGGCCTCGTCCAGGCCGCCCGCGGCGATCGTGCGCCCGAGCTCCTCGAGCCGGCCGATCACCTCGGCGTGGAACGCTTGTTGAATCTGAGTCACTGAACCCTCCGGGACGTGCGCGAACGCGCCATGTGGCGTCGAGCGACCACGGCCATGGCCGAGTCGGTCAACTTGGTCAAACTGTCCTCGTAGTCGACACCGGCCACGAGCAGGTAGAGCAGATCGAGCACGAAGAGCTGCGCGTGCTTGGCGGACAGGTCCGCCGGGTGCAGGTACTTCGAGGGCACGGCCGCGACGAGGGTGAGGTCGGCGACGTCGGACAGCGGCGTCGAGGTGTTGTTCGAGACGGCGACCGTCAGCGCTCCCGCCTGGCTCGCGCACAGCAGCATGTCGATCGTCTCGCGGGTCTCCCCGCTGTGCGAGATGCCGAGGGCCACCGTGCCCGGCCCCTGGAGCGTCGCCGAGGCGAGACCCTCGTGCACGTCCCGCCAGGCGTGGGTGTTGACGCCGATCCGGTAGAGCCGGTCCTGCATCTCCTCGGCCATCGCCCCGGAGCCCCCGACACCGTAGAGGTCGACGTGCGAGGCCTGGGCGATCTGGGCGGCGACGCGGGCACAGGCCGACAGGTCGAGTAGTCCCGCCGTCGCCTTGAGGGACCGCACGTGCCCGTTGAGCAGCATGGTCATGACCTCCCGCGGCGAGTCGGACGGGCCGAACGCCCGCCCGATCTCGACCTGGGCGCCCTCGTCCGGCCGTCCGCTGTCGGCGGCGATGCCGACGCGGAACTGCACGTACCCGGGATAGCCGATCGCCCGGCAGAACCGGGTGATCGTCGCCGGCGACGTGCCCGCGTGCTCGGCGAGCTCGGTGATCGAGTACTCGAGCGCCGCGCGCGGATCGGCGAGCACGAGCTCGGCCACCTTGCGCATCGCGGTGGGCAGGGCCGGCATCGCGCTCTCGATACGCTCGGTCACGCGCATCCCGGCGTCACCGTTGGCGAATACTGAGCTCGACACGTGAACTCCCGTCATCCTCGACTGTCTGATCGTCTTCGACCTGGACGCTGTGTCCGTGGTCACGTCTGAAATATATTCTTATCTTCCCCACTTGTCAGCCCCCCGGAAGGAAAATTTTTCTTGAAGAGTCTGATTGCGCTCGATGCGGGCGGAACCTCGGTGCGCGCGGCCCTCCTCGCGGGTGATGGAACAGTGCGTTCGGTGGCGGTCGGTGGACGCGCGAATCCGGTGTCATCCGGCCGAAAAGTCGCCTTCGAGTCGGTGCTCGACACGGTCACCCGCGCGACGTCCGAACGCACCCTCATCGACGAAGGTCTCGATTCCATCACGATCTGCTCCGCCGGCGGTTCGGAGTTCCTCCGCGACGGTTGGCTTGCGAAAGAATTTCACCATGCGGGATTCACGATGCCCGTGCACCTGCGCTCCGACATCCTCGCGGCCTACTGCTCGGGGGCGGTGGAGCTCGACGGCTACGGCCTCGTCTCGGGCACGGGCGCCGCGGCCGTGCGCGTGCGTGCCGGGGAGATCGTCGCGGTCGCGGACGGGATGGGCTGGCTCCTCGGCGACGAGGGGTCCGGCTTCCAGATCGGACAGGCGGTCGCGCGGGCCGTCGTGGCCGACCTCGACCGGCGCGGGCCCGCCACCGCCCTCACCGCGGCGCTGACGGAACTCCTCGACATCGAGGTCGACCCGCGCCCCGGGCACGAGGGGCGGGTACGCACGCTGCTCAACCTGAGCGACGTACTCTTCGGCTGGTCACCCATCGAGCTGGCGCGCCTCACCCCGCTCGCCTTCGAGTTCCCGCACGACGAGGCGGCCCGCGAGATCGTGGCCGGCGCCCAGGAGCGCCTCGGCACGACCCTGACGGCCGTGCTCGATCCCCACTCCCCCGGGCCGGTCGTGCTCGGCGGCAGCGTGCTCACCCGGCAGCCGGCGATGTCCGCCCCGGTCGTCGAGGCGATGACCGCCGCGGGCTTCCCCGCCGACCTGCGCACAGTCGGCGACGGGCTCGTGGGCGCGGCCGTCGTGGCGCTGCGGGCGGCCGGCACGGACGTCGACGACGCCGTGCACCGTCGCCTCACCGAGGGCGTCGCCCGGTTCCGCCGGTAGCCGGGATCGTGGCGCCGCTACGAGAGACTGGAAACGTCGGGCAACCTGTGCCACGGATCGCCAAGCACACGGAGGACATATGGACAGGCATCGATGGACGCCGATCCTCGCCTGCGTACTCTTCGGCACACTCTTCGGCGTGCTCCTGGCCGTGATCATGCTCGGACGCCTTCCGCTCGTCTCGGATGCGGGAGTGATCATGCTGCTCGCCGGCGGGTTCGCCATCGCGGGGGTCGCGCTCCTGCCGCCACTCGCGCGCAGGCGAGGCGCGGGCGGCGGGCCGAACGCGTCCCAGTGGCCCTTCCTCGCCCTCGGCGTGGCCGCGTGGTGCGCCGCGCCCGTGTTGCAGCTCGTGTGGGCGGACGGTGACCTGATGTCGCAGGTCGGCAGCGGCGGGAGGGCCATCCCGACGTGGCCGCTCATCCTCCTCACGTGGGGCACAGCGGCGCTCATGCTCGTGGCGGGACTGCGGCAGCACGGGCGCGCCCGCCGCGAAGGCGCGGGCCACGGACGCTGAACCCGACTCCTCGGGCCACGTTCGTCAGGACGTGGCGGCACTCATCTGTCGCAGTTCCTTCTTCAGGTCGGAGATCTCGTCCCGCAGCCGGGCCGCCACCTCGAACTGCAGCTCGGCGGCCGCGGAGTGCATCTGGTCGGAGAGTTCCTGGATGAGCGCGGCGAGGTCGCCCGCCGCGGCCCCGGCGAGGTTCGCCCGCGCGGTCACCGCCCCGGCGGCGGCCCCCGAGCGGGACTCGACCGGCTTGCGATACCCACCGGCAAGGAGTTCCTTGGTGTCGATGTCCTCCCGGGCGAGCAGGTCGGTGATGTCCCCGATCCGCTTGCGCAGCGGCGTCGGGTCGATGCCGTGGGTGTGGTTGTAGTCCACCTGGATCTGCCGGCGGCGGTTCGTCTCGTCGATCGCGTGCCGCATCGAGTCGGTGACGACGTCGGCGTACATGTGCACCTGCCCGGAGACGTTCCGGGCGGCCCGGCCGATCGTCTGGATGAGGGAGGTGCCCGAGCGCAGGAATCCCTCCTTGTCGGCGTCGAGGATCGCCACGAGGGAGACCTCCGGCAGGTCGAGGCCCTCGCGCAGCAGGTTGATCCCCACGAGCACGTCGAAGACGCCGGACCGCAGCTCCCGCAGCAGTTCCACCCGGCGCAGGGTGTCCACCTCGGAGTGGAGGTACTGCACGCGCACCCCGCGCTCGATGAAGTAGTCGGTCAGGTCCTCGGCCATCTTCTTCGTCAGCGTGGTCACGAGCACCCGTTCGTCCCGGCTCGTGCGGTCGTGGATCTCGGCGAGCAGGTCGTCGATCTGGCCCTCCGTCGGCTTGACCACCACCTCCGGGTCCACGAGGCCGGTCGGGCGGATGATCTGCTGGACCACCCCGTCGGACTGGCTCAGCTCGTACGGCCCCGGGGTGGCCGAGAGGTAGACGGTCTGCCCGATCCGCTCCTGGAACTCCTCCCAGCGCAGCGGGCGGTTGTCCATGGCCGAGGGCAGCCGGAAGCCGTGATCCACGAGCGTGCGCTTGCGCGACATGTCCCCCTCGTACATCGCCCCGATCTGCGGCACGGTCACGTGCGACTCGTCGATGACGATGAGGAAGTCCTCGGGGAAGAAGTCGAGCAGGGTGTTGGGCGCCGAACCGGCCTCGCGCCCGTCGATGTGGCGGGAGTAGTTCTCGATGCCCGAGCAGCTCCCGACCTGGCGCATCATCTCGATGTCGTAGGTGGTGCGCATCCGCAGCCGCTGCGCCTCGAGGAGCTTGCCGGCCTGCTCGAATCGTTCGAGCTGCTCGGCGAGCTCGGTCTCGATCCCGGTGATCGCCCGTTCCATCCGCTCCGGCCCGGCCACGTAGTGCGTGGCCGGGAACAGGTACATCTCGCCCTCGGAGGCGAGCACGTCCCCCGTGATCGGATGGAGGGTCTGCAGCGACTCGATCTCGTCGCCGAACATCTCGATCCGGATCGCCAGCTCCTCGTACACGGGGATGATCTCGACCGTGTCGCCGCGAACGCGGAACGTGCCGCGGGTGAAGGCCATGTCGTTGCGGGTGTACTGCATCTGCACGAATCGGCGCAGCAGGTCGTCCCGGTCGAGCTGCTGCCCCACCCGCAGCCGCACCATCCGGTCGACGTACTCCTGCGGCGTTCCGAGGCCGTAGATGCACGAGACGGAGGCCACGACCACGGTGTCGCGCCGGGTGAGGAGGGAGTTCGTGGCCGAGTGCCGCAGCCGCTCCACCTCGTCGTTGATCGAGGAGTCCTTCTCGATATAGGTGTCCGAGGAGGGCACGTACGCCTCGGGCTGGTAGTAGTCGTAGTACGACACGAAGTACTCGACCGCGTTGTTCGGCAGCAGCTCGCGGAACTCGTTGGCGAGCTGCGCCGCGAGGGTCTTGTTCGGCGCCATGACGAGGGTGGGTCGCTGCACCTGCTCGATCAGCCACGCGGTGGTCGCGGACTTCCCGGTCCCCGTGGCGCCGAGGAGCACGATGTCCTTCTCGCCCGCGTTGATCCGTTCGGTCAGTTCGGCGATGGCGGTCGGCTGATCCCCGGAGGGCTCGTATTCGGCGACGACCTCGAACGGTGCGACGGTTCGCTGCAGATCGGTCACTGGGCGCATGGCACCAACCTACGCCGCGGCGCCGACAGACCTCCACCGTGTCCGCGTGAGTCCGCGTGAGTCCGCGTGCAGCAGACTGGTGCCATGGACCGACCCGAGATCCTCCCGATCGACGATTCCGCCACCGTGTGGACCACGTTCCGGCCCACGGGCCGGCCCCTGCTCGTGCTCATGCACGGTTACGGCGCGAACGAACGCGATCTCCTCCCGCTCGCGGCCCAGCTGCCGCCAGAATTCGCGGTCGCCGCCCTGCGTGCGCCGCTGCCCCTGGGCCGCGGTGGCCACGCCTGGTTCCCCATCACCGCCGATCCGGGCACGCCGACGCTCGCCGACGCCGACGCCGCCACCGCCGGCGTCCTCGCCTGGCTCGAGACCGTCCGCGCCGAGCACGCCCCCGGCCCGGTCGTGCTCCTCGGCTTCTCCCAGGGCGGCGCGATGGCCGCGCATCTCCTCCGACGCGCTCCCGCGGCGTTCGCGGCGGCCGTCGTGCTCTCGGGCTTCTCCGTTCCGGGGAGTGTGGACGGCGACACCCGCCTCGCGCAGTTGCGCCCGCCGTTGTTCTGGGGGTACGACCTGGACGATCCGATCGTGCCGGGGGCCGCCTTCGACCGCACCCGGGACTTCCTCTCCGAGCACGTGGACCTGCGCGAGCACCGGTACGCGGTGGGCCATTCGATCTCCGCGGCGGAACTCGACGACGTCGCCGAGTTCCTCGCCGGCGTGTTCGACGGGGTGGGACCCGTGATCGAACCGTGATCGAACCATGATCGAACCGGAGGACGGCCGAACGACGGGCGAGGCAGCGCGCCATCGTTCCCGGTCGGACTGATTCGACCACCGCGGGCCGACACGAGCAGGTCAATCCCCGAGTGGCGCCGTCCTATTGGAGCACCACGGTCCCGTCCGCCTCGATGCGCCAGCCGGCGTTGTACGCGATCTCCCAGATGATGCCGTTGGGATCGGTCGCGTGACCATGGAAGACGCCACCGAAGGCACCCTCCTGAGCAGGCTGGATGATCGTGCCACCGGCCCTCTCGATGGCTGCGAGCGTGGTGACGACACTCTCACGGTCCGGCACGTTGTGCGCCAGGGTGATGCCCGCGACGCCCGCGGTCGAGTGACCGGGGGGAAGGTCGGCGGCGAAATTCTCGGCGTCGAACAGTCCGAGCAGGAGGCCGGGCGCGATCTGGAAGAAGATGATCTCCCCCGGCACGTCCATCGTGGGCATCCATCCCAGACCATCGCGATAGAAGCCGCGCGCCGCGTCGAGATCGGGCGTCGCAATCGTGAGGAAGTGCAGTCGCTGATCCATCCGGACAGGTTATGCCCGGGCAGCGAGCAGCGGCAGCACGCGCTCGCGCCAGACCGCCCGGACCTGCTCGGCCAGGTCGGCCTCGGCGCCGTCGTTGCGTAGCACGACGTCGGCGATCGACTCGCGCCGTGCGTCGTCCGCCTGCCCGGCGATGCGCCGGCGCACGTCCGCGGCGTCCATCCCCCGCGCGACCGCGCGCTCGACCCGCACCTGGGGCTCGGCGCTCACGACGACCACGAGATCCATCTGGCCCGCCAGGCCCGCCTCATAGAGCAGCGGGATGTCGTGGACGACCACCGCGTCCGGCTCCGCGCGCGCGATCCGGTCGAGCTCCTCCCGGGTCCGCCGATGCACGAGCGGGTGGACGATGGAATTGAGGTCCGCGAGTGCCGCGGCGTCGTCGAACACGATCGCCGCCAGCCTCGGCCGGTCGAGCCGGTCGGGACCATCGGCATCGCCGGGATCGTCACCCAGATCATCACCGGGCGCAGCCGGGGCGAGCACGCCGGGTCCGAAGCGATCCACGACGGCGGCCAGGCCCGGTGTGCCGGGATCGAGCACCTCCCGGGCAAGCACGTCGGCGTCGATCAGGTGCGCCCCGAGGCGGGCGAAGTGGCGGGCCGCGGTGGACTTGCCCGCTCCGATGCCGCCCGTGAGGCCGATCCGGATCACGCGAGCGCCCCGGCGGCGGCCTCCCTCGCCTCCCGCGAGTCGGTGGTGGCGAGCGCGGCCGCGGCGGCCCGTTCGCAGTCGGCCAGGGTCGCCCCGGCCAGCCGGGCCCCGACGGCCGGTAGGGCGATCGGCGCCGCGGAGAGTGAGGAGACCCCCATCCCCACGAGCACGCAGGCGAGCAGCGGGTCCGCGGCGGCCTCCCCGCACACGCCGACCCGCTTCCCGGTGGCCCTGCCCGCCTGGGCGACCCGGTCGATCAGGGCGAGCACGGCCGGCTGCCACGGATCGCACAGGCTCGCCAGCGCCGGGGAGAGTCGGTCGGCCGCCATCGTGTACTGGGACAGGTCGTTCGTGCCGATCGAGACGAAGTCCACCTCGGCGAGGATCGACTCGGCGAGCAGTGCGGCGGCCGGCACCTCGATCATGACCCCGGGCACGAGGCCCCGCGCCCGGGCGCGTTCGGCGAAGAACCGCGCCTCGGCGACGGTGGCGACCATCGGTGCCATGACCCAGGGATCGACCGCGGCCCCGACGGCCCGCGCGGCGGCGGCGATCGCGTCGAGCTGGCGGTCGAGGATGCCGGGATCGTCGGCCGCGATCCGCAGGCCACGGACGCCGAGGGCGGGGTTGGACTCGTCCTCGAACTCGATGAACGGCAGGGGCTTGTCGGAGCCGGCGTCCAGGGTGCGGATGATCACCTTCGCGTCGGGGAACGCCCGGAGCACGTCGCCGTAGACGTGGGCCTGATGGTCGCTGCTCGGCTCCGTGGCCGAGGCCATGAAGGCGAGCTCGGTGCGCATGAGGCCGACGCCCACGGCCACGCCCTGGGCCGCGGCCCGGGCTCCGGCGCCGTCCTGCACGTTCGCGAGCAGGTCGACGCCGTGACCGTCCGACGTCGCCCCCTCGCCCCGCCACGCGGCGGCCGTGGCCGCCTGCTCGCGTGCCTCGGCCACCCGGTCCCGGGCGGACTGCGGCTCGGGATCGACGGTGACGGTACCCGCCGTTCCGTCGACGAGGATGAGGTGGTCGTCGGCGGTCTCGTCGAGCCTGTGGACTCCGACGACGCACGGGATCCCCAGCTGACGCGCGATGATCGCGGTGTGACTCGTCGGTCCCCCGAGCCGCACGGCGATCGCGGTGATGAGTTCGGGATCGAGGAGCGCGGCATCCGCCGGGGCCAGATCGGCGGCCAGCAGCACGGACGGGGCCTCGGGCACCGGCACGCCCGGCTCGGGCAGGCCGAGGAGTTCGGCCGCGACCCGGTCGCGGATGTCCTCGAGGTCGGTCACGCGCTCGGCCATGAGCCCGCCGGCGGCCTCGAACGCGGACGTGAACTCCGCGGCGGCGCTCCACAGCGCCTGGCAGGCCGAGCGCCCCTCCCGGATCGCCTTCTTCGCGACCGACCGCAGTCCCGGGTCGTCCGCCATCACGGCCCCGGTGCGCAGCACGTCGGCCGCCGCGCCGGAGACGTGACCGGCGCGCTCGTTCAGGCGGTCGGCCACCGCCGTGACCGCCCGCTCGAGCCGGTCGAGCTCGGTCTCGGGATCGCTCGGCGCCGCGGACATGGCCACCGCGGGATCGGGCCGCGGCATCGGGCGCACGGCCGGGCCGTAGCCGGCCCCGGGGACGACGGGGGTACCGCGAAGGAGGAGCCGCGAACTGTCCATGGACCCACTGTAGGGCTGAACCGACAGCCCCAGGGTCTACTCCTCCGGGTCGGACGGGTCGATCGGGGCGTGGTGGTCGGCGTCGGCCTCGCCGCGGCGCCAGTAGCCGTCCACGGCGACCTGACCGCCGGGCAGGCCGAGCTCGCGCCGCAGGTAGCGACGCACACCGATGAGGGAGGTCGCCTCCCCCGCGGCCCAGATGAAGCCGGTGCCGGCGAAGTCGGGACTCGAGTCGAGGTCGAGGGCGCGCACCACGGGCTCGGGGTCGTCCGTGGTGAGCACCCAGTCGACGTCCGCCCCCTCGGGCAGCGGGTAGTCGGCCAGGGTGTCGGTGTCGGCGAACACGAGGGCCCGCACGGGCAGGCCCGCGGGGGCGTCCGCGAGCCAGCGTCCGAGCGAGGGCAGCGCCGTGGCGTCGGCGCACAGGAGCCACCAGTCGGCCCCCTCGGGTGCGGACTTCGAACCGCGGGGTCCGGCGACCACGAGGGGGTCCCCCGCCCCGGCGCGTGCGGCCCAGGCGGAGGCGGGACCGGTGTCGCCGTGGAGCACGAAGTCGAGGTCGAGCGAGGTCTCGGTCCAGTTGAGCGGCGTGTAGTCCCGCGAGATGTACGTGGCGTCGGGGTCGCGCACGATCCGATCCCCCTCGAGCTGCGGCGCCCGGAGTACGCCGGCCCCGTCGGGGAAGAACACCTTGACATGGTCGGCGGGACCGGTGCTCGTGAAGCCCGACAGGTCGCCCGTGAGGGTGATCCGGACCATCGTCTCGGTCAGCGGCGTCACCGCCTCGACGGTCAGGTGGCGGATGGCGAACGGATGGCGGGTGCGCGTACGGGTCACAGTCACGCCGTCCACCATATACGACACGCGGCCATCACCTAAATGCGCTCGCGGGGAGACGGCGGCAGCCCGCCACCACGAGGGTGACGGGCTGCGTCGGTCGCACGTGCGGCCGTGGGTGCGTCAGTTGCCGGTGAGCTTCTCACGCAGCGCGGCGAGCGCCTCGTCGGACGCGAGGGTGCCCGCGGCCTCCGGGGTGGCCGAGCTGTAGGTCGTGGCCTCGGCCGGTGCGGCGCCGCCGCCCTTGACCTCGGTCGTGTCGGCGTCGAGCGCCGCGGCGACCTGCTGCTTGTGGGCCTCCCAGCGAGAGTGGGCCTGCGCGTACTGCGCCTCCCATGCCTCGCGCTGAGCCTCGTAGCCCTCGATCCACTCCTGGGTCTCGGGGTCGAAGCCCTCGGGGTACTTGTACTCGCCCTTCTCGTCGTACTCCGCGGCCATGCCGTACATCGACGGGTCGAAGTCGTCGCCGGCCGGGTCCACGCCCTCGTTCGCCTGCTTGAGGGAGAGGGAGATGCGGCGACGCTCGAGGTCGATGTCGATGACCTTGACGAACACCTCGTCGTCGACCTTGACCACCTGCTCGGGCAGCTCGACGTGGCGCTGGGCCAGCTCGGAGATGTGCACGAGGCCCTCGATGCCGTCCTCGACGCGCACGAAGGCACCGAACGGAACGAGCTTGGTGACCTTGCCCGGAACGACCTGTCCGATCGCGTGGGTGCGGGCGAACGCCTGCCACGGGTCTTCCTGGGTGGCCTTGAGCGACAGGGAGACGCGCTCGCGGTCGAAGTCCACGTCGAGCACCTCGACGGTGACCTCCTGGCCCACCTCGACGACCTCGTTCGGGTGGTCGATGTGCTTCCAGGAGAGCTCGGAGACGTGCACGAGGCCGTCGACGCCGCCCAGGTCCACGAACGCACCGAAGTTGACGATCGAGGAGACGACACCGGGGCGCACCTGGCCCTTGGCGAGGGTCTTGAGGAAGCCGGAGCGGACCTCGGACTGGGTCTGCTCGAGCCATGCCCGACGGGAGAGGACCACGTTGTTGCGGTTCTTGTCGAGCTCGATGATCTTCGCCTCGATCTCCTGGCCGATGTACGGGGCCAGGTCGCGCACACGGCGCATCTCCACCAGCGATGCCGGGAGGAAGCCGCGCAGGCCGATGTCGAGGATGAGGCCACCCTTGACGACCTCGATGACCGTGCCGGTGACGACGCCGTCCTCTTCCTTGATCTTCTCGATCGTGCCCCAGGCCCGCTCGTACTGCGCGCGCTTCTTGGACAGGAGGAGGCGGCCCTCCTTGTCCTCCTTCTGGAGAACCAGGGCCTCGACGACCTCGCCCACCGAGACGACCTCATCCGGGTCGACGTCGTGCTTGATGGACAGTTCGCGGGAGAGGATGACGCCTTCGGTCTTGTAACCGATGTCGAGGAGCACCTCGTCGCGGTCGACCTTCACGATGGTGCCTTCGACGATGTCGCCGTCGTTGAAGTACTTGATGGTGGCGTCGACGGCGGCGAGGAAGTCTTCCTCCGAGCCGATGTCGTTGACGGCGACCTGCGGTGCGTTCGCCTGGTGGGCGGTGATAGTCAAGAGATGAACTCCGATGTGGACAGGGGGATCGTATGGATAATGGACATTCGGCCGCTCGCGGAACGCTGAGCGCCGACGGCGTCCCGGGGCGAGCCGAGCCGACTCCGTCGATCACGGCCGATCACGGTCGATGTGGCGAACACATCGGCCGCATCGGCGGGACGAACGGGTCGGAACGCGCGCTATGCACTGGGAACCGCCCTTCAGCATATCAGGCAGGCCGAGCCGCCGACACCGGCGACCGGCTCACAGTCCGGCGTCCCCCGGCGGGACGGTGAGTGGTCGGGCGGCGCGGCGGACTCAGGGGCCGAGCAGGGTGAGCCAGCCCGCCAGGGCGAGGAGCGTGACGGCCAGGACGGGAACGGTGAGCACGATTCCGACCTTGAAGTAGGTCCCCCAGCCGATGTGCATGTGCCTGCGGTCGAGCACGGCGAGCCACAGCAGGGTGGCGAGACTGCCGATCGGGGTGATCTTCGGGCCGAGGTCGGCACCGATGACGGCGGCATAGGCCATCATCTGTTCGGTCAGCCCGCCGACTCCCGCGGCGTCGATGCCCAGGGCCGCGATGAGGGTGGTGGGCATGTTGTTCATCACCGCGGACATTCCGGCCACGAGGAACCCGGTCCCGGTGGCGGTCACGACGTCGCCGTGGGCGGCCAGGGCGGACAGGAGCGAGCCCAGGTGGTCCGTAAGCCCCGCGTTCTGCAGGCCATAGACCACGAGGTACATCCCGACGCTGAAGAGCACGACCTGCCAGGGCGCGGATCGGATGACGGAACCGACGGCGATCGGCGGCGCAGCCGGAGCGTGCGCCTCGGCCGCCGGCCTCCGGCTCTCCCCGGCCCCGGCGGCCGGACCCGTTCCCCGCCCTGCGACGGAGCGCTCGGGCGCGGAGGGGGTGAGGTGGGCGATCTCGCGGGCCGCGGGGCGGCGCGCGCTCACCCATTGGACGAGCCGGCGCGGACGCCGGGCCGCGATGAGGGCCAGGGCGAGGGCGCACAGGCCGGCGACGGCGGCGACGGGCACGCCGATGGCGTCGGCCGTGAAGTACCCGACGAGGAGGACGCCGAGCACGGCGAAGCCGGCGCGGAAGGTCACCGGATCGACGACCGCGTCGGCGGGGCGCCGGAGCGCGGTCACGTCGTACCGGCCCGGAATGGAGCGGCGGAAGAAGAGGCGCAGGACCGCCAGGCTCGCCAGCAGGGAGACGATCGCGACGGGCACCATCACGAGCGCGTAGCGCGCGAAGCCGATGCCGAAATAGTCGGCGATGACGATGTTCACCAGGTTCGAGACGACGAACGGCAGGCTCGCGGTGTCCGCGATGAACCCCGTGGCGATGACGAGCCCGAACGCGACCTTCGGGGAGAAGCGCAGGGCCACGATCATCTGGAACACGATCGGGGTCATGACCAGCGCCGCGCCGTCGTTGGCGAACAGGGCCGCCACCGCCGCGCCGAGCACGACGATGAGGTTGAACAGGGCGCTTCCGCTGCCCCGCGCCCAGCGCGCCACGTGGAGCGCGGCCCAGTCGAAGAACCCCGCCTCGTCGAGGATCGAACAGATGATGAGGACCGCCACGAACGTGAGCGTGGCGTTCCACACGATGTCCCACACCGTGGGCACGTCGCTCAGGTCGACGACCCCGACGAGGAGTGCGACCACCGCACCCCCGAGGGCGCTCCAGCCGATGCCCAGGCCGCGCGGCTGCCAGACGACCAGCACGAGCGTGACGAGGAAGATGAGTACCGCGAGCAGCACGGTCAGGCCTCCCCGGGTTGGCTGCGGGCGGGGTGGGTGCAGCCGCACCGGACCGGCCGGCGGGGTTCCTTTGTCAGGGCGCTCATGCGCGGTCCGTCCATCCTTGTTCGTTCGTCCGGGGCGGGTGCCCCGGGCAAGGGTAGGAGGCTATATTGATATCCGTCAATTCAAGGTCGGTGGCCCGGCGACCGAGCCACCGGTCAGCGCGGGCGATCGATGGCGGCGACCACGGCCACCCGGTCGAGCGCGGCGGGCACGAGCGAGTAGTGCACCCACGTGCCCCGTCGTTCGCTCGTGACCAGGCCGGCCTCGCGGAGCACCCGCAGGTGATGGGACACGGTGGGCTGGCTCAGCCCGAGCGGCTCGGTCAGGTCGCAGACGCACGCGCGACCGCCCTCGTGGGCGGCGATGAGCGAGAGGAGCCGGAGCCGGCTGGGATCTCCGAGCGCCTTGAACAGCCGCGCGAGCTCCACCGCCTCGGGCCCGGCGATCGGCTCACGGGCGAGCGAGGTGACACAGTCCGCATCGGTCGAAGGTGGCGACGAACTCATGGCACCAGTATGCGGCCGCTCCGGCGCGGGGGCATCGGGGCCGCCGACGTCACCGGGGGTCGAGATGACCGGCACAGTCGGCGGCGACCTGATCCCAGGTCCAGCCCTCGACCACGCGCGCCCGGCCGCGCCGGCCCATCGCGAGGCGCAGCCCGGGGTCGCGGAGCAGGTCGACGAGCCGGCGCGCGATGTCGTCCGGGTCGCGGGGGTCCACGAGGTAGCCGGTCTCGCCGTCGACCACGGTGTCCGGTGCCCCGCCGCTGCGACCGACGACGATCGGCCGCTCGCAGGCGGAGGCCTCGAGGTAGACGATCCCCAGCCCCTCCGGCTCGAGCCCGAACAGCCGGGTGCGGGAGGGGCCGGCGAACACGTCGGCGGCGTCGACGTAACCCGGGATCCGCTCCCAGGGCACTCCCCCGGTGAAGACCACCGACTCCCGGACACCCAACCGGCCGGCGAGCCGCTCGAGTGCGCGGCGGCGCGGGCCGTCGCCCACGAGCACGAGCCGGGCGCCCGGAACGGCGGCGAGCACGCGCGGCCAGGCGCGCACGAGCATGTCCTGCCCCTTGCGCTTGACGAGGCGGGCGGTGCACACGACGACCGGGACGTCGTCCCCGAGCCCGAGGTCGGCGCGCACGCGGGCGCCGCCGCTGCCGGGGCGGAACCGCTCCGGATCGACGCCCGGGGTGAGGCGCTGCTGACGTGATCGGCCGGCTTGCGAGAGGCCGCGGGCGATCTCGTCGCGGGTCCAGGTGGAGATGTAGGTGAGCACGTCGACGGCGTCCCCGACCCGGCGCAGCAGCGGCCGGGTGAGCGGCACGCGCGCCCACCAGGTCTCGTGGCCGTGGGTGATCGCGACGATCCGCCGGGCACCGGCCGCACGCAGCGCCGGGGCGAGCAGGCCGAGCGGGACCGAGGATCCGATGAGCACCCGGTCGCAGCCGTGTTCGCGCAGGGCCGCCACGACGGCCCGGCGCACCCGCGGCGTCGGCAGCAGCATCGAGCTGCGATCCCGGATCACGGGGAAGTCGAGGCCCGCATCCACCTCGGCGTCGCCGGGCATCGCGGCGGTGTACACGACCAGGTCCGGGCCGAGCCGGTCGGTCAGCGCCGCGATGAAGGTCTCGATCCCGCCCTGGCGGGGCGGGAAGTCATTGGTGAGCACAAGGGTGCGGGGCATCTTCTCTCCACCTGGGCGCCGCGGGACTCCCGCCAATCTATCCGGCTTCGGCCCCGACCGGTCCCGCACGAGCCCACCGGAGCGTGCGTGAGTCTCTGGCAGGCTGGTGCCCATGTGTGCAGCTGAGCGCCCGGGCCGCGCGGGCTACTTCCCGGTGGATCCCGAAGCGGCAGTCGACGGCAACCGCGCCTACTGGAGCGGGCACGCCCGGGAGTACCTGGCCGAGTTCGGCGAGTTCCTCGGGCCGGCCGAGTTCCGGTGGTGCCCCGAGGGGCTGCTCGAATCCGAGGCCCGCCTCCTCGGCGACCTCGACTCCCTCCGCGGACAGCGGCTCCTGGAGATCGGAGCGGGGGCCGCCCAGTGCGCCCGCTGGCTCACCGCCCGCGGCGTCGACGTGGTGGCCACGGACCTGGCTCCCGGGATGGTCGAGACGGCCCGCGAGCTCAACGCCGGCACGGGAGTCGTCGTGCCGGTCCAGGTGGCCGATGCCCGCTCCCAGCCCTTCGCAGCGAGCAGCTTCGACCAGGTGTTCACGGCGTTCGGGGCGATCCCGTTCGTCGCCGACGCCCGCGAGGTGCACCGGGAGGTGGCCCGGGTGCTCCGACCGGGCGGGCACTGGACGTTCGCCACCACGCACCCGATCCGCTGGGCGTTCCCGGACGACCCCACCTCCCTCACGGCCGATCGCTCCTATTTCGACCGCACCCCGTACGCGGAGTCCTCGGCCGGCGGCACGTACGCCGAATTCCATCGCACGATCGGGGACCACGTGCGCGACCTGACCGAGAGCGGATTCCGGATCGTCGAGCTGGTCGAGCCGGAGTGGCAGCCGGGCAACACCCACGTGTGGGGAGGCTGGGGGCCGGTGCGGGGCGAGTACCTGCCGGGCACGCTGATCATCCGGTCGCAGCTGACCGGCTGAGGCGCTCTCAGTGGCCCGCGGTGCGCCAGCTGTCCCCGGCCCCGACGGACACCTCGAGCGGCACCGACAGGTCCGCCGCCCCGGCCATCTCGGCCCGCAGGATCCGCTCGACCTCCGCCCGCTCCCCCGGCGCGACCTCGACCACGAGTTCGTCGTGCACCTGCAGCAGCAGCCGCGAGGCGAGCCCGGCGGCCGTGAACGCCTCGGCCACCCGCACCATCGCCACCTTGACGAGGTCGGCCGCGCTGCCCTGGATCGGCGCATTGAGGGCCATCCGCTCGGCCATCTCCCGCCGCTGCCGGTTGTCGCTCGTGAGGTCCGGCAGGTAGCGGCGCCGGCCGAGCAGGGTCTGCGTGTAGCCGCTCGAGCGCGCCTGCGCCACGACCCCCTCGAGGTAGTCGCGCACCCCGCCGAACCGCTCGAAGTAGTCGGCCATGAGCCCGCGCGCCTCCGACGTCGCGATCCGCAGCTGCTTCGAGAGCCCGAAGGCCGACAGCCCGTACGCGAGGCCGTAGCTCATCGCCTTGATCTTCGAGCGCATCGGCGCGGTCACCTCGGACGGCTCGACGCCGAACACGCGCGAGCCCACGAACGAGTGCAGGTCCTCCCCGGAGTTGAACGCGGCGATGAGCCCGGCATCGCCGGACATGTGCGCCATGATGCGCATCTCGATCTGGGAGTAGTCGGCGGTGAGGAGGGTCTCGAAGCCCTCGCCCACCACGAACGCCTCCCGGATGCGGGTGCCGGCCTCCGTGCGGATGGGGATGTTCTGCAGGTTCGGATCGGCCGAGCTGAGTCGGCCCGTGGCCGCCACCGTCTGGGAGTAGGTCGTGTGGATGCGCCCGTCGGGGGCGACGAATCGCAGCAGCGACTCGACCGTCTGCCGCAGCCGGATCGCGTCGCGGTGGGTGAGCAGGTGCTGCAGGAACGCATGCTCGGTCTTGGCGAACAGGTCGGCGAGCGCGTCGGCGTCGGTCGTGTAGCCCGTCTTGGTCTTGCGGGTCTTGGGCATCTCCAGGTCCTCGAAGAGCACCTGCTGCAGCTGCTTCGGCGAGGAGAGGTTGACCTCCCGTCCGATCACCTCGTACGCGGCCGCCGCGGCCTCCTCGACGGCCCGCGTGAAGTCCCGTTCGAGGCCCTCGAGGTAGTCGACGTCGGCCGCGATGCCCGTCTTCTCCATGTCGGCGAGCACCCACGCGACCGGCAGCTCGAGGTCGGTGAGCAGGTCGCGGGCCTCCCGGGTGGTCAGCTCGCCGTCGAGGGCTCCCACGAGCGCATGGACGGCGCCCGCTCGCCTCGCGCCGTCGACGTCGGCATCCCCGCCGTCGAGGTTGAGGGCCTGCTGTCCCCCGGTGCCCTCCTCGGCCACCAGTTCGCGTTGGAGGTGCCGCAGCGCCAGGTCCTCGAGTGCGTAGGAGCGCTGGTCGGGGTGGCACAGGTAGGCGGCGATCGCGGTGTCGAAGGCGACCCCCGCGAGCGGGAGGCCGCTGCCGTCGAGCCGGTGCCAGGCGTCCTTCGCCTCGTGCAGCGCCTTGGGCGCCGCCGGGTCGGCGAGCCAGTCGGCCAGGGCGCGCTCCTCCTGGCCCGAGACCTGGGCGAGGTCCCGGGTGACGGCGCTCTCGCCGTCCGAGATCGCGATCGACCAGGCCTCGCCGCTGCCGTGGGCGAGGCCGCCGCTCACGTGCACGCCGAGCACCCGACCGGTGCGGGCGGCGAGCCAGTCCGCGAGCGGATCGGCGGAGACGGCGACGTCGAAGGTCTCGGCCGAGACGGTCTCGACGTCGGCGCCGCCGAGGGCGAAGAGGCGGTCGCGCAGCACCCGGAACTCGAGCGCGTCGAAGATCTCGTGCACGGCCTCGCGCTCGTAGGCCCGGCGCTCCGCGGCGACGGCGGGCACGGGCAGGTCGAGATCGGTCAGGAGCCCGTTGAGCGTCTTGTTGAGCACGACCTGGTCGAGATGCTCCCGCAGGTTCGCCCCGGCGACCCCGCCGATGACGTCGGCGTGGGCGACGATCCCGTCGAGGCCGTCGTACAGCCCGATCCACTTCGCGGCGGTCTTGGGCCCGACCTTGGGCACGCCGGGCAGGTTGTCGGCCGATTCCCCGACGAGGGCGGCCAGGTCGCGGTACTGGGCGGGCCAGACGCCGTACTTGGTGAACACCGCGTCCGGGTCCATTCGGGCGAGCTCCGAGACGCCGCGGATCGGATAGAGCACCGTGACCCGATCGGTCACGAGCTGGAAGGCGTCCCGGTCGCCCGAGCAGATGAGCGTGTCGATGTCGGCGGCCTCGGCCTGGGTCGACCAGGTCGCGAGGATGTCGTCGGCCTCGTAGCCGTCGAGGGCCACGTGCGGGATCGCGAGGGCGTCGAGCACGTTCATGATGAGTGGGATCTGGCCGCGGAACTCCTGCGGGGTCTCCGCCCGGCCGGCCTTGTACTCGGGGTAGGTGTCGGTGCGGAACGTGTGCGAGGACTTGTCGAACGCGACCGCGACGTGGGTCGGGCTCTCGTCGCGCAGGAGGTTGATGAGCATCGACGTGAACCCGTAGACGGCGTTCGTGGTCTGCCCGGTCGAGGTGGAGAAGTTCTCGGCCGGGAGGGCGAAGAACGCCCGGTAGGCCATCGAGTGGCCGTCGATGATCAGCAGTCGCGCTCGCGCAGGTGTCGTCACACCTGCCACCCTAGGTGGCATGACCGACACGCCGCCACCGAGCCCGACCGCACCCGCCCCGGACCTGGACGCCGTGTCACAGCGGCTACGGCGGATGCGGGACGAGGGGTATTCGCTCGAGGGCACACTCATCGAGCGGATGGGCATCGAGCTGACGGAGCTGGGCGCGGGCCGGTGCACGGCCCGGATGCCGGTCGCCGGGAACACCCAACCCGCCGGGCTGCTGCACGGCGGAGCGAGTGCGGCCCTGGCCGAGACGGTCGGCTCCTTCGCGGCGATGCTCCACGGCGGGCCGGGCCGGCTCGCCGTGGGGATCGAGCTGAGTGCCTCCCACCACCGCTCCGCCCGGGAGGGCTGGGTCGTGGCGACGGCCGAGGCCCGTCACCTGGGCCGCACGCTCGCGGTCTACGCGGTCGAGGTGCGCACCGAGGAGGGCGACCGGCTGCTGTGCTCGGCCCGGCTCACCTGTCTCATCCGGGAGGCGTGAGCGCGACGAGCCGGATCAGTGCTGGGCGGCGGTGAGCTCGCGGCTGCGGCGGCGGCGGGCGATGAGGTCGTCGAAGCCGCGCACCCGGCGCTCCCGGTGGCTCACGGGCACCTCGAGGCGCCGCAGGAGCGCGGTGGTGTCGACGATCCGGCGCGACCCGGCCGGTCCGAATCCGAGGCCGGCGAGGAAGCGCTGCTCGCTCCGGGCGCCGGTGAGCACGATCGTGACGATCCGCTCGGCCTCGACCTCGACGGCGAGGTGCGCGACCTCGGTCATGAGCATGCGGCCCACGCCCCGGCGGCGGAACTCCGGATGCACGAAGACCGCCTCGATCTGCAGGAACCGCAGGTCGGCGAAGACGCTCGTGTCCACGATCTGGCAGAACGTGATGCCCATGATCCGGTCGTCGGACTCGGCCACGACCAGGTGGGTGTCGGCGAGCTCGAACCAGGCGGCCAGCTGCTCGGCCACGCGATCGCCGTCGGGGCTGCACAGGTGCGGTCCGAGCGGGGAGTCGGCCCGGGCGAGGCGGAGGATCTCGAGCACGTCGTCGAAGTCGCCGGGTACAGCCCGGCGCGCGGAGAGGTTACCCCAGGCCACGGTCATCACTCCTGTTCATCCTCGTGCCGCGGGCGCGCGGCCACCGAACCGGTCCAGCGGCGCCGACCGCTCGGACCGGCGTGTCGGTACAGGCCGGGCGTCAACTGCTGCGCTAGGGTCCGCAGTCTGTCACACCGACCGGACGGATGGCGACCCCCGCCGGCAGCCGGATGGGGCTACTTCTTGCCGCCGACCTGATCGATGACGGCGTCGGCCACCTCACGCATGGTCAGGCGACGGTCCATCGAGGTCTTCTGGATCCACCGGAACGACTCCGGCTCGCTCAGGCCCATCTTCGACATGAGCAGGCCCTTGGCGCGGTCGACGCGCTTACGGGTCTCGAACCGGTCGGTCAGGTCGGCGACCTCGGCCTCGAGGGCGGAGATCTCACGGTGCCGGTGCATCGCGATCTCGATCGCCGGGAGCAGGTCCGCGGGCGTGAACGGCTTGACCACATAGGCCATGGCGCCGGCGTCCCGGGCGCGCTCGACCAGTTCCGTCTGGGAGAACGCCGTGAGCAGCACGACCGGGGCGATCCGGGCCTTGGTGATCCGCTCGGCGGCGCTGATTCCGTCGAGGATCGGCATCTTGACGTCCATGACCACGAGATCGGGTTCGAGCTCGGTGGCGAGCTTGACGGCGGCCTCGCCGTCACCGGCCTCGCCGACCACCTCGTATCCGGCCTCGTTCAGGGTCTCGACCACGTCGAGCCGGATGAGGGCCTCGTCCTCGGCCACGACGACGCGGCCGCGGTGCTGGGCGGGGGTGTCCCCCACGGAGCCGAGATCGATGTCGTCGAGATCGATCGTCGGCGCGTCGGGGTGCTGGTCACGGTTAGGCTTCTCATCGCTCACAAGAGGCAGCCTAGCCCCCGAACGGTCTGGGAGTGTGCCGAAGAACGGTATCCTGTGTCTCACTTGCCCCGATAGCCCAACCGGCAGAGGCGTTCGGCTCAAACCCGATCCAGTGTGGGTTCGAATCCCACTCGGGGCACCGCCGCGGCGAACGGTCTTCGACGGCGAGCCGGTCGATCGACCGGCCCCGCCGCCCGTTTCACGAGCCGGCCGCCGATCCGGGCATCGTGAACGTCGCGGAGCGGACCGAGGTCCCGGGAGCGGCACCCCCTGTCGAGTCCGGGCTGGAACGACCCGGCTCACGCATCGCAGCGGCAGACGAAGTTCCACTCGACGACCTGCTCCTCCGGCCGGGCCCATGCCTCCGCCTCGGCGCGGGAGGCGAAGGAACGAGGGGCGAGGCGCCCGTCGGCCATGACGACTCCGACCGTGATCTGCTCGCGCGGGTCGTCGGTCTCCTCGAGTGCGCGGCCGGCCGCCGCAGCGGTGGCCGTTCGGGTGGTCGTTGTGGAGCTCATACCTCTATTGTCCCTCCGGAGCCCGCCGTCCGAAAGACGGGGACGCCGGTCAGGCCGCCTCGCCCTCGGTGACCGGTGCGGGCACGAACTCGAGCGTGTCGCGCGCCCACAGCCACGGCGCGGCGCCGACGAGGCAGACGATCCCGGTCGCGAGGAACGCCGCCTCGAAGCCGGCCCGGTCGGCGACGACCCCGATGAGGATCGGTCCGAGGATCGCGCCGCCGTCCTGGGACATCTGGAACGCCGACAGCACCGTGCCGCCGCCGCGTTCGCGCCCGATCACGTCCGCCACGGCCGCCTGCAGACCGGGGCTCACGAACCCGGCGCCGATCCCGGAGAGCAGGGAGAGCGCGAAGAGGGCGCCGAGTCCGACCCCGTCCCCGAGTCCGTCGCGGCCCGTGAGCCCGAGCAGGCCCATCGCCACGGCCATGACGAGCATGCCCGCCACGATGAGCGGGCGGCGCCCGATCCGGTCCGCGAGCCGCCCCGAGACCTGCAGCGTGCCGGCCGTTCCGACGGCCCCGATCGCGAGCACCGCGCCCGCGACCCACGGCTCGTCGAGCACGGCGATCGCGAGCAGCGGCAGCACCGCCATGCGCACCCCGAAGTTCGTCCAGCCGTTGGCCGCGCCGGAGACGAGGGTCGCGCGGTAGGCGGGCAGCGCCCACGCCTCCCGCAGGGTCATCGCGGCGGCGCCGCCCGCCCCGGGGTCGTGCCGGACCAGCCGGCTCCCGCCGAGCCCGATCGCCACGACCGTCGCCGCCACGAGCAGCGCGATCCCGTACACGATGAACGGCACCCGCATCCCGTAGACGGCGAGGAGGCCGCCGAGCACCGGGCCGATCATCCCGCCGATGAGGAACGCCGAGCCGTAGGCCGAGGACACCCGGCCCCGGGCCGACGTCGGCGCGAGCCGCACGAGCAGCGCCATCGCCGAGATCGTGAACATCGTCGAGCCGATGCCCCCGAGCCCGCGGAACAGCAGCAGCTGCGGATACGACGTGGCGAAGGCGGTCGCGATCGAGGAGGCCGCCACGATGAGCAGGCCCACGAGGTAGACCGGCCGCTCCCCCAGCAGCCCCACGAGCCGGCCGCCCACGGGGGCGAACACGAGCCGGAAGAACGCGAACGCCGAGACGATCACGGAGGCGGCCGCGACCCCGACGTCGAAGGAGCGCGCATACGCCGGCAGCACGGGCGAGACGAGCCCGAACCCGATCGCGATGACGAACGCGGCCCCCACGAGCACCCAGATCTGACCCGGGATCGGCACCCGCGGGCCACGGACATGAACTGACACGCCCCCATTCTGCCCCGGAGTCGGCCGAGGCCGCCCGAGGCTGCCCGAAGCCGCCCCGAAGCCGCCCAGAGCCGCCCAGAGCCCAGCGCAGCCCGCCCTGGCAGGGCGCCCGCGGCGCGTGGGATCCTGGCGAACATGAGCACCCCGCCCCTCGCCCTGCGCCGGCACGGCCCCGCCGGCGGCCTCCCGCTCGTGCTGCTGCACGCCTTTCCGCTCGATTCGAGGATCTGGGACGACGCCCTCCCGCACCTGCGCAGCGTGCCGGTCGTCACGCTCGACGCACCCGGGTTCGGCGGCTCGGCCCCGCTCCCGGGCGAGCCCTCGCTCGAGGCGTACGCGGACGCCGTCCATTCGACGCTCACCGGCGCCGGGATCGGGCGCGCCGTCGTGGCCGGGCTCTCGATGGGCGGGTACACGGCCCTCGCCCTCGCGGAGCGCCATCCGGGACTCCTCGCCGGGATCGGGCTGCTCGACACGAAGGCCGAGGCCGATTCGGAGCAGGCACGCGCCGGCCGGCTCGCGGTGGCGGGGCGCGCGGAGGAGGTCGGGGCCGAGGCGGTGCTGGGGATGGTCGAGACCCTGCTCGCCCCCGCGACCCGGGCACGGCGCCCGGAGATCACGGACCGGGTGCGCGGCCGGCTCGCCGAGGCTCCGGGTCCGGCGATCGCCTGGGCGCAGCGGGCGATGGCGGCCCGGCCGGGCCGGCTCGGGGTGCTCGAGCGCGTCACCGGCCCGGGTCTCGTGCTCCGCGGCGAGTTCGACGCCGCGATCCCGCCCGCGGCGCTCGAATCGATGGCGGCGGCGCTCGGTCGGGGGCCGGGCCCGGGGGCGGAGCCGGTCACCGTGCCGGGCGCCGGGCACCTGAGCTGCCTCGAGGCGCCCGCCGAGGTGGCCGCCGCGCTCCTCCGGCTGCACGGTCGGGCCCGGTAGGGTCCGGGGGCCCGGGTAGGGTCGATGGCATGAGCGGCCAGCCGGGCGCCGACGGTCCACCCCTGCGGATCGCCCTCGTCTCCATGCACACCTCCCCGATCGGGCGCCCGGGCGCGGGCGACGTCGGCGGCATGAACGTCGTCGTGCGTCAGGTCGCCGAGCGTCTCGGCGCGGCCGGCCACAGCGTGGACATCTACTGCCGGCGCGGGGACGGCGCGTCCCCGGCCCGGGTCTCCCACTCACCGGGCGTGGTCGTGCACCATCTGCCGGCCGGCCCGCCCACCCCGCTGACCAAGGCCGAGCTCGAGGATCACGTCGAGGAGTTCACCGAGGCGCTCGCCCGCGAGGGACCGTGGGACATCCTCCACTCCCACCACTGGTTCTCCGGGATGAGCGCGCTGGCGATCGCCCGCGAGCGCGGCCTGGGCCACGTGCAGAGCTTCCACTCGATCGCCGCCGACCCGGCCGATCCGCTCGCGTTCGGGGAGCGCCCGGAGGGCCCGGGGCGCCTGCCCGGTGAGCGGCTGCTCGCGCGCGAATCCGATGCGGTGATCGCGGTGAGCCACGCCGAGGCGAACACGGCCGTGGGCCGGCTCGGCAGCGCGCCCTCGCGGGTGGTCGTGGTGCCGCCGGGGGTGGACTCGGAACAATTCCATCCGATCGCTCCGACAGGTCCGACCGTCCCGGGCACCTCCGCCGGGCGGCCACGACTCGTGGTCGCCGCCCGGCTCGAACCGCTCAAGGGCGTCGACCTGGCGATCGAGGCCCTCGCCCGCCTCGACGAGCCGCGCCCGCTGCTCGTGGTCTCCGGCGCCCCGACCGGCGGCTTCGCCGACTACGCCGCCGATCTGCACGAGCTGGCCCGCGGCCTCGACGTCGCCGGCGACGTGGAGTTCGCCGGTCCGCTCGGACGGGCCGACCTGGCCGAGCGGATGCGGCACGCGCTCGCCGTGCTCGTGCCCTCCCACTCCGAGACGTACGGGCTCGTCGCCCTCGAGGGCGCGGCCTCGGGCCGGCCGGTCATCGCCTCCCGTGCCGGGGGCCTGAGCGACGCCGTGCTCGACGGGGTCACCGGCATCCTGCTGCCGGACCGGGACCCGGAGGTCTGGGCCGGCACGATCCGCTCCCTCCTCGAGGATCCCGGCCGCGCCGCCGAGTTGGGCCGGGCGGGCCGCGAGCACGCCCTGGCGCATCCCTGGCAGGCGACCGCCGCGGGGTGGGAACGCACCTATCGGCACGTGATCGCCACGGGTGGGCACGGCTAGGCTGACGTGATGACGACCGCCGCCACCCTCACCCTGGCCGACGGCACCGTCGTGCCGAGGCTCGGACAGGGCACCTGGTATCTGGGCGACGACCCGGGCACACGCGACACCGAGATCGCGGCCCTGCGTGCGGGGATCGAGGCGGGCCTCACCCTCGTCGACACGGCCGAGATGTACGGCGGGGGCCGCAGCGAGAGCCTCGTCGGGGAGGCGATCGCGCCGGTGCGCGACGAGGTCTACCTCGTGGACAAAGTGCTGCCCTCGAATGCCTCGGCCCGGGGCACGATCGAGGCCTGCGAGCGCTCGCTGCGGGCCCTCGGGACGGACCGGATCGACCTCTACCTGCTCCACTGGCCCGGCCCCCACCCCGTGGCCGAGACCGTCGAGGCGTTCGAGCACCTGCGCGGGCGCGGCCTCATCGGCGCCTGGGGAGTGAGCAACCTCGACGCCCTCGACCTGGCCGACCTGCCCGCGCCGCCCCTCGTCAACCAGGTCCTGTACAACCCCTCGCGCCGGGGCGTCGAGTTCGACCTGCTGCCGGCGCACCGCCGCAGCGAGCCGGCGATCACGACGATGGCCTACTCCCCCATCGAGCAGGGCCGGCTGCTGGGCGAGCCGGTGCTGGCCGAGGTCGCCGAGGGTCATGGGGTCGACGTCGCGCAGGTGCTGCTCGCCTGGGCGATCCGGGACGGCGACGTGGTCGCCATCCCGAAGGCCTCCTCGCCCGAGCACGCGCGCGCCAACGCCCGCGCGGGAACGCTGCGGCTCACGCCGGCGGACCTGCGCCGCATCGACGCCGCCTTCCCGCCGCCGACCGGGCCGGCCCCGCTCGAGATGCTCTGAGTCGCTCCGAGGCACCCGCCGCTGCGCCGCCCGGGTATGGGTATGGTGACGAGCGGTGGGGCCGGCCGCCCGTGGCCACGCCGTGCCACCGGGAAGGGACCCACGTGAGTGCTCGATGAACCGTGCCTGGGAGTACGCCCGCACGCTGCTGCCGCAACGTTCCGACTACGCCGGCCTGGGCCGCAGCTGGCGCGGTGACCTGCTCGCCGGCCTGACGGTCGGGATCGTCGCCCTGCCGCTGGCCCTCGGCTTCGGGATCTCCTCCGGCGCCGGCGCGCAGGCCGGCCTCGTCACCGCGATCGTCGCAGGCTTCCTCGCGGCCGTCTTCGGCGGTTCGAACGTGCAGGTCTCCGGGCCCACCGGCGCCATGGTCGTCGTGCTCGCCCCGATCGTGGCCACCCACGGGATCGAGGCCGTCGCGCTCGTCAGCCTCATGGGCGGGGTGATCGTGCTCGTGGCCGGGATGCTGCGGCTCGGGCGGACCGTCTCCTTCATCCCGTGGCCGGTGATCGAGGGCTTCACCCTCGGCATCGGCGTGATCATCTTCGTCCAGCAGATCCCCTCGGTCGCCGGTCGCACGCCCGAGCACACGAACGTCGTCGTCGCTGCCTACCGGGCCCTCGCCGCCGCCGAGCCGGTCTACCTGCTGTGGTCGCTCGGGGCCGTGGCGATCGTGGCCGCCTGCATGATCGGCCTGCCCCGAATACATTCGGGGATCCCCGGCTCGCTCGTCGGGATCGTCGTCGTCACCGTGATCGCGCTCGTGCTACCCACGCCGCTCGCGGTCATCGGCGAGCTGCCGAGCGCGATCACCGCCCCGCGCCTGCCGGCGATCGACGCGGCCACGGCGGCCTCCCTGCTCCTGCCGGCCGTCACGGTCGCGGCCCTCGCGGGCATCGAGTCGCTGCTGTCGGTGCGGGTGGCGGCCTCGATGGGCGACACCGGCCGCTACGACCCGGACCGCGAGCTCGTGGGGCAGGGGATCGCCTCGATCGGCGCCGGCCTGTTCGGCGGGATGCCCGCCACGGGCGCGATCGCGCGCACCGCCGTCAACCTGCGCGCGGGCGCCCGCACCCGGGTGGCCTCCTCCGCCCACGCGGTCGTGCTGCTGCTCATCGTGCTCGTGGCGGCGGCCCCCGTGGGCGCCGTGCCGCTCGCGGCGCTGGCGGGCGTGCTCATGGTCACCGCCTCCCGGATGGTCAACCGGCGCGCGGCCCGCTCGATCCTGTTCTCCACGCGGGCCGACGCGGCCGCCTACGTCGTCACCGCGATCGTGACGATCTCGGTCGACCTCATCGTCGCGGTGATCATCGGGATCGTCGTGGCGGGCTTCTTCGCCCTGCGCTCCCTCTCCCGCTCGACCGGCGTGCGCCGCGAACAGATCCGCGGCGCCCGCGAGCCGGGCGACGACCGGATCGCGCTCGTGCGCATCCGCGGCCCGCTGTTCTTCGCCGCGGCCGACCGCGTGCTCGAGGCCGTCACCGGGATCGACGACGTCTCCGTGGTCGTGCTGCAGATGTCCCAGCTCGAACTGGTCGATGCGACCGGGGCGCACACGCTGAGCGAGATCGTGCAGCGGCTCGAGGCCCGCGGGGTCACCGTGCTCATCAAGGGGGTCCGGCCCGGCCACAGCTCCCTGTTCGAGACGATCGGCGTGCTCGGCTCGCTGCGGCACCACAGGCACCTCTTCCTCGAGCTCGACGACGCGCTCGCCCACGCCCGCTCCCACGTGCGGCGGGAGCGGGAGTCCGCCACGGAGTAGGGTGCGAGCCATGAGGGCCTACGATCCGGCGACCGATCTCGTCCAGCCGATCCTCGTGCCCCGCTCGGGAACGCACCTGGCCATGATCCGGGCCGTCGCCGCCGCGTCCCTCGCCGCCTATCTCGACGCGCCCGCCGGCGGATCGGTCCCCACGCAGGCCGGTCCGCCGGAGCCGTGGGCGACGTGGCTCGACGTCGCCCCCGCGAAGACCGTGCGCCGGGTCAAGGCGGGCGCCCACCTCGACCAGGTACGGCGGTGGGCGGTCGAGACCGGGGCGGACTGCGCCGTCCGCACGCTCCCGCAGGGCGACGTCATCGCCCTGGCGCCCATGCACTACGGGGAGTTCCCGCGGCGCGCGGCCGGGGCACAGGTGAGCGGCCTCGACTACCCCCGCGAGCCCGACGAGACCAGCGAGCCCAGTGAGCCCGGTGAGCCCAGTGAGAATGGCCCGGTTCACATCGCCGTCATGACCGAGATCTCCACGGGCAAGGCCGCCGCGCAGGCCGCCCATGCGCTCTGGCACTGGGCGCTCGGTTCCCTGGCCACGCCCGCGGGCGCGTCGGAACTGCGGGAATGGGCGCAGGCGGGGATGCCGATGCGGATCACGCTCGTGCCCGGGACCGAACTCTCCCAGTGGGCCGCCCGTCCGGGCGCCGCCGCGCCGGTCCACGACGCCGGCCGGACCGAGGTCGCGCCGCACACGCTCACCGCGGTGGCCGTGGCCCGGTAGCCGAGCGCCCGCGGGCGGAGCGCCCGCTCAGGAGACCGGCGCGTCCACCTCGACCGAGGCGATCAGCTCCGCGCAGCCGTCGGTGATGATCTCCTCGTAGGCGGGATCGGTCCACTGGCAGTAGATGTGCAGGAGCTGGGTGGTGGAGAAGAGCCAGTAGCCCTCGTAGCTGTACTTGGACACCTCGAGGCTCTGCCGCATCGCCGGGTAGCCGCCGACCTCGGTCAGCTCCGGGTCGTCGAGGGGCACGGCACCGATGACCTGGCGGTAATGGGCGAGCCGGTCGCTCACGGCCGAGAGCGGCACCGCCCCGCACTCCTCCCCGCCCTCGGTCCATTGGAGGCCGTCGTAGCTGACGACGTCGAGCACGTTGAGCGTGGGCACCGTGCCGACCGGCTTCGCGACCCACAGGTCGAGGATGTTCTCCTCCACCGGGTTGTCCTCGTAGTAGCCGCCCGTGACCTCGAAGCCCTCGGGCAGGTCCCAGGTCGCGCGCGTCAGATCGGTGTCGGCCAGGGTGAGTTGGTCCTCCCCGCCGGTGCCGCAGTCCTGCAATTGCGGGGCGAGGGTGACCGGCGGGTCGCCCGCCGCCGAGCCGCCGCGGCCCGAGGGGGCCTCGTCGCCCGCCGCCCCGCCGTCGGGCAGCACCCCGCAGGCGGCGAGCAGGGCCGCCGCGGTCAGCGCCGCAGCGACGGTGGACAGCCGTCGGGATCGCACGTTCACACGCCCTCCTGCATCTGATGGAACCCTCGTCCCCGTGGATGGTAGCGAATGCACCTGATGGCCCTCCCCGAGCGCGAGACGGCGGCGCCCCCGGGGGAGCGCCGCCGCCTCATCACCGTGCCTCGGGCATCGAGGGCATCGACGTCAGTCGAACCGGTCGCCCATCTTGTGCACGCGGATCGAGTTCGTGCTGCCGGCGATCCCCGGGGGCGCACCGGCGACGACGACCACGCGGTCGCCCTCCCGGCTCGCCCCCTGCTCGCGCAGCGTCACGTCGACCTGGCGCACCATGTCGTCGGTGTGCGCGACCTGCGGAACGAGGAAGGTCTGCACTCCCCAGCTGAGCGCGAGCCGGGAGCGCACGTCGGCGACCGGGGTGAAGGCGAGCAGCGGGATGCGCGACCGCAGCCGCGACATCCGCCGGGCCGAGTCGCCCGACTGGGTGAAGCAGGCGAGGTAGGTGGCGTCGAGGGCCTCGCCGATGTCGTTCGCGGCCTTCGTGATCACACCGCCGCGGGTGTGCGGATCCTGCGCCTTGCGCGTGATCCGGTCCATCCCGTTCTCCTCGGTGGTGGCGATGATCCGCGCCATGGTCTCCACGCACACGATCGGGTACTTGCCCACGCTCGTCTCGCCCGAGAGCATGACCGCGTCCGCACCGTCGAGCACCGCGTTGGCGCAGTCGGAGGCCTCGGCGCGGGTGGGCCGCGGGGAGGAGATCATCGACTCGAGCACCTGGGTGGCCACGATGACCGGCTTGGCGTACTGCTGGCACAGCTCCACCGCGCGCTTCTGCACGATCGGCACCTGCTCGAGCGGGAGCTCGACGCCGAGGTCGCCGCGGGCGACCATGATGCCGTCGAAGGCGTCGACGATCTCCTCGAGGTTGTCCACGGCCTGCGGCTTCTCGATCTTGGCGACGACCGGCACGATCCGGCCCTTCTCGTCCATGATCGCCCGCACGTCGTCGTAGTCGGCCGCGCTGCGCACGAACGACAGCGCGATGAAGTCGGCGCCGAGGTCGAGCGCCCAGCGCAGGTCCTCGGCGTCCTTCTCGCTCAGGGCGGGCACGTTGACGGCCACGCCGGGCAGGTTGAGCCCCTTGTTGTTCGAGACGGGTCCGGGCACCTCGACGCGGGTGGTCACGCGGGTGGCGGTCACGTCGGTGACCCGGACGGTCACGCGGCCGTCGTCGATGAGGATGGCGTCCCCGACGGACACGTCCTGCGGGAGGCCCTTGAACGTCGTCGAGACGAGCTCCTTCGTGCCGGGCACGTCCTCGGTGGTGATCGTGAAGATGTCGCCCTCGGCGAGCTCGTGGTGGCCCTCGGCGAACCGGCCGAGCCGGATCTTCGGCCCCTGCAGGTCGACGAGCACCGCGACGGCCCGGCCCGAGGCCTCGGCGGCGGCGCGCACCCGGTGGTACACCCGCGCGTGGTCCTCCGCGTCACCGTGGCTGCGGTTGATCCGCGCCACGTCCATTCCGGCATCGACTAGTGCTTGCACCATCTCGTCCGATTCCGTCGCCGGACCGAGCGTGCACACGATTTTGGCTCTTCGCATGGGGGTCAGCCTATTCCCTTCTTCCTGCTTCTCGAGACGAGCGTCCACTGCGCAGACCCCCGCCGTCCGTATCCGTCGTCGCCCCGGTCGAGGCGGCGACGTGGTTCAGTGCCAGCGCCGGGCGATGATCCGCTCCCAGGCGTTGGTGACGTGGCTCACCCGCTCGGATCGGGGGCCGGCGCCTGTGTCGATCGCCCGCGGCTGCACGCGCGTGAACCGGGTCTCGATGTCGTCGGGGTTCGACAGCAGCGCCGTGGCGATCCGGGAGTCGGTCACCTCGGCGTGCTCGGCCAGGAGCACGGTCAGGGCCCGGACGTCGAACTCGTCGACGCCGCCGGTGCGCAGCTGTCCGCCCCGCGCCCGATGGAGCAGCTCCTCCTCCAGGTCGAGCACGTACGCCACTCCGCCGCTCATCCCGGCGCCGAGGTTCCAGCCGGTCGGGCCGAGGATGAGCACGGTCCCGCCGGACATGAACTCGCAGGCGTGGTCGCCGGCGCCCTCGCAGATGAGGGTCGCCCCGTCGTTGCGCAGCCCGAACCGCTCCCCCACGGTGCCGCCGAGGAAGACCGATCCCGAACTGGCGCCGTAGGCCACCGCGTTGCCCGCGATGACGTTCGCCCCGGAGGCGAACACCGATGCCCGGTCGGGCCGCACGATGACCCGCCCCCCGGAGAGCCCCTTGGCCACGTAGTCGTTCGCGTCGCCGACGACGCTCAGCGTGACGCCGGCCGGCAGGAAGGCGCCGAGGCTCTGCCCGGCCGTGCCCCGCAGGTCGACCGTGACCGTCCCGGCCGGCAGGCCGACCGGTCCGTATCGGCGGGTCACCTCGGCCCCCAGACGCGTTCCGATGCTCGCGTCGGCGCTGTCGATCCTCGCCTCGAGCCGGACGGCGCCGCCACCGGTCAGGGCGGTGCGGGCGCCGCGCGCCAACGCCTCCTCGAGGGCGGAGGGACGCTCGAACGGCTCAGGCGGCCCGTCGGGTGTGTCGGGGTGTGCCGCCGGGCTGCTCGGGCCCGCCGGCTGCCCGGGTGTCGGGGCGAGGAGGTCGCTCAGGTCGAGCCCGTGCCCGGCCCATTCGGACACGGCGCGGGAGGTGTCGAGGAACTCGCCGCGTCCGACGATCCCGGCGAGGCCGCGGGCGCCGAGGCGTCCGAGCAGCTCCCGGACCTCCGCGGCGACGGCTTCGGGGTCGGCCTCGGGGGCGAGCACGAACTCCTCGGCCCCCAGCAGCGCGGCGACGACGACGTCGTGGCCGTCGCGCAGGTCGGCGTCCGCCACGAGGCGGACGGTCCGGTCGCCGGCCCGGTCGAGCCGGCGCCGGGTCGCGAGCAGCCCCAGTTCCCACGGCAGGCCGCGGCGATGGAGGTCGTCGAGCAGGTCGCCGCGGCCGCGGGCCGCTCCCGCGACGGCTTCGGCCTCGGCGGAGACGACGATCGCGTCGGCGTGGGAGTCCACGATCCCGGGCACGTAGGAGCCCATCGTCGGCTCGGTGAGCAGCTGCACCCAGATCCGGGCGGCGGGGGCGGCGCGGCGCAGGTCCCGCACGAGCTGGGCGAGATCGTCGGTGCCGGTCACGTCGTGGTGGGGCGGGGGCGCGAGCCGCAGGACCGACGCCGCCGCGACGGCCGCCGCCGTGAGGGCGTAGCGGCTCACCGTGACGTCGACCGGCCGGTGCGTCGAGGAGTGGACGTGCAGGCGCGCGCGGATCGCCTCGACGGACTCGACGGACTCGGCGGACTCGACACGGTCGAGGGCGCCGTCGGACCGCCCGCGGGGGCGCGGGGGCGCGTCGGCGCGCAGGTCGAGCAGGTCCTGCAGGGGCCGCGCCGGGGCGACCGGCGGGTCGACCGTGCCCGCCCGGCCGCGCGGCAGGTCGGCGACGATGCGTTCGAGGCCGACGCCGCCGACCATGCTCGCGGTGCCGGGGAAGAATTCGGCCACGAGGTCGTGGTCGAGGCCGAGGGTGTGGCACAGCCTCGATCCCCGATAGGCGCCGAGGGCGGAGATGCCGTGCGCGCCCATGACCTGCAGGAGTCCGCGCCCGAGCCCGCCGAGGAGGTTCTGCACCGCGACCTCGGGATGAATGCCGGCCAGCGCGCCGGTGCGGACCCGGTGGACGACGGTGGAGATGGCCACGTACGGGTTGACGCACGCCGCGCCGTAGTCGATGAGCCGGGCGAGCTGGTGCACGTCGCGCACGTCCCCGGCCTCGACCACGAGACTCACCCGGGCGCGATCCCCCGTGCGACCCAGGTGGGAGTGCACGGCCGAGGTGACGAGCAGCGACGGGATCGGCGACCGGGCGGACCCGGGGGCCACCCGGTCCGAGAGCAGGAGGAAGTCGACGCCGTCGGCCACGGCCGCATCGACCTCGGCGAGGATCTGCGCCAGCCGCGCGCGCAGGGCGCTCGCCCCCCGTGCCGGATCGACCGTGGCCGAGATCCGCCGGGTGGTGAAGCCGCCGTCGCGCCCGTCCATGGCCGCGAGCATCGCGAGCTCGTCGTTGGCGATCGCCGGCCCGCGGACCACGACCTTGCGGGCGTGCTCGGGACCGTCGGCGAGGAGGTTGGCCTCGGGGCCGATCGCGGCCGCGAGCGAACTGACGACCTCCTCCCGCACGGCGTCGATGGGGGCCTGGGTCACCTGGGGGCGGGGCTCGCAGAAGTAGTCGAAGAGGAGCCGGGGCCGCGTGCCCGCGGCCGCGGCGACGGCCGGTCCGATCGGCGCGATGCCGGTCATGGCCGTGGGCACGAGGAGGGCCTGGATCTCCTCCCCCCGGTACCCGAAGAGGTGATGCCAGCGGGCCAGCTCCCGCGAATCGGGCTCGGCCGCCGTGCGCGCTCCCGGCTCCGGTTCGAGCGGGCGCAGGTTGGCCTCGAGCCATTCCGAGTACGGGTACCGCTCGGCGAGCGGGGACTTGATCGCCCGATCCTCGAGGATCTGCCCGATGCCCGTGTCGACGAGGAAGATGGTGCCCGGGGCCAGCCGGCCCTTCCGGGCGATCCGGGAGGGATCGATGTCGAGCACGCCGACCTCGGAGGCGAGCACCACGAGGCCGTCCTCGGTGAGCACGTACCGGCCCGCGCGCAGGCCGTGGCGGTCGCCCGTCGCCCCCACGAACCGGCCGTCGGTGAAGCACACCGCCGCCGGGCCGTCCCAGGACTCCAGCATCGTGGCGTAGTACTGGTAGAAGGCACGGTGATGCGGATCCATGCCGGCATGGTGCTCCCAGGCCTCGGGGAGCATCATGAGCACGGCGTGCGGCAGGGACCGCCCCGAGACGTGGAGCAGTTCGAGCAGTTCGTCGAAGCTCGCGGCGGGCGACTCCTGGGGCGAGCAGATCGGCCCGAGGTCCGCCACGTCGCCGAGGCCCTCGGCCGCGAACGCGTGCGCCCGCGCCGCCACCCAGCTGCGGTTCGCGTTGATCGACGTGATCGTGCCGTCGTGGGCGGCGACCCGGAAGGGGTGGGCGTGGGCCCAGTCGAGGCTCTCGGACTGCGCGGCGCGGGAGTGGACGACCGCGATCTCGGAGGCGAACCGCGGATCCGACAGGTCCGGATAGAACCGCTCGAGGTCGCCGGCCCCCACGAGCGCCTTGTACAGGATCGTGCGGGCGGAGAAGCTGGCGAAATAGGCGTCGGTGGCGTGTTCGCTGCGCTTGCGCAGCCGGTAGACCTGCCGCTGGAGCGCCTCGGGGTCGCCGTGCTCGGGTTGCGAGGCGGGCTGCGCGAGCCGCACGAACAGCTGCCAGACCGAGGGCATCGTGGCGGCGACTGGCCCGGCGGCCACGTCGGGCCGGGTCGGCACCGGACGCCAGGTGAGCACGCTCAGCCCCTCCTCGCCGGCGAGGAGGTCGATCGAGGCGCGCACCCGCCCGGCCCGCTCCTCGTCGGCCGGCAGGAAGCACATGCCCACGGCATAGTGCCCCGCGCGCGGCAGGTCCGCGACGGTCACGTCGCGCATGAGGGCGTCGGGGATCTGGGTGAGCACGCCCGCCCCGCCGCCGGGGCCGCCGCGGCGGTGGTCGAGGTTGCGCAGGGCCGTGAGGCCGTGATCGATGATGTCCCGCCCGGGCATGCCCCGCAGGGTCGCGATGAACGCCACCCCGCCCGCGGCCGACCCCGCCTCCGCGCCGGCTCCGTCCGGGGCCTCGCGAGGGGACGGCTGCGGGTCGTTCAGCTGGTCGGCGAGGTCGCTCAGGTCGGGCAGTGCGCGCGCTGCCGCCAGTTCACGACCACTGATCATCCGACCGTCCTCACGTCCTCTGGAGAGGTTCACTTCTTCCGGTAGGGACGACGTCGGCCCGTGACTCGCATCACGATAGCTCCTATGGCTGCGCCGGCGCTGCGTGCCCGGTCACAATCCGGACTCATTCCGGTCGCGCGCCCGTTCCGGCGGCGCCGCAGGCTCCTCGTCTCCGGTCGCCTCGTCCTCGGCTCCGGTCGCGGGCTCGCCCGGGTCCGGTGCCTCCTCGCCCGGGTCCGGCGCCTCCTCGCCCACCGTGTCCGGCTCCCGCCCGGGCAGGTACGGGCCGAGCTCGCGGCCGCGATGACGACGACCGATGACGACGACCATGGTGACGGCGAACGCGAACACGAGGATCGCCGTCCACACGTTGAGCCGCAGCCCGAGCACGTGCTCGGCCTGGTCGATGCGGAGCGTCTCGATCCAGCCGCGTCCGAGGGTGTAGAGCGCGACGTAGGACCAGAAGACGCGCCCGTGGCCGAGCCGGAAGCGGCGGTCGAGCCACACGAGCACGCCCGCCGCGGCGAGGTTCCACAGCAGTTCGTAGAGGAAGGTCGGGTGGAACAGCGTGCCGGGCGGGAAGTCGAGGCCCTGCGCGGCGAGGGTGCCGTCGGAGATCTGCAGCCCCCACGGCAGGGTGGTCGGGCTGCCGAAGAGCTCCTGGTTGAAATAGTTGCCGAGCCGGCCGACGGCCTGCGCCACGAGGATGCCGGGTGCCAGGGCGTCGGCGAAGGTGTCCAGCCGCAGGCCCCGATGGCGCAGGAAGAGCCACGCGGCCAGCCCCCCGGCGGGGATGGCGCCCCAGATCCCCAGGCCGCCCTCCCAGATGTACAGGGCGCGCACGAGGTCGCCGTCCGGGCCGAAGTAGGCGTCCGGGGAGGAGAACACGTGGTAGAGCCGGGCGCCGATGATCCCGGCCGGGACGGCCCAGAACATCGCGTCCACGACGGTGTTCTCGGGGCCGCCGCGGGCACGGTAGCGGCGGATCGCGATCCAGGCGCCGAGGGCGATCCCCGCGAGGATCGCGATGGCGTAGGCGCGGATCGGCACGGGCCCGAGGTGCCAGACCCCCTGCGTGGGGCTGGGGATGCCCGCCATCGGGACCAGCTGAGTCACGTGAGCCCCCTGCGCCATGGAGATCATCGGCTCGCCCCCACGCCGGCGGCGAGCTCTCCGACGATCGTCGAGAGCGCCTCGAGGGCCGTCTGCGGGTCGGGGCTCGAGGAGAGCGCCTTGACCACGGCCGAACCGACGATCACCCCGTCGGCGTAGCGGGCGACCTCCGCGGCCTGGGCCCCGGTCGAGACGCCGAGTCCGACGCACACCCGCTCGGCACCGGCGTCCCGCAACCGGGTCACGAGCGAGTGGGCGGCCACGCCGACGCTGGCCCGGGTGCCGGTCACGCCCATGGTCGAGGCTGCGTACACGAATCCCCGGCCGGCGGCGGCGGTCATCGCGAGCCGGGCGTCGGTGGAGGAGGGGGCGACGACGAAGACCTTGTCGAGGTCGTGCCCGTCGGCGGCGGCCACCCAGTCGCCGGCCTCGTCGGGGATGAGGTCGGCGGTGATGAGGCCCGCTCCCCCGGCCGCGGCCAGGTCGGCGGCGAACCGGTCGACGCCGTAGCGGAACACGGGGTTGTAGTAGGTCATGACGAGGGTCGGCGCCCCGGTGGCCGCGACCTCGGAGACGGCGGCGAGCACGTCCCGGGTGCGCGTGCCCTGGGCCAGTGCCCGGCCCGCGGCGGCCTCGATCACCGGGCCGTCCATGCCCGGGTCCGAATACGGCAGCCCGAGCTCGATGACGTCGGCGCCCGCGGCGACGGCCCGCTTGGCCGCCTCGACGGAGAGCTCGAGGGTCGGGTAGCCGACCGGCAGGTAGATGATGAGCGCGGCCCGGCCCTCGGCCCGGGCGGCGTCGATCGCGGCGGCGGTCAGGCTCATGCGCCCTGCCCTTCGTTCTCGAGTCCGAACCAGTGTGCGGCCGTGGCCACGTCCTTGTCACCGCGTCCGGAGAGGCTGACGAGCAGGTGTGTGTGCTCCGGGTCGGCGCCGGCGGCCGCGAGCTCGGTGCCGAGGTCGATCGTGGCGGCGAGCGCGTGCGAGGACTCGATCGCGGGCATGATCCCCTCGGTGCGGGTGAGCAGCGCGAAGGCGTCCATCGCGGCGGAATCGGTGATCGCGCGGTATTCGGCCCGGCCGATGCTCGCGAGGTAGGAGTGTTCGGGCCCGACGCCCGGGTAGTCGAGGCCGGCGGAGATCGAGTGGGACTCGATGGTCTGACCGTCCTCGTCCTGCAGCAGGTAGCTCTTGGCGCCGTGGAGCACCCCGGGCGCTCCCTTGGTGATCGTGGCGGCGTGGCGGCCGGTCTCGACCCCGTCGCCCGCGGCCTCGGCGCCGAGGAGACGCACGCCGTCGTCGTCGAGGAAGGCGTTGAAGATGCCCATGGCGTTCGACCCGCCGCCGACGCAGGCGAGCACCGCGTCCGGGAGCCGTCCGGTGCGTTCGAGCAGCTGCTCCCGGGCCTCCTCGCCGATGATCTTCTGCAGGTCGCGGACCATCTCGGGGAACGGGTGCGGCCCGGCGACCGTGCCGAAGACGTAGTTCGTGGTCTCGACGTTCGTGACCCAGTCGCGGAAGGCCTCGTTGATCGCGTCCTTGAGCGTGCGCGAGCCCGAGGAGACGGCGACGACCTCGGCGCCGAGGAGGCGCATCCGCGCCACGTTGAGGGCCTGCCGCTCGACGTCGACCGCGCCCATGTAGATCGTGCAGTCGAGCCCGAACAGGGCGGCCGCGGTCGCGGTGGCGACACCGTGCTGGCCGGCGCCCGTCTCGGCGATCACGCGGCGCTTGCCCACCCGGCGGGTGAGGAGCGCCTGGCCGAGCACGTTGTTGATCTTGTGGGACCCGGTGTGGTTGAGGTCCTCCCGCTTGAGGAAGACCCGCACCCCGCCGGCGTGCTGGGCGAACCGGGGCACCTCGGTGATCGGGGAGGGCCGGCCGACGTAGTCGCGCAGGAGGGCGGACAGCTCCTCCCGGAAGGCCGGGTCGGCCTTCATCGCGCGCCAACCGGCGGTCAGGTCGTCGAGGGCCGCGATGAGCGCCTCGGGCACGAACCGGCCCCCGAACTCACCGAAGTAGGGCCCGGCCAGGTGTTGCAGATCGCTCATCCTTCTCCTTGGATCACGGGCGCGCCGAGCGCAACGCCGGGTGGGCTCCGGCCGCGACCATGTCGGCCACGGCCGTCCGGGGTTCGCCCTGGGTCACGAGGGCCTCGCCGACGAGCACGGCATCGGCCCCCCAGCGGGCGTACTCGAGCACGTCGTGGGGTCCGCGGACCCCCGATTCGGCCACCCTGACGATCCCGGCGGGGATCTGCGGGGCGACGTCGGCGAACACGTCGCGGTGCACCTCGAGGGTGCGCAGGTCGCGGGCGTTGACCCCGATGATGCGGGCGCCCGCGTCCACGGCGCGGCCGGCCTCCTCGGCCGTGTGCGCCTCCACGAGTGCGGTCATGCCGAGGGAGTGCACCCGGTCCACGAGGCCCGCGAGGGCGGGCTGGTCGAGGGCCGCGACGATGAGGAGCACGAGGTCGGCGCCGTGGGCGCGCGCCTCCCACACCTGATAGGGCGTGACGATGAAGTCCTTGCGCAGCAGGGGCACGCTCACCCGGGCCCGCACGGCGTCGAAGTCGGCGAGCGATCCGCCGAAGCGGCGCGACTCGGTGAGCACCGAGATCGCCGCGGCGCCCCCGGCCTCGTAGTCCTCGGCCAGCCCGGCGGGATCGGCGATGTCGGCCAGCGCCCCCTTGGACGGGCTCGACCGCTTGACCTCGGCGATGACGGTCACGACGTCCTCGCGCTTGAGAGCGGAGACGGCGTCGATCGCGGAGTCGCGCCCGTGCGCGAGTTCCTTGAGTTCGCCGAGGCTGAGCTTCGCCTCGCGCTCGGCCACGTCGATCCGGGTATCCGCCACGATCTGATCCAGAACAGTCACTCCGGTGCCCTCCTCGTTCCGCCCGTCCACTGACTCGGCTGCCACCCATCGTAGTTGGACGCGGGACCTGCTCGATCCAGCACCCGGATCCGGCCACGTGCCGGCCGACGTGCCGCCGGCCGGCACCCGTCAGCGCAGGTGGGGTGCCAGCACCGGCGCGAGGGCGGGGAGGTTGCGGAGGAGGGCGAAGAGGACGGCCACGGCACCGGCCGTGATCACGAGCCAGGTCGGCAGTTGCCGGGCCCGACGGCCGGTCCAGGCCCGGATCGTCCAGGCGACGAGGGCGAGCGCCGCCACCGGCACCGCGAGGGTGACCAGGGGATTCATCGCCCAGGCGCCCGCCAGGTCGCCGGCGGTCAGGTCGTGGACCGCCCGCAGCCCGCCGCACGTCGGGCAGAACCAGCCGGTCAGGGCGAGCACCGGGCAGAGCCCGTAACCGCCGCCGTGCGGGTCGCGCACCGCCACGAGGGCGGTGGCCGCGGCGGCCACCGCCAGCAGCACGCTCGGGGTGCGCCGGTCCCGGCGCTCAGGCCGCGCCATCGCCCTGAACCAGCCCGAGCAGCGCGAGTCCGGCGGCCGCCAGCCCGAGGACCAGGGCGATGATCCCGATGACGAGCCCTCCGGTCGCCACGCCGGAATTGCTCGCGGTGCCGCGGGCCGCGGCGCCGCGCCCCTGCGCGCCGAGCACGATCGCGGCGATCGCCAGCACCGAGCTGACGATCGGGATACAGCACAGCACGAGGGCGACGATCGAGCAGACGAGGGCGCCCGTTCCCTTGCCGTTGTCGGTCGTGACCGCTGGAGCGAGGCCGAACGGGCCCGCCTGCCACGGTCCGGCCTGACCGTACTGAGGGTGCTGACCGTACTGAGGGTGCTGACCGTACTGAGGGTGCTGACCGTACTGAGGGTGCTGACCGTACTGAGGGTGCTGACCGTACTGAGGGTGCTGAGCGTACTGAGGTGGCGGCGGGACCTGCCCCGGGGGCGGCCCGGCCTGCCACGGCCCGCGCTCAGGGTCTGGCGGGTGCTGAACGTGCTGAGCGTACTGGGGCGGGTGCCCGCCGGAGTGCATTCCGGCATAGGGGTCGGAGCCGCGGTCGGGCTCCGAGGGCGGATAGGCGGTCATGAATCCACTTCTGGGCAGATCACCGGCAGCTGACCGTCGGGTCATTCACGGGCTCACCGGCGGGTTGTCCGCAGGGCTCGCCGGCGGATAGTGCGGGTGGCTCAGCGCACGTCGGGGACCGGGCCGGTGAGCGGATCCGTGAGCGAGGGCACGGGCCGACTGGTCTTCGGCTGGCCGTGCCCGAGCCCGCGGAGCACGAGGCTCACGATGAGGCCCACGGCGATGACCACGGCGCCGCCGAAGATGACGCCCCAGTGATCGGAGACGGCACCGATCGCGATCACGATCGCCCCGGCGGCCACGATCCAGAACAGCGCCCAGCCGGCGACGGTGCGGCCGTGATTGGCGTACGGCGCCACGGGCGGCGGGTCCATGAGGGGCTGCACCGGTTCGCGGCGGGTCACATCCTGAGTCATCGGTCCTTCGTCCTTCGACAGGTCAATCGGGTGCTTGGGCGTGTTTCGTGTAGCTGCTGGGCCGCGGGCCCACGGGCGGTGTCGCTGCCTTCCCGCCACGCGCTCATCCTACCGGTCGGGATCGGCCGACGGGTCTTCGCCACGGCCGATCGCGTCCCAATCGTCCATCGCCCGCACGCGGCGGGCGGTGCTGCCGTCGTCGGCGGGTCCGGCCTGCCCCGACAGCCCCACAGTGTCCGCAGAGGCCGCAGGGTCCACCGGTCCGCGCTGGTATCGCCGCCCCACGGCCGCCCACCGCCCGAACTGCCACGGCAGCACGAGCACGACGAGCGCCACGACCGCGGCCGCCACGACGGTCACGACCGGCCAGGCGGTGACCGAGACCGCGCCCACGAGATCGCGCACCCGGGTCGCCTCGCCGGCGGCGGAGACGAGCGGCGGCTCGGGATCGCCCAGGAACGCGATGCCGGACCAGCCGGCGAGGAGCGCGGCGAGCCCGGCCCCGGCGAGCGCCGCGATCCGCGTGGCCCGGCCCGAGAGCCCGAGCACGAGCGCCGCCACGATGACCACGAGCCCGGCGCTCGGCACGGCGGGTGCCGCATCGGTGCCGGCGAGCACGATCGGCACCGGCCCGTCCGTGCCGCGGCCCTCGCCGCGGGCCCACGTGGGCAGCGAGGTGCCCACGAGCACGATCCCGAGCAGCCCGACGAGCAGGACGGCCCGGCCGCGGGTGAGCGAGGCTCTCATACCGGCCGGATCCGGGCGGCGGTGGCGATCGCGTGGACCACGGCGGCGGCCTTGTTGCGGGTCTCCACGTACTCCGTGTGCGGATCCGAATCGGCCACGAGGCCGGCACCGGCCTGCACGGTGGCCACGCCGCCGGCGATCACCGCGGTGCGGATCGCGATGGCCATGTCCATCTCGCCCGCGAAGTCGAAATATCCGACCGTGCCGCCGTAGAGCCCCCGCCGGGCGGGCTCGTGGGAGTCGATGAGCTCGATGGCCCGCGGCTTGGGCGCGCCCGAGAGCGTGCCGGCCGGGAAGGCGGCCGTGAACGCGTCGAGCGCGGTCGCATCGGCGCGCAGCCGCCCGCTCACGGTCGAGGTGATGTGCATGATGTGGGAGAACCGGCGGATCGCCATGAACTCCTCGACGGCCACGCTGCCCGGGCGGCACACCTTGCCGAGGTCGTTGCGGGCGAGATCGACGAGCATGAGGTGCTCGGAGCGTTCCTTCGGGTCGGCGAGCAGCTCGACTCCGAGCTCCTGATCCTCGGCCGGGGTGGCCCCGCGCGGGCGGGACCCGGCGATCGGGAAGCTCGTGACCCGGCCGGAGTCCACCTTGACGAGGGTCTCCGGGGAGGATCCGACGACGTGGAACTCCCGGCCGTCGGGTTCGGCGAGGTGCACGAGGTACATGTACGGGCTCGGGTTGATCGTGCGCAGCGCCCGGTACACGTCGAGCGGGTCGGCCTCGCAGTCGAGGTCGAGCCGCTGACTGAACACGACCTGGAACACCTCGCCCTCGGTGATCGCGCGCTTCGCGGACCGCACGCTCTCCTCGAACTCGGCCTGCGTGCTGCGGTAGCGCACCTGTGGTTCGTGCGCGGCGGGATCGAGGACGGCGACGCTCGCCTCGGCGGGCCGTCCCACCCGGGCGGCGAGCGAGTCCAGGCGACGGACCGCGTCGTCGTAGGCCTCCTCGACGCCGCCGGAGGTGTCGTTGGTGTTGATCGCGTTCGCGATGAGCCAGATCGAGCCGTCGTGGTGGTCGACCGCGACCATGTCGGCCACGAGCAGGAGCGCGAGGTCCGGCAGGCCCTGCTCGTCCGGGGCCTCCCGCGGCAGGGTCGGCTCCCACTCCCGGGTGAGATCCCAGCCCATCGCGCCCACGAGGCCGCCCGTGAGCGGCGGCAGCCCCTCGAAGCGTTCGGTGTGCAGGGCCGCGAGCGTGCCGCGCAGCACGTCGAGGATCGGGCCCGACTGCGGCACGGAGACGGGCGGCTCCCCGCTCCAGGCGGCCTGCCCGTCCCGGGCGGTCAGGGTCGCCCGCGTGCTCACGCCCACGAACGACCACCGGTTCCACGCACCGTCGGTCTCGGCCGATTCGAGGATGAACGTGCCGGGGCGACCGGCGGAAAGGCGCCGGTACAGGCCGACCGGGGTGACGTCGTCCGCAAGCAGGCGGCGCACGACGGGAATGACGCGACGGTCGCCGGCGAAGGTGACGAACTCCTCCCGGCTCGGCCAGGTGTGGCCCCATTCGAGCGTGCTCATTCGCCGACCACCGCCCCGAGGTCGCCGCCGGCCTCGAAGCACGTGCGCGTGCCGGTGTGGCAGGCGGCACCGACCTGGATCACGCGCACGAGCACGGCGTCGCCGTCGCAGTCGAGGGCGGCCGAGCGCACCCACTGCACGTGCCCGGAGGTGTCGCCCTTGCGCCAGTACTCGCCGCGGGAGCGCGACCAGAACGTCACGCGGCCCTCGGTCAGGGTGCGGTGGAGGGCCTCGTCGTCCATCCAGCCGACCATGAGCACCGCATCGGTCTCATCGTCCTGGATCACGGCGCAGACGAGGCCTGCGGCGTCACGGCGCAGGCGCTGGGAGATTTCGGGATCGAGCGGCACCCGAGCATCCTCCCACGATCAGGGTCGGGTGAGCTGCGCCGAGCCGGTCATGACCGTCGAGACTGAGATCGGAACGGTTCGAGTCCGGGTGAGGCGGGTCCTTCCTGGTGCGGCGTGTCAGGGTGGAGCCATGTGGTCAGGTATCGAACGCGACGCATTGGTGCGGGCTCTGCTCGCCACCGATCCCCAGACGCCCACCCTATGCGAGGGCTGGCAGGCCCGCCATCTCGCGGCGCACCTATATCTGCGGCGGCACCGGCCCTGGGCGATGGGGCAGCTGTCTTCCGTGGCCGAGCGCGCTGCCGACCCGGCGGCCTATCTCGACGTGGTGGCCGAGTTCGCGGCACCCGTACCGGCCCGCTCACCGCTCGCGCTGCTCGACCGCTCGGATGCGGCGAACCTCGCCGAGTACGTCATCCATCACGAAGACCTGCGCCGCGGGGAGGCCGCAGGCGCCGGTGCGGTGGCGCGGGAGTTCCCGGCCGAGATGACCGCGGCGGTGCTCGCGCAGCTGCGCGTCTTCAGCATGCGGATGTTGCGGGGCTGCCCCGTGGGCGTGGTGCTCGCGACCCCGGCGGGGATCTCGCGGGTGGTGCGCACCGGCCCCGCGCCGGTGACGATCCGCGGCACGGCAGCGGATCTGGCCCTGGCCCTGGCCGGGCGGCTCCGGGCCGCCCACGTGAGATGGGTTGGCCCGCCCCGAGCCATCGAGGCCCTCCGCCACCAGCTGCACTGACCCCACCGAAACGGCGACTTAGATCCGATAAGCGAAGCATCAGAAGTTCGCAGCAAATTTTAAGCAATCCGGCTTTTCGGATGCGATTCCCGCGCGCCCCGTCGGATTCTTGACAAATTCCGGAACGCCGGATACCTTTTTGAGATCAGACGATGATGACCGAACGGGAGCGGCAGCAGTGGCACGGGGAAGAATTAAGCCAACATTGGGGGTGGTGGCGCTGACCGCGGCATTGGTGGTGGCCGCGCCGGCCTCCGCGGCCACGGTGGGGCCGGTCTATTGCAGTGATGATTCAGGTGCGATGGGTGCCACGGAGTCCACTGGCCAGATCACCTACCTGGCGGGACTCGGTTTCAGCCACTGCGGAACCCTGGGGGTGCGCGCTAACTATACTCACGTGGGCGGCGCCAGCTGGACGAAATGGACTCACATCACGTGGGGGGACGGAAGCGCGGTGCTGTACATCAAGAATGGCGTCAAGTCTCAACACTCGACGTCCGTCGGAAACCTCCTTTTCACCTCATACCGATAGGCGGTCAGTGACGATGGTGAGGCTGGGGCCCTGGGCCCTCGTTATCGCGGTGGTGCTGCTCGGCGGATGCTCCAACTCAGGCACTGAGCAGTCCACAGCTGTTCCTGCTGGTTGGTTGAAGGACGCCGACACGTCAAACGTGTCGGCGGCACAGGCTGAGGAGATCAGCGACCGCGTGGCAACGGCAGATGAGTACCATGCGGCGTTCGCTCGGTACAGGGAGTGCTTGAGCGCGGCCGGATTCGAATTGGAGAACGTACAGTTCAACCATCCTGTCTACGAGGCCCGGGTGCCGAATGCAGCGGTGGAGGATGGCGCAGACTCCGAGTGCTACCAGGCGGAGTTCCGATACGTGGACATACTCTGGCAAAACTCGGACCTGGTCCAGGAGGCCCGTGATCCCTCTCCGGCTTTTCGGGAGTGCTTGCAGGAACGTGGCATCGAGCCGGCGGAGAATATGAACGAGATTCTCGAGCAGCTGCGGGAGGCGGGCATCGAACCGCCTGAGTGCCTCCAGTAGGGCGTTGTCGATGACAAGCGGTGAGGGGTGAGGTAGCAGATGGTGCGGGTCCGTGACGGCGCCACGCCAGGTTCTGGGGTGAGCCCGTGGCTGCGGTTGGTGCCGTTGGTGGCGCTGTGGGCGGTCCCCGTCGTGGCGGTGGCCGTGGCCGTGCCGGCGGTCGGCATGCGGGAAGAGGCGAGCATCGCGCCACCGTTGCCGTCGGTGGTGACCGTGGGAAGCCAGTCCACCGACGACCGCACGTCGGTGACCGTCTCGATCGAGATCGAGCAGGCCGGACCGATCCGGTCCCCGGTATCGGGCCTGCTCACCTCGCTCGCCGAGATCGACGGTCCGGTCCGCCCGGGCCAGGAGCTGTTCGCCGTCGACGGGGTCCCGATACTGGCACAGCCCGGCACCGCCCCGCTCCATCGCGACCTACGCGAGGGCGATGCGGGCGAGGACGTCGAGGTCCTCGCCCGATTTCTGGTGGACGCCGGACTGTTGGACGGGGACCTCGCAGGCTCCACATTCGACCGCGGCACGCGTGCCGCGGTTGTGCAGCTGCAGGAGGAACTCGGGGTGCGCGTCGACGGGGTGTTCCGCCCGGGCTACGTCGCCTACCTGCCGCGATCCGCGGCCGAGCTCGGGGAGCCGCAGCTGACCGTGGGCAGCATGGTTGCCGCCGGCGAGACGATCCTGGAGACCGCGCCGGTTCCGATGCGGATCAGGTTCATCCCGACCAGCATGAGCACATCCCTCACTGAGCTGCAGGATGCGCCGCTCACACTGACCTTCGGTGACCTGCAGATCGCGGTCTCGGGCCTCGAGCCCACCGCGGCGGAACTGGCGACGATCCACGCGGGCCTGCGCGAAGCGGTCGCCGGTGGCGAGGCGCAGGTCACGGAAAGCGAGGTGCCCGGTGAGCCGGAGCAGTACGACGGCGGGCTGCTCAGCCGCGCCGAGCCACAGGTACGCGCGGTCGTGCCCGGCACCTCCGTGCACGTCAACGGTTCGGGGACGCAGTGTCTATTCCAGCGGCAGGAGGACGGCGGCTGGGCCCCCGAACGGATTCGGGCCCTGGAGCCCGCCGTGGGAACACTGGGCGCATTCTACGTCGACCCCTCGCTGATCGACGCGCGCATCGCGCGGGACCCGCTGACCCTTCCTGGCGAGGTGCTCGCCGAATGCCGATGAACGCCGTGCAGATCGACGTCGCCGACGCAACGGTCCGCTTCGGGACCACCACGGCGTTCGCGGGCCTTGACGCACACTTCCCCGCAGCACGGGTCACCGCGCTGGTGGGCCCCTCCGGCAGCGGCAAGTCGACCTTGCTGGCGGCCATCTCGGGCTACCAGTCGCTCGGCACCGGTCGCGTCGAGCTCCGCAATAGCCCGACCTGCCCGTCGTCTCCGCCGGACCCTGGGCGGGTCGCGTGGGTGCCGCAGGGCTCGAATGCGCTGGGCCGGCGCAGCGTGCTGGACAACGTAGCGATCGCTCCACTGGCCTCCGGCGCGCCGCTGGGCGAGGCCCACGAACGCGCCGTCGAGGCGCTCGAGGTCGTCGGGCTCGGAGCGCTGTTGCACCAGCAGGCTCGCCGCCTGTCCGGCGGGGAGCTGCAGCGCGTTGCGCTGGCCCGGGCCCTGGCCTCGAATAAGGAGGTGATCCTGGCCGACGAGCCATCGGCCAACCTCGACGCCGCCAATACCGACCTGATCGCCCAGATCCTCGACGGGCTGACCGCGCGGGCAACGATCGTCGTGGCTACCCACGATCCGGTACTCGTCGCCGCTGCCGAGGTCACGGTTCACATGCGCGATGAGGCGCTCGATGCAGCGTGACCGATGGCACCTGGGCCTGCTCGCCCGCGAAGCAATCCGGAATGTCTTCGGCGCCGGCTCGCGCATGCTCGCGATCCTTGCGCTCGCGGTCCTGGCCGGTGCGGGATCCAGCGCCTACATCGCCCTCGAGACGCAGATCATGCGCCTGGAGATCCACGACCTTGCCGCCGAGGGACGCAACGTGCTGGTGCTCTCGGCGCTGGACAACGACGCCCCCGCCCGCATCACCCGTGCCTCCTGCGAGATGCTCGCCGGGCAGCACGGAATCCGCCACGCCGGGATGCTCGAGCACGCCGGAGAACTCGAGGTGCTGCCGGTCGGCAGCCGCCTGCCGACGCAACGGGCCAGCATGACCCTGTTCCCCGAACTCGCCGAAGCCGACCTGCTCGTCGGCCGCGCCCTCTCCGAGCGGGCCGCGCGCCCATTCATCGTCCGGACGGGCCAGGATCTGGCCACCGCCGTGCACGCCGATCCCCATCCCGGCGGCCTCGGCACGGGTTCCAGCATCACGCTGCCGCCGCGCCCCAGCGACGTCACCACCGAACGATGCGTCGTCGTCCTCGACGAATTCTCCGACGCCGGCACCGCCCTGCCCGCCGTCGCCGCCCAGCTGAAGGTCACGGAGAACTCGATCTCGGGTACCGAACTGCTCACCGCCACCAACGACCCAGTCGCCGACTACCTGCAGCGCCCCAGCCGCTGGCTCCCCCTACTGCTCGGCCTGTTCGGCGCGATCGCCACCGTTGTCACGACCCGACTGCGCGCCAGTGAGTTCGCCGTCTACCGCATGTCCGGCACCTCCCCCGTCTCGGTCATGACCCTGCTGACCCTCGAGTCCCTCCTCATCGCCGGCACCGCCGCTCTGTCCGCCACCGCAGCATCCCTGGCGCTGGCCCCGCATCATCTCGATCCGACCATCCCGATCCTGTGGGGACTCGCCCTCGCGGGCACGTGGGCTCTCAGCGCCGTAGCCAGTTCCCTCGACCTCGCGGTCCGCCGCCCCAGCGACCTCGCCAAGGACCGCTGACTGGGCCGAGTTCAGCGCACCGGGATGCCGGCGCCCGCGAGGGCGGCCTTGACCTCGGCGATAGTCACGGTGCCGAAGTGGAAGACGGACGCGGCGAGCACGGCGTCCGCGCCCGCCTGGACGGCCTCGACGAAGTGCTCGGCCGTGCCGGCGCCGCCGGAGGCGATGAGCGGCACGTCGGCGGCGGCCCGCACGGCGCGGATCATCTCGAGGTCGAAGCCGGCGTTCGTTCCGTCGGCGTCGATCGAGTTGAGCAGGATCTCCCCCACCCCGGCCGCGGCGGCGCGCGCGGCCCAGTCGACCGCGTCGATGCCCGTGCCGCGCCGCCCCCCGTGGGTGGTGACCTCGTAGCCGGACGCCGTCCGGGCGCCGTCGCGGGTCCGCCGGGCATCGACCGAGAGCACGAGCACCTGCGAGCCGAACCGCGCGGCGATCTCGGAGATGAGTTCGGGGCGGGCGATCGCGGCGGTGTTGACGCCGACCTTGTCGGCCCCGGCCCGCAGCAGCCGGTCGACGTCGTCGGTGGTGCGCACTCCCCCGCCGACGGTCAGCGGCACCGACAGCCGCGACGCGGCCGCCGAGACGATCTCGGTCGTCGTCGCCCGCCCGTCGACGGTCGCACTCACGTCGAGGAACGTCAGCTCGTCGGCCCCCGCGTCGTGATAACGCTGGGCGAGTTCGACCGGGTCGCCGGCATCGCGCAGGTTCTCGAAGTTCACGCCTTTGACGACGCGGCCGGCGTCGACGTCGAGGCACGGGATCACGCGGACGGCCAGGGTCATGTCAGTCTCCCTCAGGGGCGGGGTCGGGGGCGGTCGACGCGGCGAGCACGTCGATGACGAAGACGACGGTATCGGTACCGAAGGCGTCCTCGGGTGGGGCGATGATCATGTACTGGGAGCCGGCGGTGGCGTCGGTCAGGCCCCCCTGCCAGGCGGGGATGAGGCCCTCGAACGGGAGGGTCTGCGGCGCGTTGCCGTTGCCCCAGGTCGTCTCGAGCACCTCGCCCGTGTCCCAGGCCACGGACGTGTACTGCACCGTGATCGTCCCGCCGATGCGCACCTGCGGGCCCGTGCCGCGGATGAGGGGCACGACCTCGAGCTGCGAGGGCGGTGCGGCGTCGGGGATCGTCACCTCGGGTTCGCCCCGCTCGCCGAGGGTGACCGTGGGCAGGTCGTCGGCCCCGTCGGGCGGGGGCAGCTCCTCGCCCCAGGCGCGGGTGTGCAGGATGTCGTAGACGACGAGGGTCGGATGCGACGTCGAGGCCGTGGGCGGGTCCGCGCGCAGCAGCCGGGTGCCCTCCCGGGCCCCGAGGAGGGAGGAGTACAGCGGCCCCGCCTCGCTCTTCGAGAGCAGCAGCACGCGCGGTTCTCGGGCGTAGGAGTCGTCGATCGTCTCGCCGGTCTGGGCGTCGACGGCGAGGTAGGCGAGCAGCACCGGGTCACCGTCGGCCAGTTCCCTGCCGTCGCCCTCGATGATCGTCTCCGTGGCGCTGTGCTGGACGACGAGCGGGACGGGGGCGATGAGCTGCGGGCGGCGCCCGAAGTCGCCCGTCACCTCGACCCGGTCGAGTGGCCCCTCGGGCACGTCCTCCGTGCAGCCGAGGAGCCCGAACAGGAGCGAGGCCATGGCCAGCAGCCCGGCCACGGCCCGGACTCGGCTCATCGGCCGCCCCCCGGGTCGGTGACGAGCTCGATGAGCCGGTCGACGCGCTCATCGGAGTGGATGAAGGGATCCTTGCACAGCACGGTGCGCCCGGACTGATCGTTCACCTTGAGGTGGACCCAGTCGACCGTGTAGTCGCGGCGGTTCGCGGTGGCGGCGGTCACGAAGTCCCCCCGCAGCTTCGCCCGGGTGGTCTGCGGGGGCGTCGTCGTGGCGGCCTCGATCTCCTGCTCGCTCGCGAGCCGTGTGGCCAGCCCGCGCTCCATGAGCCGGTGGAAGATCCCGGTGCGCGGGGAGATGTCGTGGTAGGCGAGGTCGAGACGGCGCACGCGCGGGTCGGTCAGGGCGAGGTCGCCCGCCTCGACGTACCGGTCGATGAGCCGCTTCTTGATCACCCAGTCGAGTTCGGTCTCGACGGCGCTCAGGTCGCCGCCGGCGAGGGCGTCGAGGCCGCGCTGCCACAGGTCGACCACCCAGTCGTCGTGGGAGCTCGAGCCGTGCTCGCCGAGGTGGGCCCGGACCCGGTCGAGGTAGGCCCGCTGCGCATCGAGCGCGCTCGCGGTGCCCCCGCCGGCCAGCGGCAGCTGCGCCGTCGCGGTCAGATCGTGGGAGATGGCCCGGATCGAGCGCACGGGTTCCGCAAGGATGAGATCGGGCAGGATCGTCCCGGCCTCGAGGAGCCGGAGCACGAGGTCGGTCATGCCGACCTTGAGCATGGTCGAGGCGTGCGACATCGAGGAGTCCCCGCTGATGACGTGCAGGCGCCGGTACTTGTCGGCGTCGGCGTGCGGTTCGTCACGGGTGTTGATGATCGGCCGGGACCGGGTCGTGGCCGAGCTCGTGGCCTCCCACATGTGATCGGATCGCTGGGAGAACACGTACCGGGAGCCGGAGGGGGTGATCCGCACGTGCCCGGCGCCGGTGAGGATCTGGCGGGTGATGAGGAACGGCACGAGCTGGTCGGTCGTGCGGGCGAAGTCGGCGCGGCGGCGCAGCAGGTAGTTCTCGTGGCAGCCGTAGGAGTTGTCGACCGAGTCGAGGTTGTTCTTGAACAGGTGGATGCGCCCGTCGATGCCGTCGGCCTCGAGGCGCTCCTGGGCGTCGTCCACGAGCGTGCTCATGAGCACCTCACCGGCCTTGTCGTGCACGAGCAGCTGGTGGATGTCGTCGCATTCGGCGGTGGCGTATTCGGGGTGGGAGCCGACGTCGAGGTAGAGGCGGGAGCCGTTGCCGAGGAAGACGTTCGAGGAACGCCCCCACGCGACGACCTTGCGGAAGAGGTAGCGGGCGATCTCCTCGGGGGTCGGCGCGCGCCCGGACGTGGTCGAGCAGGTGACCCCGAACTCGGTCTCCAGCCCGAAGATGCGTCGGCTCATGCGCCCTCGGGCTCCGCGATCAGGCCGGTGATCTCCTCGGGCCGGAGCCGTCGGAACGACCGGCGCAGCCGGGACCGGTCGAGCACCGCCGCCTCGACGACCTCGGCGGCGAGCCGGCGCGGCTCCTCCTCGGCCCCGCTCGCGCCCGGGCCTGCGCCCAGCGTCGCGAGCGCGAGGCGCAGCGCCTCGGCGAGCGTGAGACCGGGGCGCCAGCCCTCACCGAGCCGGACGCCGAGCCGCTGGGCGTCCCCGCCCATGACCAGGTACCCGTTCTCGTCGGCGACCGAACCGTCGTAGGAGAGCCGGTAGATCTGATCCTCGGACTGGGCCGGGCCCACCTCGGCGACGGCGATCTCCACCTCGAGCGGCTTCGCCTCCGTGGTGAAGACCGATCCGAGCGTCTGGGCGTAGGCGTTGGCCAGGCCCCGGGCGGTGACGTCGGCTCGATCGTAGGAATAGCCCCGCAGGTCGGCGTAGCGCACTCCCGCCACCCGCAGGTTCTCGAACTCGTTGTACTTGCCCACGGCGGCGAAGCCGATCCGGTCGTAGATCTCGCTGATCTTGTGCAGCGCCCGGGAGGGGTTCTCAGTGGCGAAGGCGATCCCGCCGTCGTAGCCGACGACGACGACGGAGCGGCCCCGGGCGATCCCCTTCCGGGCGAAGTCCGCCCGGTCCTTCATCAGTTGTTCGGGCGAGACGTAGAACGGCTGAGTCATGAGGCTCCCCCGCGCTCGGGCCGGGCGGCCCGGGCGCGCTCGATCCGGTCGGTGGAGGCGGCCAGGTCGGCCTGCGTCACGGGCCGGTACCCCTCGGCGCTCACGGTGGCGACCATCGGGTAGATGCCGCGGGCCGCGTCCGGGCCGCCGGTGGCGGAGTCCTCGTCGGCCGCGTCGACGAGCGCGTGCAGGGCCACCTCGATCGCCTCGGCGGCGCCCATGCCGTGGCGCCACTGCTTCTTCAGGGAGCCGCGCGCATACACCGAGCCGGAGCCCACGCTGTGGTGGTCCTGCTCCTCGTACCGCCCGCCGACCACGTCGTAGGAGAAGATGCGCCCGATGCCGCGGCCCTCGTCGTAGCCGCCGAAGAGCGGCACGGCCGCGAGGCCCTGGAGCGCGAGCGGAAGGTTCGCGCGGACCATGGTCGCGAGCCGATTCGCCTTGCCCTCGAGGGACAGAAGCGAGCCCTCGATCTTCTCGTAGTGCTCGAGCTCGAGCTGGAAGAGGCGCACGAGGTCGATCGCCAGCCCGGCCGTGCCGGCGATCCCGATCGCCGAGAACTCGTCGGCGGGGAACACCTTCTCGATCTGCCGGTGTGCGATCGTCGTGCCCATCGTGGCGCGCCGGTCACCGGCCATGACCATGCCGCCGGCGTAGGTGAGCGCGACGATCGTCGTCGCGTGCGCGGTCGCCGGGGCCGCGGCGCGGGCGTCGGCGGCGTGCGGCAGCAGCTCGGGGGCGTGGGCGCCGAGGAAGTCCACGAAGGAGGAGCTGCCGGGGGTGAGGAAGCTCGCCGGCAGCCGATCCGGTGGCAGCGGACTCACTGGCCGCCCTTCTGTACGAATCCGCGGACGAAGGACTCCGCGTTGGTCTCCAGCACGTCGTCGATCTCCGACAGCAGGGAATCGACCTCGACATCGCGCGCCTGGGCCGCCGTGGGCGGCGGCGGGACCGGCGCGTCGTCCTCGGGCGGACGCGGCTTCTCGAATCTCTGGGCCACGATTCCTCCTTAGTTCTCCCTCTGATCCTAGACGCTCACGCCCCCGGGTCGGACGCCTCCCGCAGCGCGGCCACGAGGTCGGTCGCGGTCGGGCTCGCGGTGAGCAGGTCGTGCACGTGAGCGCGGGTGCCGCGGTGGGGTTCGGGCATCGGGATCCGGTGCAGATTCTCCTCGCCCGGGAGGTCGAACACGACCGCGTCCCAGTTGGCGGAGTCGATCTCGTCGCCGTAGCGGCGGATGCACTCGCCCCGGAAGTAGGCGCGGGTGTCCTCGGGGGCGGCCGAGATCGCGGCGGCGGCCTCCTCCGCGGTCACGAGCACCTCGACCGCGCCGGCCCGCTCGAGGGTGTGGTAGATCCCCTTCTCGGGCCGCAGGTCCGACCATTGCAGGTCGAGGGCGGCGAGCCGAGGACTGTCCCAGTCGAGTCCGTCCCGGGTGCGCATCCCCTCGAGCAGCCGATACTTCGCCACCCATTCGACGTCCCGGGCACAGCTGAGCACGTCGACCTCGAGCCGGTCGAGCACGTCGGCCCAGCGGCGCATCACCTCGGCGGTCTCGGGGTCGGTGGCCGGGGCCCCGGGCCGGGCCGCCTCGGCGGCGAGCCGGTCGCGGACGGCGCCCAGATAGATCCGCTGGATCTCGAGGGCGGTGAGCTCCCGGCCGTCGGTCGTGGGAACGGCCGCGGTCAGGGTCAGGTCGTGGCTGATCGTGCTCGCGGCACCGACGGGGTCGGCCAGGTGCAGGTTCCACAGCTCCGGCGGCACGCCGCCGGTCTCGAGGAGCCACAGCACGAGCGAGATCGTGCCCGCCTTGAGGAGGGTCGAGGGCTGCACGAGGTTCGCATCGCCGACGATCACGTGCAGGCGCCGATAGCGGTCCGGGTCGGCGTGCGGCTCGTCGCGGGTGTTGATGATCGGGCGCCGCAGCGTCGTCTCGAGTCCGACCTCGGCCTCGATGAAGTCGGCGCGTTGACTCAGCTGGAAGCCCGCCCGCTCGCCGCGCTGACCGAGGCCGACCCGGCCGGCGCCGCAGAAGATCGGCCTGCTGAGCAGGAACGGGGTGAGTACCGAGACGATGTCGGCGAACGGCACGTCCCGGTCGACGAGGTAGTTCTCGTGGGTGCCGTAGGAGGCGCCCTTGCCGTCGGTGTTGTTCTTGTACAGCGCCACGGGCGGCAGGCCGGGGTACTGGGCCAGCAGCCGCGAGGAGCGCAGCAGGATCTCGTCGCCCGCGCGGTCCCACCGCACGAGATCGCCCGGGCCGGTGACCTCCGGGCCCGAATACTCGGGATGGGCGTGGTCGACGTAGTAGCGGGCGCCGTTCGGGAGGATGACGTTCGAGGTGAGTTCGCCCCGACCCGCCTCGTCCGCGCGGCGGCGCTGGGTCACCGTGCCCCACACCTGCGGCGGGTCGGCTGCGTCGCCGGCGTCACCGGCGTCACCGTCCGTGAGCTGGCTGGGGTGCGCCGCCGCCCGGTCGAGGCGGAAGCCGCGCGCGTCGTTCAGGGGATCCTCGTCGTGGAAGTCCCAGCGCGCCCGCCCCAGCCCGACCGCGGCCGCGTAGGCCGTGACGAGCTGGGCGCTCATGAGCATGGGATTCGCCCACGGATCGCCCACGCCGACGACGCCGTATTCGGTCTCGATCCCCATGATCCGGCGGACGGTCACAGGTACTGCCCCGTGGTTCCCACCTGTTCGATCCGCCGGTGCGCCTCCGGGGCGCCCTTGTGCTGGACGATCGTGCGGATGAACACGATGCGTTCGCCCTTCTTGCCGGACACCCGGGCCCAGTCGTCCGGGTTCGTGGTGTTCGGAAGGTCCTCGTTCTCGCGGAACTCGGCCAGGGCGCCCGCGAGCAGGTGGTCGAGGCGGATGCCGCGGGTGCCGGTGGCGAGCAGGTCCTTGATGGCGCCCTTCTTCGCCCGGTCCACGATATTGGCGATCATCGCGCCGGAGGCGAAGTCCTTGAAGTAGAGGATCTCCTTGTCGCCGCTGGCGTAGGTGACCTCGAGGAACTCGTTCTCCTCCTCGCGGGAGTACATCCGCTCGACGACCGCATCGATCATCGCGGCGAGCGCGCGCGCGTGGCCGCCGTCGTGCTCGGCGAGGTCGTCGGGGTGGATGGGCAGGTCCGCGGTGAGGTACTTGGCGAAGATGTCGCGCGCGGACTCGGCGTCGGGGCGCTCGATCTTCACCTTGACGTCGAGGCGGCCCGGCCGCAGGATCGCCGGGTCGATCATGTCCTCCCGGTTCGAGGCCCCGATGACGATGACGTTGTCGAGCCGTTCGACACCGTCGATCTCGGCGAGGAGCTGCGGCACGATCGTCGTCTCGACGTCCGAGGAGACGCCGGTGCCGCGGGTGCGGAACAACGACTCCATCTCGTCGAAGAACACGACCACGGGGATGCCCTGGGAGGCCTTCTCGCGGGCTCTGCCGAAGATGAGCCGGATGTGGCGTTCCGTCTCGCCCACGAACTTGTTGAGCAGCTCGGGGCCCTTGACGTTGATGAAGTAGGACTTCTGCGCAGTCTGCGCAACCTGGGAACCGCCGTGCTCGTCCCGGCGCCCCGCCGGGGCGCCGTCCGTGCGCGCGAGCGCGGTGGCGGCCAGCGAGGTGGCCACCGCCTTGGCGATGAGGGTCTTGCCGCAGCCGGGCGGACCGTAGAGCAGAAGGCCCTTCGGGGGCTTGAGTCCGTGCTCGCGGTAGAGGTCGGGATGGAGGAACGGCAGTTCGACCGCGTCGCGGATCTGCTCGATCTGGGTGGTCAGGCCGCCGATGTCGCCGTAGTCGACGTCGGGCACCTCCTCGAGCGTGAGCTCCTCGACGTCGGTGCGGGCGATCTTCTCGAAGGCGAAGCCCGTGCGCGGGTCCGCGCTCAGGGTGTCGCCCACCCGGACCGGCTCGGCGAGCAGGGGACCGGACAGGCGAAGGACGCGCTCGTCGTCCGCACGCCCGACCACGAGCACTCGATCGGCGCCGTAGGTCTCCTTCACGGTGACCAACTCGCCGGCTCGCTCGTACTCGCCGGCCGCCACGACGGTCATGGCGTCGTTGAGCTGCAGCTCCTGGCCGGGGTGCAGCGCGTCGATGTCGATCGCAGCGACCACCCCCAGGCGCAGCTTCCGCCCGGAGGAGAAGACGTCGACCGTGCGGTCCTCGTGTCGGGCGAGGAACGTGGCATACGAGGCCGGGGGCCTGCTCATCTCCTCGAGTTGGCCACGCAGCTCGACCAGCTGCGTGCGCGCCGAGGTGAGGGCGGCCACGAGCCGCTCGTTCTTGGCCGCCAGATCCACGGCCTCCTTGCGCACCTCGTCGATCGTGCGCGCGCCGGAACCGATCCGACCGGGAACGTCACTCATCGGGCACCTCCTCCTCCACGATAGGCACAGAATCCGCGTCCGGGGAGGCCGGGTCCACGTGGCGGGCGGCGCGACCGTCCCGCGCTGCGCGATCGGCCTCGTGGGCGCGGCGCACCCGGCGGATCTTCTTCGCGGAGACCTCCCGCTCGCCCAGGTCCTCGGCGAGGCGCGCCGGGTCGACCTCGACCGGCGGCTCGGAGTAGGCGCCGGGGGCCGGGCGGCGGCGTCGGGTCGGGGCCACCGTTCCCGGGGCGAGGCGGCGGGTGGAGATGAGGAAGCCGGTGTGGGCGACCATGCGGTGGTCGGGCCGGACGGCCAGTCCCTCGAGATGCCAGCCGCGGACCATGGTCTCCCACGCGATCGGCTCGGTCCAGCGGCCGTCGTCCTTGATGTCCTCGGCGAGGCGCGAGAGCTGGGTGGTCGTGGCGACGTAGGCCACGAGCAGTCCGCCCGGGGCGAGGGCCCCGGCCGCGGCGTCGATGTTCTCCCACGGGGCGAGCATGTCGAGCACGATCCGGTCGATGCTGCCGGGGGCCGCGACCCGCGGCAGCACGTCGGCGAAGTCCCCCGCTTCGAGGCGCCAGGCGGGGTGGGGGCCGCCGAAGAAGTTCTCGACGTTCCCCCGCGCGATCGCCGCGAAGTCCTCCCGGCGCTCGATGCTCAGCACGCTGCCCGCGTCGCCGACGGCACGCAGGAGCGAGAGGGTGAGCCCGCCGGAGCCGACGCCGGCCTCGACGACCCGGGCGCCCGGGTAGATGTCGGCCTCGGTGACGATCTGGCCGGCGTCCTTGGGATAGATGACCGTGGCCCCGCGCGGCATGGACAGCACGTAGTCGCTCAGGAGCGGGCGCAGCGCGAGGTATTCGATCCCGCCGCTCGAGGCGACCACGGTGCCCTCGGGCGCGCCGATGAGGGCGTCGTGGGAGAACCAGCCGCGATGGGTGTGGAAGGCCCCGGCCTCCTCGAGCGTGATCGTGGACAGCCGCCCCTTGGGGTCGGTCAACTGGACCTTGTCGCCCGTGCGGAAGGGGCCTCGGCGCACGTCGGCGCCGGTGGGTTCGATGCTCACGACCGGCCAGTCTAATTGAGCCGCTCGCACCGGCCGGACGCCTTGATCCCGCCGGCGCCGCAGACGTCGTCCGCGGCCTGTCGAGGGCGGCTCAGCCGCCGGTCTCGAGGCGATGGATGACGGCGGTGACGTCGACGATGGCTGTGGCGGCGCCGTCCCTCATGACGACGGTCACGTTGCCGCTGCGATGCTGGAGGATCTGCGCCAACTGGCCGAGCGCGGCGGGGCCCGCCGTCTCGGTCATGACGGCCACCGGCGCGCTCGCGTCGAGCACGGCGGTCACGGGTGTGCCGGCGCGGACGGGCCCGGGTACGGCGGCGAGCGCGGCGCCGTCGACGACGCCGAGGGGGCGGCCGGAGGCGTCGAGGACGAGGGTGGGCAGGGCCTGGACGTCGGCCACGCTCGCCGCCTCGGGGAGCAGCCGGGCGGGGCGGAGGAAGTGGTGCACGTCGAAGTCGGCCGCCCGGGCCCGCGCCCGGGCCACGCGAACGCTCGCCGCGGCGCCCTGCCAGATGACGCCCGCGATGAGGATGCCCCAGATCGCGGTGGTCAGCTCGGGGCGCCGCCCCGAGAGCAGGGGCCAGCCGAGGACTCCCACGGCGATGAGCACGGCCGCGACCTGCCCGCAGCGGCCGCTGATCCGCATCCCGAGGTAGCGGTCCCCGGTGATCTTCCAGATGAGTGCCTCGAGGAGGCGGCCGCCGTCGAGCGGGAGCGCGGGCACGAGGTTGAACACGGCCACCACGGCGTTCGTGATCGCGATCGTGGTGAGCAGGAAGAAGCCGATGGCGTGCCCGGGCGTGACCATGACCGCCCACCAGCACGCCACCGCGATCGCCGCGTTGGCGAGCGGACCGACGACGGCGACGAGCGCCGACGCGCCCGGGCGATCGATGTCGCGAGCGAAGGAGGTGTGTCCGCCCCACAGGGAGATGACGAACTCGTCGACGTCGTAGCCGGCGCGGCGGGCGGTGAGCCCGTGCGCGAGTTCGTGGGCGAGCACGCTCAGCGCGAGCAGCAGCGGGATCGCGAGCGCGATCGCCCCGGCCGGCAGCAGGCCCGTGATCCCGAGCCGGCTCTGCACGATCGGGGTGAAGAGCACCACGAGCACGACGGCGATGAGCGCCCACCCACGGGTGAGCACGATCGGAGCCCCCGCGACGGAGCCGACGCGCAGGCCCGGGGTGGTCGAACGGCGGGAGGAGGACGGCCGAGGTGCGGCCGGGGTTCTCATGCGGCGTCGGGATCCGTGAGCGGGAGGAGATCGGTGGGCGCCACGCGGGCGAGGGTCTCGATGATCCGCACGCCCGGCTCGGCCTGCAGGGGCACGTGCGCCGGCACCCCGAGGACCCGGGCGCCCGAGGCGAGCGCCGATGCGACGCCGGGGACGGAGTCCTCGATCGCCACGCAGTCGGCGATGTCGACCCCGATGCGTTCGGCCGCGGTCAGGTACGGCTCCGGGTGCGGCTTGCCGCGGGTGACCATGTCGCCGGTGATGCGCGCCGCGAAGCTGCCCGGGGGAAGCATGTCGACGACCACGTCCGCGAGCCGGGCATAGGACATCGTCACGAGCACGCAGGGGACGCCGGCCGCCCGCAGGGCCGCGAGCAGCTCGACTGCTCCGGGCCGCCAGGCGGCCTCGCCCGCGCGGACCTTCTCGACGACCTGCCCGATGAGGGCCTCGACGAGCTCCTCGTCTCCGAGCGGAATCCCGGCGCGCTCGCGCAGCAGGGCGGCGCTGTCGGTGAGCGCCTTGCCGATGAGCTCCATGGCAAGGCCCTCGTCCCATGTGCCCCCGTGGGCGCGGGAGAGCGCCATCTCGGCGCCGATCCACTGCGGTTCGGTGTCGATGAGCGTGCCGTCCATGTCCCACAGGACGGCCGCCGGCAGTCGCTGCTCGGCGACGGCGGATTCCTCCGCCCGGACGCTGCTGTCAAGTTGAGGCAACCGGTTCTCCCACGTTCGTCTCGGCCCATGTACGCCCCGCCAGCCTAGTCGTATCCCGCGGACGGGCCGTTTTTCCAGCCCCCTCCCCCTGGTCCGGCCGGGCCCGGCGCGCGATGGTGGACGGATGGATCAGACACAGGTGGCTGCGGTCGATGCCTGGTGGCGGGCCGCGAACTATCTCTCGGTCGGGCAGATCTACCTGCTCGACAACCCGCTCCTGCGGGAGCCGTTGCGAGCCGAGCACATCAAACCCCGACTCCTCGGGCACTGGGGCACCTCCCCCGGGCAGAACTTCCTGTACGCGCACCTGAACCGGGCGATCATCGAACGGGACCTCGACATGTTCTATGTCTCCGGTCCGGGCCACGGCGGCCCGTCGCTCGTGTCGGCCGCGTGGCTCGAGGGAACCTACAGCGAGATCTACTCGGCGGTCGGGGACGACGCCGAGGGGATGCGCGCGCTCTTCCGACAGTTCTCCTTCCCCGGGGGGATCCCCAGCCACGTCGCGCCCGAGACGCCCGGCTCCATCCACGAGGGCGGGGAACTGGGCTACTCCCTCGCCCACGCCTACGGAGCGGCCTTCGACAACCCCGGCCTGATCGTGGCCGCGGTCATCGGCGACGGCGAGGCGGAGACCGGGCCGCTCGCCGCCTCCTGGCACTCCAACAAGTTCCTCGACCCGGTCACCGACGGCGCCGTGCTACCGATCCTGCACCTCAACGGCTACAAGATCGCCAATCCGGCGGTGCTGGCCCGCATCTCACCGGAGGAGCTGACCGCGCTGCTCACCGGCTACGGCTACCGGCCGTACTGGTTCTCGGGCGGCTTCGACGGGGAGGACCCGCGCGCCGTCCACACGCGGTTCGCGCAGGTGCTGGACCAGGTGCTCGACGAGATCGCCCGTATCCAACACGCGGCCCGCGCCGGCGGGGAGACGATCCGGCCGGCGTGGCCGGTCCTCGTGTTCGCCACGCCGAAAGGCTGGACCGGGCCGCGGGAGGTCGACGGCACCCCGATCGAGAACACCCATCGAGCACACCAGGTGCCGCTCAGTGGGGTGCGCGAGAACGCCGCGCATCGCCGCCGGCTCGAGGAGTGGATGCGCAGCTACCGGCCCGAGGGGTTGTTCGACGCCGACGGGCGCCTCGCCGAGTTGCCCCGCCGCCTCAATCCCACCGGCACGCGGCGCATGAGCGCCAATCCCCACACGAACGGCGGCCATCTCACCCGCGACCTCCACCTCCCGGACTTCCGGGAGTACGCCGTCGCCGTACCCGCCCCGGGCGGGGCGGTCGCCGAGGCCACGCGGGTGCTGGGCGGCTGGCTCGCCGAGGTCGTGCGGCGCAACCCGGACAACTTCCGCATCGTCGGCGCGGACGAGACGGCCTCGAACCGGCTCGATGCCACGATCGAGGCCGGCGGGAAGGCGTGGATCGGGGACCGCCTGCCCGGCGATGCCGACCTGACCCCGACCGGGCGGGTGCTGGAGGTGCTCTCGGAGCATCTGTGCCAGGGCTGGCTCGAGGGTTACCTGCTCACGGGCCGACACGGCCTGTTCAACAGCTACGAGGCGTTCGTGCACATCGTCGACTCCATGTTCAATCAGCACGCCAAGTGGCTCAAGGTCACCCGCACCCTGCCGTGGCGGATGCCGATCCCCTCGCTCAACTACCTCCTCTCCTCGCACGTGTGGCGCCAGGATCACAACGGCTTCAGCCACCAGGACCCGGGTTTCATCGATCACGTGGTGAACAAGAAGGCGGACGTGATCCGGGTGTATCTCCCACCGGATGCGAACACGCTGCTCAGCACCTACGATCACTGCCTCCGCAGCCGCGACTACGTCAACGTGGTGGTCGCGGGCAAGCAGCCGCAGCCCCAGTGGCTCACGATCGAGGAGGCGGTCGCGCACTGCACCCGGGGAATCGGGATCTGGCCGTGGGCGAGCAACGATGCCGGCGACCCCGACGTCGTCCTCGCGTGCGCGGGAGACGTGCCGACGCTCGAGACCCTCGCGGCCGCCGACCTGCTGCGCACCCGTCTCCCGGAGCTGCGGGTCCGCGTGATCAACGTGGTCGACCTCATGCGCCTCCAGGACGAGCGGGAGCATCCGCACGGGCTCCCCGGCCGGGAATTCGACTCGCTGTTCACCACGGACAAGCACGTGGTGTTCGCCTATCACGGGTATCCGTGGCTCATCCACCGGCTCACCTACCGGCGCACGAACCACTCCCGGATCCACGTGCGCGGCTACAAGGAGGAGGGCACCACGACCACCCCGTTCGACATGGTCATGCTCAACGAGCTCGACCGGTTCCACCTGGTGATGGACGTGATCGACCGAGTGCCGGGGCTCGGCACTCGCGCGGCCGAGCTGCGCCAGGAGATGGCCGACGCGCGCACGACGGCCCGGGCGTACACGCGCGCCCACGGCGAGGATCCTCCCGAGATCAGGGAGTGGACCTGGCCCGCGTGAGTCCCGCCGGTGCTGCTCGACTCGACTCGGCTCCGTCGACCGGAGTCGAGTCGCGCACGATCCGTCCGCGTGTGGTTCGGTCCGACGGCGCTCGCGTGGGGACGACGGCCCGCGGGTTTCGTCGGTCTCCTCCGTCGCGGAATGCAGCGCGTCCCTCGGTGTACCCGCGGATTTGCGGGTTCGGCTCTCCTACCTCCTGCTCTCGGCATCGTGCCGGCACCGATTCCGTGCGCGCTCGCGTCCGCCGGTCGTGCCCGCTCGGGCCGGTCGCGCAGGTGCGGGTTCCCGCCATGCGTCTCCCCTCGGCTCCGGCCCGGTCGAGTCCGGCTGCGACACCATCGTCGAACGACCCTCCGAACGAGCCGGCATGCACTGGCCCGTCGCCGGCCTCGTCCCGGCCAGCCGCGTCCCGCAGCCGTGCGGCCGAGGGTCACGAACTCCGGCCCGCGACCCCCACCGGACGCAACCCGTTGCCGAGTCGCCGATTCGCTAAGTCCCCGAGTCACCGAGTCACCGATGGTGTCTCGGGGGAATGTCGGTGGGTGCTGGGACGATGTTTTCTATGGAACTTCAGCGGTTCGAGCGGGAGGTGGTCGATGATTCGGCCATGCTCGCCCGGCTGCGTCGGGGCCGGGAGGTCATGGACGAGGTGATGATCGAGCGGCTCGCGTTGGCGGCGATGTGGGTCGAGCATCATCCGTATGTGATCGCGGCCGAGGACGAGGGGGAGGACACCCTGGCCCATCTGCCCCCGCTGGTCGTGGAGGCCACCCTGGCCCAGAAGGCCGAATGGGACCAGATCGATCACGACGCCCGCCAGCGCGAGATCACCGCGATCCACACCGCCGCCGCCAACAACAACACGAACACCCGGAGGAGCGGCAGCCGGAGCAGCAGCGATGGTCCCGACGGCGTGACGAGCGTGCTGGATCGTGCTACGGATCCGGCGTCGCATCCGTTGACGGCCGCGGATCTGGTTCCGGGTGTGGGATCGGGGCAGCGGGGGTTGTGGACGGTGGAGGAGTACTCGATCTCCACGTTCGCGGCCGGGGCCGGGATGGGCCTGGACGCCGCCCAGCGTCTCCTGCTCGAGGCCGAACAGTTACGTACCCGGCTCCCGCTGCTGTTCGCCCGGGCCCTGGCCGGGCGGGTGCGGGTCTGGCGGGCCCGTCAGATCGCGGCGGCGACCCTGTTCCTGTCGGTCGAGGCCTGCGGGTTCGTCGACTCCCAGCTCTCACTCGTGCCGTTGAACTTCGGACGTTCCCAGCTCGATGGGCTGATCAAGGAGGCCCTCATCCGGCACATGCCCACCGAGTACGAGGCCGCCGAACAAGCCGCCGATCAGGGCCCGGCCCGGGATGTCACCTTCACCCACGCCGAGACCGCCACCGGGGACTCGCGCATGCACGCGGTCCTACCCGCGGCCGATGGCCGGATCCTGCAGGACGTGATCGATCACCTCGCCGGCATGATCCAGGCCCAGGGCTGGGACCTGCCCGCCGGAGACCTACGCGCCTACGCCCTGGGCGACCTCGCCCGCGCCCGCTACGGCCACACACCCCTGCCCGGCTGCACCCCCACCGGCACCGACCAACCAGCCCCGCCCGACCCGCACGCGACGCCCGCCCGACCGGGCGACCCCGTCCGCCCGGGTGCCCCCGTCCGCCCGGGCGAGTCCGTCCGCCCGGGCGAGTCCGGCCGCCCGGGCGAGCCGGGCACGTTCGGTCGTATCTGCCCACCGTCCGATGGCACCGCCGAGCAGGCCGAGCAGGCCGGGGCCGCCGAGCAGTCCGGGGTCGCCGAGCAGTCCGGAACCTTCGAACCATCCAGCACCCCGGGTCATCAGGGCGCGGCCGGTCATCAGGGCTCGGCAAGCGCGGCGGGTCATCAGGGCGCGCCGGGGACGGGTGGTGCGGGCGTGCCACGGGGCCGGATCCTGATGTACCTGCACCTCCAGGCCGCCGACCTCTGGCCCGCCGGACTCCTGACCACCAGCCCACCACGACCACCCGGCGATCGGGGCGATCCCGGCGATCCGGGTGATCGTTCCGATTCCGGTGATCGTGGTGATCGTGGTGTGTCGGGTGCCGGCGGGCGGGCCGTGGGTGGCGGGTTCGATCGTGAACGGTTGCGCCGGGTCCCGGTCCGGGTCGAGGCCCGCGGCCTACCCCGCGGCGCGGTCATCACCGCCGCCGAACTCGGCTCCCTCTTCCACCGCCCCACCACCCTGCCGCCCGCACACGCGCCCGCGGCACCGGGCACACCCGCGCCCGGCCCTCAGGGGACGGGTGTGCCCGAGGGGCCGTGCCTCAACGGGACAGCTGCGCCCGCATCCCCGGGACGGCCCGGAACCGTACTGCCCGGCACCGGTCTGGCCGAGACCGTGCTGCCCGGAACCGGTCTGCCTGGGACCGGTCTGCCTGGGACCGGTCTGCCTGGGACCGGTCTGCTCGGGACCGGTCTGCCCGGCGCGGGTGGGTCCGGGTCGTGTTTCGTGCCCGAGATCATCGTGCGCCCGGTCCTCGATCTGGACGAGCCCCTCGCGACCGATTCCTACACCCCGACCGAACGGATGCGCACCCAGGCCATCCTGACCACCGACCGATGCGCCTTCCCCTGGTGCACCCGCACCGCCCGCGCCTGCGACCTCGACCACATCGACGCCTGGCACACCACCACACGCACCAGGCACGACAGACACGCCGCACACGACGGGCGCGACGGACACGGCGGGCACGACGCCGGCGGGAGCGCCGCCGGCAGCGGGAGCGGCGAGGGCGGCGGCGTGGTCGTGACCGGGGGCGCGACCTGCCCGTGCAACCTCGCCCCGCTGTGCAGGGCGCATCACCGCCTCAAGACCCACGCCCACACCGATTCCGCCTCGCGCGGGCGTCACGCGGCCTGGTCCTACGCCAAGCTCGACGCCGGCACCTACCTGTGGACCGGCCCCCACGGCATCCGCCTCCTACGCACCCCCTGGGGCACCCTCGACACCCAGGCCACCACCGGCCCCACCGGCCCCATCGGCCCCATCGAGACCGCCGAGAGCATCGAGACCGCTCAGCACACCGAACCCGCCGGGAGCTGTGGCACGGGCGAGCACCGCGACACGCACGAAAACACCGAGAACGCCGCCACGAGCGGCGGCACCAGCGGCGGCACGGGAGCGATCCAGCCGGCCACCAGCACGAAGACCGGCACCCCCGAGAACACCGCCCTCGGCACCACCGTCCGCGGCACCAGCGCGTCCGGCCCGATCGTGACAGCCCGTGCATCCGGCGCAGCTCATGCCGCGGACACAACCCGTGCCCCGGGCGTGGTGGCCCCGCCCGAGACGACCTCGCCCGCCGCGCCCGCGCCGCTCTCCCCGCAGCGCGAACGCGCCAACCGGGCCCACTGGTCCCAGGCCACCCCCGACACCCTCGCCATCGTCCACAGCCGAGACACCCGCCTGAGCGACCGCGCCGACACCACCCGCGCAGCCCACCGCGCCGCCGAGGAAGACGACGCCCGCCGCTACCCCGACGAACCACCCTTCTGAAGCAGCCGGCCCATCCGAGGCGGCCGGCTTGTCGCGGGGCCGACCGGTCCGAACGCCCATCGTCTGAGGACCCGCCCAGTCTCGTCGACTGAACGGCCACGACGCCCGGGCCATCCCTCCGACCCCGCACCAGGCCGGAGCCCACCCACGCGACGAGGCTCAGCCCCGAGCAGGCACCGATCGACCGCACGGCCACCCGCTGCGCCGCCCACGGAATGGTCCGACTAGGCTGGCTGTGTGAGTCCGCTACCCCAATCCGAATCCGCGCCGGCGATGCTCATCGCGGCCTTCGAAGGCTGGAACGACGCCGGCGGCGCCGCGACCGCCGCCGTGCATTGGCTGGCGACCGAGTGGAATGCTCGGGAGGTCGACACGATCGACCCCGAGGAGTACCACGATTTCCAGGTGAACCGCCCGGTCACGAGCCTCGACGACGACGGGGAGCGCCGCCTCAGCTGGCCGGTGACCTCCCTCTCGGTCGCGCTCAGCCCCGAGGGTCGCAGCATCGTGTTCGCCCAGGGGGTCGAACCATCGCTCAAATGGCGCACCTTCTGCGATGAACTCCTCACGAAGGCCGAAGAGCTGAACGTCGGCACGATCGTCTGCCTCGGAGCCCTGCTCGCGGACGCACCCCACAGCCGCCCGATCCCGGTGCAGGCCACCTCCGACGACACGAAGGTGCAGGCGCTCCTCGACATCGAGACGTCTGAGTACGAGGGGCCGAGCGGCATCGTGGGTGTGCTCGCCCAGCTGGCGCAGGCGCGCGGGATGCACGCGCTCTCGATCTGGGCGGCCGTCCCGCACTACGTGGCCCAGCCCCCCTCCCCCAAGGCCACCCTGGCCCTGCTCGGGCTGCTCGAGGACGTCGTGGGCGAGCGCATCGCCACCGGCGACCTCGACGAGGACGCCCGGGCATGGCAGCAGGGAGTCGACGAACTGGCGGCCGAGGACCCCGAGATCTCCGAGTACGTGCGCCAGCTCGAGGAGGCGAAGGACACCGCCGAACTGCCGGAGGCGAGCGGCGAGGCGATCGCGCGCGAATTCGAGCGCTTCCTGCGTCGACGCGGCGACGGCGAGGGCCCGGAGGCCCGCTAGGCGTGGTCCCCGCCGAGCACCCCGCACCCGCCGATCAGTCGCCGCGCGAGCGCCGGCCGAGCGCTCAGGCGTCGAGCAAGACCCCGAGCAACGCGTCCACCGCATCGCGCACGAGTCGCCCGTCGCCCCCGCCGGCACGGGCCCACTCGTCCACGGCCGCGACGGCCGCGGGCGTGTCCAGGTCGTCCGCGAGCGCGGCCCGCATCGCCGTGAGGACGACGCCCCCGGCCTCCCCCGTGCCGCCGGGACGCTCCGCCGCCTCCCGCCAGGCCTGCCACCGGTCCCGCGCCACGTCCAGGTCGGCGGCCGTGTACTCCCAGTTCTCGCGGAAGTGGTGCCCGACCAACAGGAGCCGAATGACCGGGGCGGGCACGCCGTCCGACAGCAGTTCGGAGACGAACACGAGGTTCCCGAGCGACTTGCTCATCTTCTCGCCCTGATAGGCGATGAGGCCGGTGTGCATGAACAGCCCGGCCGGCTCGCTCTCGCCGGTGAGCATCCGCAGGTGCGAGGTGGACATCTCGTGGTGCGGGAAGATCAGATCCTCCCCGCCGCCCTGCACGGTGAACGGAACGGGAAGGTACTTGCGCGCGATCACGGCACACTCGACGTGCCAGCCGGGGCGGCCCTCGCCGAGCACCCCGCCGTCCCAGTGCGGTTCACCCTCGCGCCGGCCGCGCCAGAGCAGTGGGTCGAGCGGATCGCGCTTGCCCGGAACGTCTGGATCCCCGCCGCGCTCGGCGAAGAGTTCGAGCTGGGTGGAGCGGTCGTAGCCGCTCTCCTCGCCGTAGTGCGCATCGACGCTCAGGTCCGCGTAGTAGTCGCGCCCGACCGGGTAGGCGACGGCGGAGTCGTCCATCGCGGTGACGCCGTCGACCACGAGCGGCATCGATTCGACCACGCCGACGAGTTCCGTGGGGGGAATCACCCGAAGCGCGTCCATGTCGCCGCGGAACAGATCGGTCTGGGACTCGGCGAGCTCACGCCAATCGATCCCCAGCGCCTCGGCGCGTTCGAGCAGTGGGTCGTCCACGTCGGTCACGTTCTGGATGTACGTCGCCTCGAGGCCGGCGTCGAGCCAGGCCCGATAGAGGACGTCGTAGGCCACGTACGTAGCGGCGTGTCCCAGGTGCGTCGCGTCATAGGGCGTGATTCCGCAGACGTACATGCTCGCCGTCGGGTTCTCGCGCGATCCGCTCACGGCTCGAATCGCCCGTCCCGTCGCGGTATCGGTGATCGTCGGGATGACCCCGGCGCCGGGCAGGGACGGAATCTCGGGACGCGACCATGAATGCACATCCCGAGCCTAACAAACACTTGAACGATCAACCTGCCTTGGCGGAGGTAGCCTGCGGCCATGGAACTGCGGCGCGTGGGCTCGAGCGGATTGCGGGTATCGGCGATCGGTCTGGGGACCCTCACCTGGGGGCGCGACACGGATGAGCACGAGGCGGATCAGCAACTGCGCACGCTGCTCGATGCCGGCGGCACGCTCGTGGACACCGCCGGCAGCTACGGCGACGGCCGCGCCGAGGCCGTCATCGGGCAGATCCTCACGACCTCGGTCAGCCGCGACGAGATCGTCCTCTCCTCCAAGTCCGGTGTCCGCCCCGACGGCGTCGACGCCTCCCGGGGGCACCTGCTCGCCTCCCTCGACGCCACGTTGACGCGGCTCGGCACCGACTATCTCGACCTGTGGTTCGTGCAGGCCCCCGATCCGGTCACTCCCCTGGCCGAGACCCTCTCCGCGCTGCGGATGGCCGTCTCCTCCGGCCGGGTGCGGTACGTCGGCCTGTCGAATTTCCCGGCATGGCGCACGGCCCAGGCGGCCACCCTGCTCGGTGACGAGCCGGGCCTGGCCGCGGCACAGGTCGAGTACTCCCTCCTCGCCCGGGACGTCGAGACGGAACTCGTGCCGGCGTGCGCGGGGCTCGGATGCGGGATCCTCGCCTGGTCCCCGCTCGGGCGGGGCGTGCTCACCGGCAAGTATCGCCACTCGATCCCGGCGGACTCGCGGGCCGCCTCGCCCCATCTGCGCGGCTTCGTCGAGCCGTACCTGACTCAGGACGCGCGCTCGATCGTCGAGGCCGTGACCGCGGCCGCCGACGGGCTCGGGCGGACGGCGGCGGAGGTCGCCCTCGCATGGGTGCGGGACGCCCCGCAGGTGGCGAGCGCCGTCGTGGGCGCGCGGACGCCGGCCCAGCTCGCCGGGCTCCTCAGCGGTGACGACCTCGTGCTGCCGGCACAGATCCGAGCGGTGCTCGACGAGGTCTCCTAGCTAGAGGTCGATGCCGTCGCGCTCCTCGGCGTGGAGGTCGTCCTCGTCGATCTCGTCGTCGAGGTCCTCGTCGTCCTCGTCGCCCTCGTCGTCGAGGTCGTCGTCCTCGTCGTCATCATCATCGTCGTAGTCGTCGTCGTCGATGTTGTCGAGCGGGGTGTCGACGCCGGTGGCCTCGAAGAGGGCCTCGTCGTAGATGTCGAAGGCGTCGCCGAGCTCGTCGGCGGAGTCGAGCACCGCGTCGTCATCGGCGTCGTGGACCTGCATGGCGATCGCGTAGTGATCCTCGAAGGCGGCGATGAGTTGGTCGAGCGCGGCGCGCGGGTCGATGGGCATGACACAGACGGTATCGCTCCTGCGCGCAAACCGCACGACCGATTATGGTGGGCCCATGGCAGTGAGTCGTCAGTCAGCCGCCGAGTACGAGGTCCGGGTGGTCACCCTGCCGCGCGGGGTCAGCCGCGGCGAGGTGCGTTCGCTCCTGACGGAGCAGGCCGAATACGGCCGCTGGGAGCTCGCCCGGCACCGGATCTACATGGGCGGGGAACGCAAGGTGTGGCTGCGCCGGCGCATCATCCGTGTCCGGTCGACCTTCGACCCCGAGCTCGCCTACAGCTCCTGAACACCTCTCTCAGGCGTCCGCGAGGAAGCGGGCCAGCACCCGCACCCCGAATTCGATCGCGTCGACCGGCACCCGCTCGTCGACCCCGTGGAACATGCCGGCGAAGTCGAGGTCCGGAGTGAGCCGCAGCGGCGCGAAGCCGTAGCCGGTGATGCCGAGTCGGGCGAGGGACTTGTTGTCGGTTCCGCCGGAGAGCATGTACGGCAGCACGAGCGCGCCGGGGTCCTCCGCGTCGAGGGAGCCGATCATCCGGTCCACGAGGCCACCGGAGAACGGCGCCTCGAGGGCGATATCGCGGTGGATGTCCTCGATTGTGATGTTCTCGCCGGCGAGTTCGGCGATCGTGGCCATCGCCGCCTCCTCCTCCCCGGGCAGGAACCGCAGGTCGACCGCGGCGCTGGCACCGCCGGGGATGACGTTGGCCTTGTAGCCCGCGTCGAGCCGGGTCGGGTTCGCGTTCGTGCGCAGGGTCGCGCCCACGAACTTCGAGGCCGGGCCCAGGGCCGCCACGAGGTCGTCGATCGTGGCCGGATCCGCCGGGTCGAACGGGCGCCCGGTCAGGTCGGCGACACCGGCGAGGAGGTCGCGCACGGTCGGGTGGAGCGCCGTCTCGAAGCGGTGGGCGCCGATCCGCGCGATGGCGCCGGCGAGCTCGGTCACGGCGTTGTCGGTGTTGATCTGCGAGCCGTGCCCCGCCGTGCCCCGCGCCAGCAGGCGCAGCCATGCCAGGCCCTTCTCCGCCGTCTGCAGGAGGTAGACGCGGCGGCCGTCCACCTCCACCGAGTAGCCCCCGACCTCGCTGATCGCCTCGGTCGCCCCGGCGAACAGGTCCGCGTGGCGGTCCACGAGCCAGCGGGCCCCGTAGGTGCCGCCCGCCTCCTCATCGGCGAAGAACGCGACCACGAGGTCGCGGCGGGGTCGCCAGTCCGAGCGCTTCATGTCGCGCACGACCGCGAGGATCATCGCGTCCATGTTCTTCATGTCCACGGCCCCGCGGCCCCAGATCATGCCGTCCATCTCCTCGCCGCCGAACGGATCCATCTTCCATTCGGAGGCGTCCGCGGGCACGACGTCGGTGTGGCCGTGCACCACGAGGGCATCGCGGGCGGAGTCCGTGCCGGGGATCCGCAGAATCACGTTTCCGCGGCGGTCGTCGGATTCGAGGTAGACCGGGTCGTAGCCGACGTCGGTCAGCTGCTCCATCACGTACTCGGCGGCGGCACGCTCCCCCGGGCCCGTGTTGTCGCCGGGGTTGGTGGAGTCGATCCGGATGAGTTCGCGGCACATGCGCACCGCATCCAGTTCGGCCCGGCGGAGCTGGTCGGCGCGGGTGGTCGATGCGGACATACGGTCGGCCCTTCTCGTCGGTGTGCACGGCCTCGTCGGTGTGCTCAGCCTAGTTGGGCGCCGCTGTGATCGGCGTCTCATGCGCCCGCGGGGCAGGATTGGTTCCACCCTCTGCCCCCGTGGTACGTTTACCTGCGTTCAAAGGCAATCGAAGTTGCCGGAGAACACCACCCGTCCGGGTGGCGGAATGGCAGACGCGCTAGCTTGAGGTGCTAGTGCCCTTTATCGGGCGTGGGGGTTCAAGTCCCCCTCCGGACACCAGCAGGTCGATTGCACGGCACAGGGCCGGATCACTCCCTCGGGAGCGATCCGGCCCTCTGCATTGGCGGGGGCGTGGTGCCGCGGAGGGGTATGAGGCATCACGAACTGACGGGTACAGTGATGAGCGTTACACTCGGTGACCAACGTCCACGAGGAAGATCCGTTCACGCATGCCACTCTCACCGTCGCGATGGTTCCACCGCAACGCGCGCCCCACACGCAGCAACCGTCGCCACACCGGCGCGATGCTGGCTGCCGCGACCGTGCTCGTGGCGATCACCATCACGGGGGCCGGGCGCCCACCGGAGCCCGCCTACTCCGCGGTCGACCCGGCGCTCGTCGACGTCGGCAGCCCCGCGCTGACCCAGCCGCTCCTGCCGAGCAGCGTGCCGGTGCAGATCGTGTCGCCGACCACGGCCGGAGCCCTCCTCGGCTTCGGGAGTCTCTTCGGGAACGTGACGGCCACGGCCCCACCCGAAGGCGAGGCCCAGGTGGGTGAGGGCGAGGTGTGCATCTCCTCCCCCCTCATGCCCGGCACGTACCGCATCACCTCCAAGTACGGCATGCGCAGCAACCCGTTCGGCGGGCGCTACATGCTCCATGCGGGCACCGACATGGCAGCCCCGTTCGGCACCCCGATCCACGTCGTCGCGGACGGGATCGTCTCCTACACCGGCCCCGGCCGGGCGGGCCGTTCGAGCGAGCTGGTGATCGTCGACCACGAGGTCGACGGCAAGAAGTTCTCCTCGTGGTACGTGCACATGTACCCCGACGGCGTCTTCGTCGAGGCCGGGCAGAAGGTCCGCGCCGGCGAGGTGATCGCCGAGGTCGGCTCGAACGGCAACTCGACCGGGCCCCACGTCCACGTCGAGATCCACGCCACGGCGCCCGTGACCAAGGGGCTCGGCCTCATGGTGCCGCCGCGGATGCTCGCCGGCACCGCCCCGGATCCCTCCGCGACCTCCGTCTCACCCGAGGCGAGCCCCTCCGACGCCACCCTCCCCGACCCGTCCGAATCGGCCACGGACGGCGAGTCCTCGCCGTCGCCGACCGACCCGAGCGAGACCCCCACGGGTGAGAGCCCGGACCCGACCGAGACGCCCGACCCGAGCGAGACCCCCACGGGCGAGACCCCGGACCCGAGCGAAACCCCCGACCCGAGCGAGACCCCCACGGGCGAGACCCCCGACCCCAGCGAGACGCCCACGGGCGAGACCCCCGACCCGAGCGAGACGCCCACGGGCGAGACCCCGACGGATCGGCCCTCGCCCTCGCCGAGCGGGCCGACGGACACCCCCTCCCCCACGGACGAGCCGACGGGCGACGCCACCGAGGAGCCCACGGACGACCCATCCGAGGACCCGTCCGAGGACCGGAGCGAGGAGGCCACACCGCGGACCACGGGCTACTTCGACCCGGCGACCGGCGCCTACACCACCGACCCGCTCGCCTTCCTCGAGGCCCTCGGCTACGGCATCTCCTCCCCGACGGTCTGCTTCCGCTGACCGGCATGCCGTCCGCGACCTGACCGAGCGCGGCTACGAGGTCGCCGGGTGGGCCGCACCCGGGCCGGCTTCGCCTTCGCCCATCCCGACCTGCGCGGCGCGCCGGCGGGCCGCATCCCCTCCTGAGGCGCCCCGGGCCGGTTCGTGAGACGAGTCGGCCTCCGCCGGTACGCCGCGGGCGGCGGGCAATACAGTTCGTCGAAGGATCACGCCGAACGAGAGGATTCCGCCATGGGCGCCTACGACGCCATCACCGCCGAGCAGCTGCGAGCCGTCGGGGGCATGAAGTGGTCGGCGTTCCCGGAGTCCGTGGGGGCGTGGATCGCGGAGATGGACTTCGGCCTGGCCGAGCCGATCGCCGCCGCGCTGCACGACGCGGTCGCCCGCGGGCTCGTGGGCTACCTGCCGCCGCGGCTCACGGCGGACCTGGCGCAGGCGTTCGCCGGCTTCGCCGCCGACCGGTACGGCTGGGCCGTGAACCCGGGCGACGTGCGACCGCTGCCCGACGTGCTCACCGCGCTCTCGGCGATCATCGAGCGGTTCACCCCGGCCGGTTCCCCGGTGATCGTGCCCACACCCGCGTACATGCCGTTCCTGACGATCCCGGGCTACTGCTCGCGGTCGGTGGTGCAGGTGGCGATGGTCCGCGACGGGGACCGGTACGTCTACGATCTCGACGCGCTGGCGGCGGCGTTCACGGTGCCGGGCCAGTTGTTCGTGCTGTGCAACCCGCACAACCCGATCGGGCGGGTACTAGAGCCGGCGGAGCTGCTCGCGATCTCCGAGGTGGTCGAGGCCAAGGGCGGGCGAGTGTTCTCCGACGAGATCCACGCCCCGCTGGTGTTCGACGGGCACCGGCACGTGCCGTACGCGAGCCTGAACGAGACCACGGCCGGACACACGATCACGGCCACCTCGGCCTCGAAGGCGTGGAACCTGCCGGGCCTCAAGGCGGCCCAACTCGTGCTCTCCAACGACGCCGACCGGGCGGTGTGGCAGGCACGGGCCGGTCGAACCGCGGAGGGGACCTCGACCCTCGGGGTCATCGCCCACACGGCCGCCTACACCGGCGCGCTCGACTGGCTCGACGCGACGATCGGCTACCTCGACGCGAACCGGCGCGAGCTCGCCGGCCTCGTGGCCGAGCACCTGCCCGGCGCCGAGTACATCCCGCCGGAGGGCACCTACCTCGGCTGGCTCGACCTGCGCGAGGCCGGCCTGCCCGCGGAACCGGCCGACTACCTGCGCAGCCGCGCCGGCGTGGCCGCCACCTCGGGCGCGGCCTGCGGGGCGCCCGGCTTCCTGCGCTACAACTTCGCCACCCCCGCCCCGATCATGCGGGAGTCGATCGCGGCGATCGGGGCGGCCGTGGCGCGGTAGGGCCCGGGTCGTCCACAGCCTCCCCAACTCCCGGACACGCCCGCGGTTTCCGCGTAGCTTGGTGCCTCGAGGCTCACCATGTCCACTGCCGCACAGTTGCTCGAAGTCGAGGTCCGCGAACTCATCCGTCGCCGCGGACTCGACCCGGCACGCGACGACACCCGGACCCGCGAGCTCATCGCCGAGGCACTCGCCGACTACGAGACCCGCTCGCTGCGCGGGATCGTTCCGCAGCTGCCCGACCTCACCGAGGCCGCCAAGGCCCTGCACGACGTGGTCGTGGGCTTCGGGCCGCTCCAGCGCTACCTCGACGACCCGGAGATCGAGGAGATCTGGATCAACGAACCCGGCCTGGTCTTCGTGGCCCGACACGGCAAGGCCGAACTGACCACCACGCTGCTCACCGAGCGGCAGGTGCACGACCTGGTCGAACGGATGCTGCGCTCCACCGGGCGCCGCCTCGACCTGAGCACCCCGTTCGTCGACGCCTCGCTGCCCGGCGGGGAGCGGCTCCACGTGGTCATCCCCGACGTCACCCGCCGGCACTGGGCGGTGAACATCCGCAAGTACATCGCCCGCGCCGACCACATCCGCGACCTCGTCGACCTCGGCTCCCTCACCCCGGCGGCCGCGACCTTCCTCGAGGCCTCCGTCACGGCCGGACTGAGCATCCTCGTCTCCGGCGCCACCCAGGCCGGAAAGACGACGGCGCTGAACAGCCTCGCCGGCGCGATCCCCGGCGGGGAGCACGTGATCACGTGCGAGGAGGTGTTCGAGCTGCGGCCCGCGGGCAGGGACGTCGTGGCGATGCAGTGCCGCCAGCCGAACCTCGAGGGCACCGGCGAGATCCCGCTGCGCCGGCTCGTCAAGGAGGCCCTGCGGATGCGGCCGAACCGGCTGATCATCGGGGAGGTGCGTGAGGCGGAGGCGCTCGACCTGCTCATCGCGCTCAACAGCGGCATCCCGGGCATGGCCACCGTGCACGCGAACTCCGCGCGGGAGGCCCTGGTGAAGATGTGCACCCTGCCGCTGCTGGCCGGAGAGAACATCTCCGACCGGTTCGTCGTGCCGACGGTCGCGAGCGCGATCGATCTCATCGTGCACCTCGACCTCGATCGGGACGGGCATCGCCGCACCCGCGAGATCCTCGCCGTCACCGGTCGCGTCGAGGGCTCCGTGATCGAGACGGCCACGCTGTTCGAACTGCGGGAGGGCCGACTCGCGCGCGGCGACGGCATGCCCCCGCACGAGGAGCGGTTCCACCGGCTCGGCTACGACCTGGCCGATCTCCTCCAGCCCGCCCCGGAGCGCTCATGGGCACGGTGACCGGCCTGCTGCTCGGCGCGGGCCTCGTGTGCATCTGGTGGTCCTGCTGGGATCCGCCGCCACCGAAGGAGTCCGCTCCGTCCTCCTGGCGGGCGCGGGCACACGACCGGCTCACGCAGGCGGGCATGCATCAGGTCACCCCCACGGCGCTCGCCGCCGTCTCGATCGGGCTCGCGCTCGTCGTCTATCTCGGCGGGCTCGCCCTGAGCGGCTCGGTCGCGGTCTCGTGCTCCTTCGCCCTCATGGCGGCCGCGGCTCCCGCGGGCTACGTGCAGTTCCGGGCCCGGCGCCGCATCCGGGAGGTCCGGGAGCTGTGGCCGGACGTCGTCGACGACCTGCTCTCCGCGATCCGCGCCGGCATGTCGCTGCCCGAGGCGATGCTGGCGCTCGCCGACCGGGGCCCGGCCGAACTCCGGCCCGACTTCGCCGTCTTCGCCGCCGACTATCGCGCCACCGGCCGGTTCTCGGACTCCCTCGACCTGCTCAAGGACAGGCTCGCCGACCCGGTGGCAGATCGGATCATCGAGGCGCTCCGCCTCACGAGGGAGGTCGGCGGCACCGAGTTGGGCCGGCTGCTGCGCACGCTCTCGCAGTTCCTGCGCGACGACCTGCGCACCCGGGCCGAACTCGCCGCCCGCCAGTCCTGGACCGTCAACGGTGCGCGCGTGGCCGCCGTCGCACCCTGGATCGTGCTCGCGCTGCTCGCCACGAGGGGGGAGACGGCCCGCGCGTTCGACACCGCGGCAGGGGTCGTCGTCCTCGTCATCGGCGCCGCGGTGACCGTCGTGGCCTACGCACTCATGGTCCGCATCGGCCGGCTGCCGGAGGACGCGCGGGTGCTGCGATGACCGAGAGCCTGAGCGCGACCGGCGCGGTCGTGGGGTTGCTGTTCGGATTGGGCGCCGCGCTCGTGGCCTGGCGGGTGAGTGCACGCCGGCCGCGGCTCATCGACCGGGTCGGCCCCTACCTGCGGGAGGCTCCGGCCACCTCCGCGCTGCTCGCCGCCCGGGCCACCCCGTTCCCGTACGTCGAGCGGGTCATCGCACCGGTGCTGACCGACATCGGACGGCTGCTGGAACGGCTCGGATCACGGTCGGGTTCGATCGAGCGCCGGCTCGTGCGCACCGGCGCGGAGCCGAACGTCGAGGCCTTCCGGATCGAGCAGGTGCTGTGGGCGGTCGGCGGGCTCGCCGGCGGCCTGGCCCTCGCTCTGCTCGTCGGTGCCACCCGCGGGGTGCGGCTCGTGCCGCTCACGGTGCTCGTGCTCCTGTGCGCCCTGACCGGGGCGCTCCTGCGCGACCACCTGCTCACCCGCGCCGTGCGCGACCGGGAGCGGGCGATGGCGGCCGAGTTCCCCACGGTCGCCGAGCTGCTGGCGTTGGCGATCAGCGCCGGTGAGTCTCCCCTGGCGGCGCTCGAACGACTCGCCGCCACGACCTCGGGGGTGCTCGCGGCGGAGATCGACCGGACCCTGGCCGACGTGCGCTCCGGCCGGGGAGTGGCGGAGGCGCTCGAACGGATGGCCGGGCGCACCGACCTGCCGGCGATCGCCCGGTTCACCGACGGGGTGGCCACCGCCATCGAACGCGGGACGCCGCTGGCCGAGGTGCTCCAGTCCCAGGCCGTGGACGCCCGGGTGATCGGGCACCGGGAACTCATGGAGGCGGCCGGCCGCAAGGAGGTCGCCATGATGATCCCGGTCGTCTTCCTCATCCTCCCGATCACCGTGCTCTTCGCGCTGTTCCCGGGCTTGAGTGTGCTCTCGCTCGGGTAAGGCCCGGGTGGGAGGACGGGTGATCGGCTGGGGCGCGTCAGCGCCGACCTCTCGCGAAGTACCAGATCGGGCCGACGAAGTTGATCAACGTGATCGCGCGCCATCTCCCCTTGGAGCCGCGGATCTGCGCCGCGTCGCGGTGGGACAGGTCCCAGTGGGCCGCACCGAGCAGTCCGAGCTGGATCCCGGCGAGCGCGCACACGAGGACCTTGATGCGTGGCGGCTGGTCCGCCCATGACCTTCTCATCAGCGTCGTCCGTTCTGTCGTTCCGACCCTCCCGTCAACCGTGCCACACCGTGTCCCCCCGCCACCAGGGCACGTAGGCTGGGAACCGAGGAGCGTGGCAGTCGAGCGTCGATCACCTGGAGGCCCTGTGAACACCGATCCGACGCCGAGTTCCGAGCGCAGCACCGCCTCCGGATCGCCGGCCGAGATCCCGCCCGCCGGCTGGCGCTACGCCACCGGTCGCGCCGTCCGCGGGTTCCTGTCCGACCAGGGAACCGACCTGGCCGCCGCGCTCACCTACTATTCGGTGCTGGCGGTCTTCCCCGGCCTCATCGCCGCGCTCTCCCTCCTGGGCATTCTCGGGCAACGCCAGCAGACCCTCGAGACGGTCATGCCGGTGCTCGAGCGGGTCCTCGGATCCTCCGCCTCGGAGACGATCGCGCCGGTGATCGGATCGCTCGCGACCGCTCCGGGCGCCGGACTGGCCCTGATCTTCGGCCTGGTCACGGCCCTGTGGTCGTCCTCCGCCTACGTCACCGCGTTCAGCCGCGCCGTGAACCGGGTCTACGGGGTCCGTGAGGGACGGCCGGTCTGGAAGCTGCGCCCGGTCATGCTCCTCGTGACGCTCGCGGTGCTCGTGCTCGTCGTCGCCGCCGCGCTCATGCTCGTGCTCTCCGGCGGCGTGGCCGCCGCGATCGGGGAGGCGATCGGGTTGAGTTCGACCGTCGTGACCGTGTGGAGCTTTGCGAAGTGGCCGATCGTGCTCGTGATCGTGCTCATCATCGTGGCCCTGCTGTACTACGCCACCCCGAACGTGAAGCAGCCGAGGTTTCGCTGGATCAGCGCCGGGGCCGCGGTCGCGATCGTCGTGTGGATCGTCGCCTCGGTCGGCTTCGGGCTCTACCTCGCGAACTTCGCCTCCTACGCCACGACCTATGGCGCGTTCGCCGGCCTCATCATCTTCCTGCTGTGGCTGTGGATCACGAACCTCGCCCTGGTCTTCGGGGCGGAGTTCGACGCCGAGCTCGAGCGCTCCCGCGAGTTGGCGGCCGGGATCGCCGCGGAGCGGGACATTCAATTGCCGGTGCGCGACGACGCCAAGATCCTCAAGGGCGACCGGAGGCTGCAGGCCGACATCGACGCCGGGCGCCGGCTCCGCCTCGCCGGCCGGGACTCCGCGGACTCGAGCGGCTCGACCGGCTCGAGCGGCTCGACCGGCTCGACCGGCTCGACCGGCTCGGAGTAGCCGCCCGCACTCCCTCCGCCCGCCGTATCCACAAGGCCCCCGAACCGGCACCATTTCGACTCCCGGCCGCGTAGCGTGGATCCTCAGGCAGACTCGAGGAGTGTCACATGAGGAGTCAACGATGACCCGTCGACTATTCCGGCGCGGCGACCGGAGCCGTCACCGGGCGCCACGACCCGCACCGTGGCAGCGGCTCGTGCGCGAGGACCGGGGCGACATCCCGGGCTGGGTGATGATCGTCGTCATGACGGCGGGACTCGTCATCCTCATCTGGGCGCTCGCGGGCGAGGCGTTGACGAACGTCTTCAACACGGCGATCGACCGCATCCTGGGGGCATGAGTCCCGCCGGCGCCGCCCCGGAGCACCGCCGGAGTGACTCCGGCTCGGCGATCGTCGACTTCGTGCTCGTGAGCGTCCTGGTGATCACGCTGTGCGTAGGCGTGGTGCAACTCGCGCTGGCGCTGCACGTGCGCACGGTGCTCATCGACAGCGCCGCCGAGGGTGCCCGATACGCGGCCCGGTACGGCAGCGGCCTGGACGACGGCGCCCGCCGCGCGCGCGAGCTCATCACCGGCACCCTGCCGGCGGCCTATGCCGCCGACGTCCGGGCCGAGTACACGCCGCTGCACCCGTCGACGGGCCCGGCCCGGCAGGCCGTCGTGATCCACGTGCGGGCCCCGCTGCCGCTGTTCGGCCTGCTCGGCCCCGCGGTCGTCGACGTCTCCGGCCGGGCGGTGGCCGAATGACCGGCCGGCCCCTCGACCGACTCCGGGCACGACTGGCGCGGGTGGCCGCGGGCGGGGATTCGGGCAGCGCGGTCGTGGAGTTCCTCGGGGTGACCCTCCTGCTGCTCGTGCCCACGGTCTACCTCGTGCTCACCCTCGCCCGGGTGGAGGCCGCCGCATTCGCCGCGGAGGGGGCCGCGCGCGAGGCCGGGCGGATCATCGCCGCGGCCGAGAGTATGGACGACGCCCTGGTCACCATGCATCAGGCCGTCGAGTTGGCCTTCGCCGACCAGGGCATCGACGTCGATCCGCAGGCCGCCGTGGCCGTCACCTGCTCGGACGACCCGTGCCTGAGCCCGGGGGCGTATGTCCACGTCGCCGTGGCGGCCACGGTGGATCTGCCGCTGCTGCCCGACGTGGTCGCCGACGCGACGAGGTCGTCCGTGCGGATCGAGGCGAGCGCGACCACGGGCATCGACCGATTCCGGGAGCGACCGTGAGCATGCGGCGGGCCGGTTCCGACGAGGGTCAGGTGTTGCTGCTCTCGATCGCACTCGGGGTCGTGGTGCTCGCGCTCGTCATGGTGCTCGGGTCGATCGCATCGATCTACCTCGAACGGAAGCAGCTGTTCGACCTGGCCGATTCGATGGCGGCCGACGCCGCCGACGCCCTCGACGAGGACCTCTACTTCGACGATCCGGGATCCGAGGTCACCCTGAGTGATGCGAGCGTCGCGGCCTCGGTCGCGGACTACCTCGCCGGCGCACCGGCCACGACGACGTCGCGCTTCGAGCACCTTCGCGTCGTCTCGGCGACGACCCCGGACGGGCGCACCGCCCGGGTGCACGTGACGAGCCGGGCCCGGCCCCCGCTCATCCCCTGGGTGCTCGTGCCCTGGAGCGACGGATTCACGATCGAGGCCGTGAGCCTCGCCCGGGCCGACTGACCTGGCGCTCCGCACGCGGCGTGGGGAACATCCCGGGTCGCCACGACACAAAAAGTTCCCCAGCCGGTGGAGCGCACCCCGCCCCGGCGCAAGCGGGGAACATCCCTGGTCGCCACGACACAAGAAGTTCCCCAGCCGGTGGAGCGCACGGCGCACCGGCGCAAGCGGGGAACATCCCTGGTCGCCACGACGCAAGAAGTTCCCCGCGCGATCCGCGCAGCCCGCCGACGAGCCCCGGCGACCCGAGCGGGAGTCCACGTCGACGACCGGGGCGAGCGGGCGCCGTCCAGACGCGATCAGCGCCCCGGCTCCTCCTCCTCGCGGCCGCCGACACCGAGCGCGGGCGCGGTCACGTTGCCCTCGACCGCGGCCCCGGCGGCCCGGGACTTGCCGCTCGTGCGCCGACCGATTCGGCCGGCGATCGCCTCCGCGATGCGCGAGAGCACGTAGTTGAGGACGATGAAGATGACGGCGGCCACGAACATCGTCTGCAGGATCGGGTAGGGGGCGTCGCTGCCGAGCAGGCGCGCCGCGCGCAGCAACTCGGAGTAGGTGATGATGTAGCCGAGGGCCGAGTCCTTGAGGATGATGATGAACTGGCTCACGAGGGCCGGCAGCATCGCCAGCAGCGCCTGCGGCAGCTCGATCGAGCGGATCGACTGGCCCCGGGTCATCCCGATCGCCAGGCCCGCCTCCCGCTGCCCCTTCGGCAGCCCGAAGACCCCGGAACGCACGAGCTCGGCGATGACCGCCCCGTTGTACAGGGTGAGACCGATAATCACCGCGTACATGGGCGCGGACTCCGACGGGATGACGTCGAAGCCCGACAGCAGGAACCAGGCCGCGATCATCATGATGAGCACGGGCACCGCCCGGAAGAACTCGACGATGATCCCGCAGGCCCACCGCAGCGCGCGGTTGGCGGCGAGCCGCCCGACGCCGAAGAGCATCCCGAACACGAGCGCGAGCACGACCGAGTAGAGGGCCGCGATCACGGTGTTCTGCAGCCCCGGCAGGAAGTAGAACCTCCAGGCCCGGGCGGTGAAGATCGGCTCCCACAGCTCGCCCGCGAACTGCCCGTGGTCGGCGAGCTGCCAGATCACGTAGGCGCCGATGCCCAACACGACGAGCGCGCCGACGATGTTGCCGTAGACCTGCCGGCGGCGCGCCCTCGGCCCGGGGGCGTCGAACAGAACGGACTGGGAGGTCATCGGGTCACCGCCAGACGCTGGGAGAGATAGGTCATGAGGAGGCCGACCGGGATGACGATGACCACGAACCCGGCCGCGATCGTGAGGAAGATCGGCATGACGTAATTGCCGTGGTCACGGATCATGTCGCCCATGATGATGGAGATCTCCTCCACGGACGCCGCGGAGGCGACGGTCGTGTTCTTGATCAGCGCGATGACCGTGTTGCCGACCGGGGCGATCGAGCCGCGGAAGGCCTGCGGGAGGATGACGAGCCGGGCTGCGGGCAGGAAACCGAGGCCGATCGCCCGGGCCGCCTCCGCCTGCCCCACCGGCACGGTGTTGACGCCCGAACGGAACGACTCGCACATGAACGCCGCGTGGTAGACCGTGAGCGCGAGGGTCGCGAGCCAGAAGAAGTTCGTGGGGAAGTCCTTCGAGAACTCCACCCCGAGCTGGGGCCAGAGCACGAGCACGGCGAACACGACGATGATCGTCAGCGGCGTGTTCCGCACGAGGGTGACGTACGTGCTGCCCGCCCACTGGAGGGAGCGGATCGGTGAGATCCGCATGAGGGCGAGCACAGCACCGATGACGATCGAGCCGATGCCGGCATAGATCGCCATCTGGATGTTGAGCCAGTACGCCCCCAGGATGTCGTACTCGGAGAGCACGTCGAGGAATTCGCTCACGCGGGCCTCACCTTCGTCGGTCGCCGGGATCAGGGCCCGTCGTCGACGGGCCGGAGCGGGCGGGGCCGGTCACTCGACCGGCCCCGCCACCTCGACTCAGGAGCCGCAGGGCTTGGGCGTGGGCGGGTTCTTGTCACTCGGGGTGTAGTTGGCACCCTCGGTGTTCTTCTGGATGAACTTCTCCCAGCTGCCGTCGTCGATCATCTCGGTGATCGCCTCGGTGATCGGCTCGCACTTGTCGGATCCCTCGGGCAGGCCGACCCCGTAGTTCTCGTCGGAGAACGGGTTGCCGACGACCTTCATGGTGCCGCTGCCGTCGGCCGCGGCCAATCCGGCGAGGATGATGTCGTCCGTGGTCACGGCATCGACCTGGCCGCCCTTGAGGAACTGGATGCACTCCGAGTAGCCGGGCTGCTCGATCAGCTGGACCTGGTCCGCGAAGTCGTCCTTGATCCGCTTGGCCGAGGTCGACCCGGAGACCGAGCACAGGTTCTTGCCGTTGAGATCCTCCGGGCCCTGGATGGAGTCGTCGTCGGCGCGCACGAGCAGGTCCTGGCCGGCGATGAAGTACGGCCCGGCGAAGTCCACGACCTCGTCGCGTTCGGGGGTGATCGAGTAGGTGGCCACGATCATGTCGACCTGGCCGTTCTGGAGCATCGTCTCGCGCTGGGCGGAGACCGATTCGACCCATTCGATCTGGTCGGGCGAGAAGCCGAGCTTGTCGGCGATGTAGGTGGCCACGTCGACGTCGAAGCCGGTGTAGGTGTCGCCGTCCTTGAAGCCGAGGCCCGGCTGGTCGAACTTGATACCGATGCGGATGCCGTCACCGCCCCCCTCGTCACCGGAGTCGCCGGTCGAGGTCGCGGTGTTCTCACCGCCGGTGTCGCCCCCGCCCTCACCGGGGGTGGCGCTCCCGCAGGCGGCGAGCATGAGGGCTCCGGTCGCGGCGAGCGCGGCCAGGACGGGAAGTCGTCGCTTCATGTGATTCTCTCCTTCGATGGTGGGCGGCGGGTGGGCCGCCGCGTTCGTCACGGTGGAAACGGGTCGGTGTCAGTGGGTGAGGATCTTGCCGAGGAAGTCCTTCGCCCGGTCGCTCGTGGGATGGGCGAAGAACTCGTCGGGCTCGTTCTCCTCGACGATCTGCCCATCGGACATGAACACGACCCGGTCGGCCGCCCGGTGCGCGAAGCCCATCTCGTGGGTCACGACGACCATGGTCATGCCCTCCTTCGCGAGGGCGACCATGACGTCGAGCACCTCGTTGACCATCTCGGGGTCGAGTGCCGAGGTCGGCTCGTCGAAGAGGAGCACCTTCGGTCGCATCGCGAGGGCGCGGGCGATGGCCACGCGCTGCTGCTGCCCCCCGGAGAGCTGCGCCGGCAGCTTCTCGGCCTGATTCGCCACGCCGACGCGCTCGAGCAGCTCCATCGCGAGCTTCTTCGCCGCGGCGCTCTTCATCCGCTTGACCTTGATCGGGCCGAGCGTGACGTTCTCGAGGATCGTCTTGTGCGCGAACAGGTTGAACGACTGGAACACCATCCCCACGTCGGCGCGCAGCCGGGCGAGCGCCCTGCCCTCCTCGGGCAGCTCCTGGCCGTCGAGGGTGATCGATCCGTCGTCGATCGGCTCGAGCCGGTTGATCGCCCGGCAGAGCGTGGACTTGCCGGACCCCGAGGGCCCGATGACCACGACCACCTCTCCCCGGTGCACGGTCAGGTTGATGTTCTGGAGCACGTGCAACTCACCGAAGTGCTTGTTCACGCGGTCGAGGACGACGAGCGGCTCGCCCCGGTGGGTCGGGCCGCCGGCCGCGGGGGTGACGGGGCTCACATCTGCGTCTGGCATGGGTCGAACATAACGCAGCAGCCGCTACCGCGCAGCGCTGCGCGGTAACGTTGCGGACACGATCGGAGCCGGAGGGGACCGGCGTGAGACGGATCAGAGCCAGCGTTGCCGCTTGAAGACGACGTAGAGGGTCGTCGCGGCCGCGACCATGATCGCCAGCGCGTACGGGTAGCCGAGGAACCAGTCCAGTTCGGGCATGTTCGTGAAGTTCATGCCGTAGATGCCGGCGACGACGGTCGGCGTGAACAGGATCGCCGCCCAGGCGGAGACCTTCTTGGTCTGCTCGCCCTGCCGCAGCGCCGTCTCGGTCATCCGGGCCATCTCCTCGTTCTGCTGCTGGCTCACGAGGGCCGTGTGCAGCTGCAGCCCGGAGGCGAGGATGTCGCGGTAGGAGTCGAGTTGACCGGCGATGCGCAGCACGTGGTCGAAGACGTCGCGCAGGTGGGCACGCAGCTGGTCGTTCTCGATCTCCGTGGCCGACTGCATCGCGTCGTGACCGGTCAGCTGCTCGAGGATCTCGACGAGCGGGTGCACGGCCCGCTGCAGCGCGATGATGTCGCGGATGTGCTGGTAGATGCGTCGGGGCACGTCCCGGTCGCCGGAGAAGAGGGCGTCCTCGACGTCGTCGATCGCCTCGAGCAGGTGCGCCACGACGGGGGCGTAGTCGTCGACGAGCTGGTCGAGGATGGCGTACAGGATCGCGGTCGGGCCGAGCCCGAGCTCGGTCGGGTCGGCCTCGAGGCGGGCCCGCACGCCGGCCAGGTCGGGGGACTCGGCGTGGCGCACGCTCACCACGAAATTCGGGCCGACGAACAGGTGCAACTCCCCCACCTCGACCCGGCCGGCGGCGATCATCGCCGGGCGGAGCACGATGAAGTCGGTCCGGTCGTACCGCTCCAGCTTGGATCGCTGGTGCGCCCGGACCGTGTCCTCCACCGCGAGGTCGTGGAGCGAGAACTCGTCCGCGACCTGGCGCATCTCCTGCTCGTCCGGCCGGTAGAGCGCGATCCACGCCACCCCTCCCCGCCGGCGCAGCTCCTCGAACGTGCGCTCGAGCGAGCTGGGCTCGGCCGCCCGGACGCCGTCGACGTAGATGGCGTTGGTGATCATCGTCATCGGACCATCATGACGCGTCGCCGGGCCGCGCCGGGGGCGGTCGCCGGATCGCCTGCCACGGATATGGAACCGATACGGCACCGATACGGCACAATGATCCGTTGTGTTCCATCTGATGTTCCACGAGCCGAAGATCCCGCCGAACACGGGCAATGCGATCCGGATGGTGGCGGCCACGGGGGCGGCGCTGCACCTGGTGGAGCCGCTGGGCTTCGTGCTCACCGATGCGCACCTGCGGCGCGCGGGACTCGACTACCACGACCTGTCCCGGGTGTACGTGCACCGCGACCTCGAGACGGCGCTGGACTTCGTGACCCGGCACGGCAGTGGCCGGATCTTCGCCTTCACGGGCCACGCCGCCACCTCGTTCGCCGACGTGGCCTACGAGCCGGGGGACACGCTGCTCTTCGGCACGGAGCCGACCGGGCTGCCCGCGCACGTGCTCGACGACCCGCGCCTCACCGCGCCGGTGCGGATTCCGATGCTTCCCCAGATCCGCTCGCTCAACCTCTCCAACGCCGCCGCCGTGGCCGCCTACGAGGCCTGGCGCCAGCACGACTACGCCGCCCCGCCGCCGGGGTGGCTTCCCCGCCACCCCACCGGGACCTGAGGACTCGCCCCCGGCACCCGTCGGCACCCGTCGACACCCGCCGGCACCCGCCGGCACCCGTCGACACACGGCCCAACGTCGTGCGCGCGGGCGGTGGGCGTAGCAGACTTCCCCCATGAGACTGCTGCCGTCCTTCGGTCGGGGCCGGATCCGCCGGGCGCCCTCGGTGCCACAGGCGCCCTCGGATCCTCCGGGCCCGTCCGAGCCGACCTCCCGGGTCCTCGCCTCGGCCCGGCCGGCCTATCGGGGCTCCCGGGTGCGCTCGGCCCGGCTGCCGGTGGGCTACCAGAGCCGGGAGGCGATCGACGACGGCGTCCCGCGCTGGCTGCGCAGGGCCGCCGGCATCTCGTGGCGGATCCTCGCCGTCGTCGCGCTCGTCGTGCTCTTCGTGTACGCGATGGCGAAGATCCAGCTGGTCTTCATCGCCGTGTTCCTCTCGCTCGTCGTCGCCTCCGTGCTGCGCCCGGTGGTCAACACCTACGCGAAGGTGATGCCGCGCGGGCTGGCGACCGCGGCGGCGATCCTCTCCGGCCTCGTCGTCGTGGGCGGGCTCATCACCTACGTCGTCGTCTCGGTCACGGGGCAGTGGGAGGGGCTCGTGCAGCAGTTCTCCTCCGGCATCGGCGACCTGACCACGAGCCTGCAGAATCTGCTCTCCCGGTTCGGGCTCCCACACGATCAGCTGCAGCGGTGGACCTCCCCCGACCAGCTCGACCAGTGGCGGCAGGAGGCGTTGCAGTGGTTCGAGCAGAACCAGTCGAATGTCATCTCCTCGGCCGCCTCGAGCGCCGGGTCGATCGTCGAGGTGTTCGCCACCCTCGCGCTCTCGACCTTCGTCACCATCTTCTTCCTCGCCCGCGGCGCGGAGATGTGGCACTGGTTCATCAACCAGCTGCCCGCCCGGGTCCGCCCCGGCTGGATCCTCGGCGCGGAGGCCGGCTGGTACACCTTCTCCGGTTACGCCCGCGGCACCGTGATCATCGCCCTGTCCGACGGCATCCTCGCCGCGATCCTGCTCTCGATCGTCGGCGTTCCGCTCGCGCTGCCGCTCGCGGTGCTCGTCTTCATCGGCGCGTTCATCCCCCTCGTCGGCGCCCCGGCGGCGATGATCATCGCCGCCATCGTCGCCCTCGCCGCCAACGGCTGGGTCTCGGCCATCATCGTGACCATCGGGATCGCGCTCATCGGCCAGTTCGAGGGCCATGTGCTCCAGCCGCTGGTCATGGGCCGGCAGGTGTCGCTGCACCCGGTCGTCGTGGCGGTCGCCGTCACGGCCGGAACCCTCGTGGCCGGCATCCTCGGCGCGGTCATCGTCATCCCCCTCGTGGCGGTCGTGTGGGCGGTGTACTCGGCGCTGCACGACAAGGACCAGCCCGTCCCGGACGAGGAGTTCACCCGGGCCCGCGAGACGATGCGACAACGCAAGGTCGCCGGCCGCGAGCACGACTGAGGCGCCGCAGCCGCGCATCGGCCGTCACCGGAAGTCCCGCGAGCGGGAGGGCACCCGCAGCGGCAGGTCCGTCAGGGTCTCGGCGAGCACGTTGCTCACCCCGTCGGCCCGCTCGACCATCCCGCGGATGATCAGGGCGGCCGACGTGCGGGCCACCCGCCGGTAGCGGTCCCACACCGCCACCGGGCAGACGACGTTGACCAGGCCCGTCTCGTCCTCCAGGGAGAGGAACGTGACCCCGCGGGCCGTGGCGGGCCGCTGCCGGTGCGTGACCACCCCGGCGACCCGGATCCGGCGACGGTCGGTCACCCGCTGGCACTGCACCGCCGTGAGCACCCCGGCGCGCTCCAGTTCCACCCGCAGGAACTGGGTGGGATAGGAGTCCGGGGAGAGCCCGCTCGCCCACACGTCCGCCACGGCGGTGGACACCTCGTCCATCGGCGGCAGGGCCGGCGCCCGGGTTCCCACCTCGAACGGCAGCACCGGTTGTACGAAACCCTTGCTACGTCGTCCATACGCCCCCGCGAGCGCGCCCGCCTGCCACAGCGCCTCGCGGCGGCTCAGCCCGAAGCACTCCAGCGCCCCGGCGGTGGCGAGGGCCTCGAGCTGGGCGGCGCTCAGCTCGACCCGGCGCGCCAGCTCCCCGAGCCCGGCCGGCGGCGACTGCTCCCGGGCGGTGACCACCGCCGCCGCGGCCCTCTCCCCCAGGCCCCGGATCGGCGCGAGCCCGAGCTGCACGAACAGCCCGGCGGCGTCGGAGTGCACCTGCGCCTGCACCCCGGAGGCGTCCACCCGGGCCCGCTCCACCCGCACCCCGCGGCGGCGGGCGTCGGCCACGAGCGAGGCCGGGGAGTAGAACCCCATCGGCTGCGCGGCGAGCAGCGCGGCGTAGAACGCCTCCGGATGATGCACCTTGAGCCACGCGCTCGCGTACACGAGGTAGGCGAAGGAGAACGCGTGCGATTCCGGGAAGCCGAAGTCGGCGAATCCCTTGAGCTTCTCGAAGATCTCCGCCCCGGTCTCGCGGGAGATCCCGCGCTCCGCCATGCCCTCGAGGAGCCGGCCGCGCAGGGCCTCCATCCGCTCGGCGGACCGTTTGGAGCCCATCGCCTTGCGCAGCCGGTCGGCCTCGGCGGGGGTGAACCCGGCCGCGTCGATCGCGATCTGCATGAGCTGCTCCTGGAACAGCGGCACGCCGAGGGTCTTGGCCAGCGCCGGCTCGAGCAGCGGGTGCAGATAGGTGACCGGTTCCCGCCCGCGTGCCCGCTCGATATAGGGGTGCACGCTCGCGCCCTGGATCGGGCCGGGGCGGATGAGCGCGACCTCGACCACGATGTCGTAGAAGCGGCGCGGGCGCAGCCGCGGCAGCGTGGCCATCTGGGCGCGGGACTCCACCTGGAACACCCCGACCGTGTCGGCGGCGCACAGCAGGTCGTACACGGCGCCGTCCTCCTGCGGGATGCTGTGCAGGTCGAGGTCGGTGCCGGTGAGCTCGCGCACCGTGTCGAACGCGATCCGCAGCGCCGTGAGCATGCCCAGCCCGAGCAGGTCGAATTTGACCAGGCCGGCGTCGGCGGCGTCGTCCTTGTCCCATTGGATGACCGTGCGGCCCTCCTTCGCCGCCCATTCCACGGGCACGACGTCGATGACCGGGCCCTCGCAGATGACCATGCCGCCGGAGTGGATGCCCAGGTGGCGGGGCAGGCGCAGAAACCGCTCGGCCAGGTCGAGCACGGGTGCGGGGATGCCGGCCGTGTCGCCGCCGTCGCCGCTGCGGGCCGCCGCCTCCGCCTCCGGTGAGGGGGTCCACGGGCCGTCGCGGGTGGGGCGTTCCCGCTTCTGGACGACGCCGCTCGCCCCGGGCGGGTCGCCCGCCGGCCGCAGGCTCCCCCAGCGTTCGATGCCCTTGGCCCAGGCGTCGGTCCGGCCCGCGTCGTGTCCGAGCGCCCGGGCGGCGTCGCGGATCGCCGAGCGGGGCCGGTAGGAGATGACGTTGGCGACCTGGGCGGCGTGGTGACGCCCGTAGCGGGAGTAGACGAACTGGATCACCTCCTCGCGCCGGCCGGCCTCGATGTCGATGTCGATGTCGGGCGGTCCGGAGCGGCCCGGGGAGAGGAAGCGTTCGAAGAGCAGCCGGTGCTGCACGGCGTCGACGGCGGTGATGCCGAGCGCGAAGCACACGGCCGAGTTCGCGGCGCTGCCGCGGCCCTGACACAGGATCCCGTTCGCGCGGGCGAACTCGACGATCTCGTGCACGATGAGGAAGTAGCCGCTGAAGTCGAGCCGGTCGATCGTGGTCAGCTCGTGCTCGAGCATCGCGTAGGCGCCCGCCTGCCGTTCGGCCTCCGGCGGGCCGTAGCGCTCCCGGGCACCGGCGTCGGTGAGGTGGCGCAGCCAGGTGGTCTCGGTGTGCCCGGCCGGCACGGGGAACGGGGGCAGGTTGGGTGCCACGAGCGCCAGGTCGAAGGCGGTCTCGGCGGCGATGGCGACCGTGGCCGCGAGCGCGCCGGGGGTGCGGGCGTGCAGGCGGGCCATCTCGGCCGGGGAACGGAGGAAGGCGGGTGCGGCAGGGAGCCGGCCGTCGATCTCGGCCAGGGTGCGCCGGGCGCGGGTGGCGGCCAGGGCGGTGGCCAGGGGCTGATCGGCCGGGGTGGCGCAGTGCACGGCCCCGGTGGCCACGGCGCCCACCCCGGCCCGGGCGGCGACCTCGGCGAGTGCGGCGCAGCGCAGGTCGTCTCCGGGGGCGCCGTGGTGGGTGAGCTCGACGTAGACGTTCCCGCGGCCGAAGGTGTCCGCGAGGAGCCGGGTCTCACGGACGGCGGCGTCGAGATCCCAGCGGCCCGAAGCGGGTTCGAGGGCGCGGCGCACGGCGCCCTTGCGGCAGCCGGTGAGCACGATCCACTCGCCGGCGGCGGTCTCGGCGAGGCCCTCGAGGCTGTAGTCCACACGGCCCTTGACGCCGGTGGCCAGGTGCCCGAGCGCCAGGGCCCGGGAGAGGCGGTGATAGCCGGCCGGGCCGCGGGCGAGCAGCACGAGGTGGTTCCCGCCCGGATCGGGCGTGCCGGTGCGCTCGGGCGAGCCGCCCGCATCCGCCGCGGAGTCGAGGGTGACCTCCGCCCCGAAGATGCTCGGCAGGCCGAGGGCGCGGGCGGCCTCGGCGAAACGAACCACTCCGTACAGGCCGTTGTGGTCGGTCAGCGCCAGGGCGCGCAGGCCCCGGCCCGCCGCCTCGGTCGCGAGCTCCTCGGGCAGGCTGGCCCCGTCGAGGAAGCTGTAGGCGGAGTGGGCGTGCAGCTCCGCGTAGTCGAACATGCGTTCTAGCATACTCGACCCCGCCACGCCAGAGACCCCCCAACCGAGCCCACGATCGAGAGGAGTGTGCTTACCTAGAGTCCATCGCCCCAAGGGGGCACAGGGAGGAGAACGTCAATGCCGAGGGGCACGCGCAGTGCAGTCACTGCCACTTTGCATGTCGGAGCAGTAATCATTTTCAACGATCCCCACCCGGGCGGAGAGCGGAGAATGTGCCGATCGACAAATCGTGGAGGACCTGCTCGCCGAGGCGGCACCACCCTCTCTATTGAAAGAGACGTGTAAGCATGCACATCTTAGCAGCAGCTGCATCCGGGATTGTTATTGGAAGATTCGTCTACACGACCTGGAAACGGGGACGACAGCCCACCTGGCTACTCGTCGGCAACCTCGGGCTCGTGGGCCAGTTATTCCTCCTCAAAGATGAGACCACACTCCTGATCTCCTTCTTTGCGGCATTCGTTGCAACAGCCCTCATATCAATGCAATTGCCTGAGCAAAGCGGAGATCACGGCGACGAAGAGGACCTGCTCACTGCAGCCCAGACGCGGGAGGCCAGGGCGTCAGACGGTCCCGAGGGTTAGCGTGAGAGAAATGTGGGTAGCACAAGGGTCAAGTCCCGCAGCCTCGGCGACCTCTCGGTCGTCGAGAACGTCCACCGCCGCACACCCCCACATTCGGGCGCGACTCGGGGTGACCGCTCTCCGCCCGCCCGGTACCGTGAGCCCATGAGCACGGATCAGCGGATCGGTTTCATCGGCCCGGGGGCGATGGGGTCCCCGATGGCCGTCCATATCGCGCGGGCACAGGCCGCCACCGGGCGGGCGCTGCACGTGCACGCGCGCCGGCACGCGTCGGCGGAGGAGGCGCTCGCGGCGGGGGCCGAGTGGGCGCCCACGCCGGCCGATCTCGCGCGGGCGAGCGACGTCGTCCTCACGGTGTTGCCGGACCTGCCCGAACTCGAACAGGTCCTCGACGGCGAGACCGGGCTGCTCGCGGGCACGGACCATCCGCTCGTGCTCGTCGCGTGCTCGACGAGTTCGCCCGCGGGCGTGCGAGACCTGGGCGCGCGGCTCGCGGAACGCACCGGCGGGCGCGTCTCCCTCGTGGACGCGCCGATCAGCGGCGGGGTCGAGGGGGCGCGGGAGGGCTCCCTGAGCATCTTCGTCGGGGGCGATCACGACCCGGCCCGGGCGGCGGCCGCGGCGCTCGCCCCGTGCGGGAGTGCCGTGCACCTGGGCCCGCTCGGATCCGGGCAGGTGGCCAAGGCGGCCAATCAGCTCATCGTCGCGGCGACCACGGCCGCGCTGGCCGAGGCGCTCGTCGCCGCCGAGCGGGCCGGGCTCGACCTGGCCGCACTCGTGCCCATCCTCGCCGGCGGCTACGCGGGCTCACGGCTGCTCGAGGTCAAGGGGCAGCGCTTCGTCGACCACGACCACTCCCCCGCGAGCCCCGCCTCCTTCATGATCAAGGACCTGCGCTACGCCCACGAGGTCGCCCGCGCGTCGGGGATCCCCTCACCGGTGCTCGACGCGGCGGCCGGGGTCTACGACGCGATGGTCGCCGCGGGGCTCGGCGATCTCGACTCCTCCGGCGTGCAGGCCTACCTGGAGCGGGCGTGAGGCTCGGCCGATCCCGACGCGGGCAGCTGCGCAACGCACCGCCCTCGAGGAGGTCGCGCAGGTGCTACCGATCCATGGGTACGACCGAGACGTTGTCGAACACCCAGCGGTGTGACCGGCGCACGCTCAACGCGCCGGCAGATCATCTGGGTACACGACGTCGATCTCGGTGATCGCCCGGGGGAAGTCCTTGCGATTATCGGTGAGGAACCGGTCGGCACCGGCGGCCACGGCGCTCGCGAGGTGCACGGCATCCGCAGCGCGCAGGCGATAGGTGATCGACAGGGTCAGGGCGAGCCGCGCCGCCGCCTCGTCGACCGGGAGGAGCTCGATCCGGCTGAGCAGGCTCAGCAGCGCCGCCGTCTCGTCCGAATTCGGATCATCGCGCATGGGCTTCGCCAGCACCTCCGTGAGGAGTAGCACCGACCCGATCCCGACGATCGAGGGCGCATCGGTCGGGAAGAGCGCCGCCACCCGCGCCCCGGTCGGATGATCGGCGGCGGCGGCATAGATCAGGACGTCGGCGTGGAATGCCGTGAGGACGCTCACCGTTCGGCTCGACCGCGGCGGACGGCCTCGACCAGCCCGTCGGCACGTTCGATACTGATCGCGGCTCCCCTCACTGGGCGAGCCCGGGCTTCCTCGAGGAGCGCACGGATACGGTCGGCTTCACCCCATGCCCGGGAAGCACGCCGAGGCACGAGCGTTGCAGGATCCACCAGCACGGCGACGACGCGCCCGTGGCGCGTGATTGCGATCTGCTCACCGCCCTCGACGCGATCGAGTTGGGCGGGGAGGGTCTGACGCGCGACGCTCGCGCTGATCGTCTCCATGCATTGACTGTACGTGCTTGTACAAGCATGTACAATCGATCCTCAGCCGCCGGAGTCGGCGAGCGCGTCCGTCACGTCCGCGGCCTCCGCCGGGTCGGGGCGCTTGAACAGGCAGGCGACGACGACGGCGACGAGGCCGATGCCGCCCGCGACCATGAACCCGGCCCGGATGCCGGTCGCGTCGGGGATCCCGCCCGGGCTCGCGCTGCCGAGGGCCGCGACGGTGACGAACACGGCGCTTCCCAGTGCGCCCGCGACCTGCTGGAGGGTGGCGAGCAGGGCGCTCCCGTGCGAATAGAGATCGCTGGGCAGGGCGCTGAGGGAGTCGGTCATGAGCGGGGTCATCATGAGCCCGAGGGAGAGCATGAGGAGCACGTGGGCGGCGATGACCGCCCCGAGCGGGGCGCCGCCCCCGAGCAGGGCGAGGATCCACAGCGCCACGGTCATTCCGATCGCGCCGGGGATGACCAGCGGCCGGGCACCGACGCGGTCGTACAGGGCACCGACCGGCCGCGCGACCGCAGCCATGGCCAGGCCGCCCGGCAGGAGCGCGAGCCCCGCGACGAGGGTCCCGTGGTCGAGCACGTTCTGCAGATAGATGGGCAGCAGGATCGCGCCGGCCCCGATGAGGGCCATGAACAGGAACAGCGAGAGGATGAGCGCGAGCCGGAACCGGGGGCGCGTGAGCGTGCGCAGGTCGAGCAGGGGGCGGTCCTGACGCTGGAGCCGCCCCTGCCGCCACACGAACAGGGCGATGCCGGCGACGCCGATGACCAGCGACGCCCAGGGCGGCAGCACCCCGCCGCCCTGGCCGATGGAGGCGAGTCCGTAGACGATCCCGGCGAAGCCGATCGCCGAGAGCGCGACGGATACGAGGTCGAGTGGAACCCGGCGGGTCTCGTTCGGCACGTGCAGGCGGGCGATCCCGACCGTGAACATGGCGAGGGCCAGGATGAGCACGAGCCAGAACATCCACCGCCACCCGAAGGCGGCGAGGATCGCCCCGCCGACCGTGGGGCCGATCGCGGGCGCCACGCCGATGACGATGGAGATCGTGCCCATCGTGGCGCCGCGCCGCGAGGGGGGCACGAGGCGCATGACCGTCGTCATGACCAGCGGGATCATGACTGCCGTGCCGCACGCCTGCACCATCCGCCCGATGAGCAGCGCGGGGAAGGTGGGCGCCACGGCGCACAGGAGCGTGCCGGCGGCGAAGGAGCCGATCGCCATGAGGAAGATCCGGCGCGGGCTGAACCGCTGGAGGAGGTATCCGGTGGTCGGGATGACGACGGCCATGGTCAGCAGGAAGCCGCTGATGAGCCACTGCACGGTCGTGGTCGTGACCGACATGACCACGGCGAGATCGGGCAGCGCGATGGAGACGATCGTCTCGTTGAGGATCATCACGAACGCCGCGACGACCATGACCCCGATGATGAGGCCCGAGCCGGTGCTCGGGGCCTGCGGGTCGTCACGGGTGACGGCGGCCGGTGTGTGTTGCTCGGGCACTCGCGTGCTCCTTCCGTGGCCGAGCCGGTGATGCCCGTGACCATTCGTGTCTGTGCCGGGGCCGGATCTCCCGGCGCCGCCCCATGCGATCCGGACTCGAGCCGGTGGGTGGCGAATGCCCCAGAGCACGATACCGCCATCCGTCACCGGAGTCCCAGCTGATTTCCTCGATCGGTGACGAGCGTCTCCGCCCCATCGACGGGAGATCGGCGGTAGGTGGGCGGGCGCGGGCAGCGGCGTCAATCGTAGATTCCCTCGATCCACCATTCGCCCGCGCCGCCGCCGGCCGCTCCCGCCTGCCCACCGCCCACGGCGAGCAGGAAGGCCCCCTGGTCGCCGCAGAGCACCTGCAGGTGCGCGCGCACCGGTGGCGCGGGCCCGGCCGGATCGTCCTCCCACCACCGTTCGTGGAGTGGCCAGGGACCCGCCCAGCCCGTGATCCGCCGGGCCTCCGGCACCCCGGCCAGGGTCGCGGGATCGGCGGTGAGCATCCCCCGGTCGCTCAGATGGACGCTGTGGCCGCGCGCATCGAGCAGGGTCACGGGATGGCGACCGGCCGGGAGCCTCGCCGGCAGCGGCGGCGGGATCTGTCCGGGCCAGGGGGCCGCGGGCTCCCGGTCGGCGGTGGGGTCGTCGCCCCAGGCCACCATCCGGATCCGGTCGCGCGGCGACCGCCCGCCCTCGGCCACGGGGGTGAGCACTCCCTCCGGGCCGAGGAGGGACTGCATGCGCAACGCCGCCCGATGAGCCTGGGCCTGGCCGCGTCCGACCCGCCCCCAGAGCCCGTCGGTGGCGATCGCGGCGGGGCTGAGATCCTCGGCGCCGAGCTCGAGGAAGACGAGCGGGGCGCTGGGGGCGAGGCCGCTGCGCCCGGCGAGCCACCCCTCCAGCTGCCAGCGCACCCGGTCGGTCAGTTCATTCGCGGTCAGCGCGCCGTCGATACGCCAGCTGCGGCTCAGGGTGACGCCGTTCTGCGCGCGGGCGTTCACCCGCAGATAGGCGCAGACCATTCCTCGGCGCTGCAGCTGCCGGTGCAGATCCTCGGCCAGCCTGCGAGCGGCGAAGGCGGCCGCGTCGATCCGGGCCGCGGGCGGCTCCAGTTCGACGTGCACGGCGAGGTCCGGTTCGGGGCGGTAGGGCCGGGCCTCCTGCACGTCGCCCCCGCGGGCGAGCCGGTGGGCCTGGAGGCCCACGTCCCCGAACCGCGGCCCGACATGGGCCGGGCGCAGCCGGGCGACGTCTCCGAGAGTGGCGAGCCCGAGGCGCCGCCAGAGCCCGATCAGGTCCTCGTACTGGGCACGCATCGCCCGTGTACCGGCCGCGAGGAGCAGGGTGCGACTCGGGTGCGGGGCGAGGAAGGTGGGCGACTCCCCGGCCGGCACGAGCGCATGGCCCCGGGCCGCGAGGATCGCCGCCAGCAGCCCGTCGGCGACCCCGGCCTGCGCCTCGCTTCCCGCCTCGGCCACCGCGCCGATGAGGGAGTCGATCACCGCGTGCTCGCTGCCCTGATAGCGGGCCGCCCCGGCGATCCCGAGCTGGAGGAGTCCCGGGCGCAGAAGGGCCACCTCGGAGACGACCCCCTGGGCCGCCTGCACGATCGGGTCGAACGCGCGCAGGTCCCGACCGGGATCGGCGGGCGCGAACACCACCTGCGGGCACAGGCTCCGGGCGCTCCGGCCGGTCATCCCCACCCGCAGCCCCTGGCGACGGGCGGCGGCGGAGACCGCGGTCAGACACCGGCCGTCGTGCACCGCCGAGACGTCCCCGGCGGTGAGGAGTCCGTCGGCGATGGCCGCGACGACCGGCCAGTCCGGCACCCAGAGCACCGCGATCCGCCGCCCGACCGGTTCGGCGGCCATCATCCCACCCGCGCCAGGGAGGCCGGCATCTCCGCCGGCCCCTCGAGCCCGGTGAGCCCGTCGCCGTCCAGCCGGACCTGCATCGACCGGTCGACCCCCCGGCCGGTGAGGCGCACCCGGATCTCCTGGCCGCTCAGAAGGCCGAATCCGCGCTCGACGCCCTGCCAGCTGCGACCGGTCACCCGCACCGTCAGCGCCGCTCCCGGGCACGGCTCGCTCGTGAGCAGCACCCCCGAACGGTGACGCACCCGGTGGAGCAGGGAACGCAGCTCCCGTTCCCGCAGCCCCACCGCGGGCCCGAGGAGGACCGTCTCGAACCCGTCCACCGCCGCCGCCGCGACCCCCGCACCCCGTTCCCCCGGGTCGGGCACGACCACGACCCGGTCCAGATCGAGTCCCGCTCCCGCGGCCGCGGCCAGGCACAGGTCGGGCATCCCCACCACGGCGATCCACCCCTCCCCGCGGCCGGGACCGGTCGTGGCCGCGGCGGCGAAGGCCAGCAGCAACGACGTCGACCCCTCGATTCGGACGGCGCCCCCGCGCGGCAGGCCCGCGACGACCGGCGCGAACGGGGCCGGCACCGGAACCCAGCCGTCCGCGGGTCCCGCCCCCCAGGTCGGCACCTGATCGACCCGTTCGGCACGCTCGCTCCGATCGACCCGATCGACCTGCTCGGCGACTCCCGTTCGCGCCGGCGACAGCCCCCGGGGTCCGGGGGCGCGCACCCCGACCCGGTCCTCGGCCCGCCGCAGCACCTCGAGCGCACGCTCACGCCGCGCCTCCCACCCCTCCCGAGCATCCGCCCCGGCGAGACGACTCCCCGGGCGAGCTGCGTCGTCCTCCAGCATGCTTCGTGCCATGGCGATCACCTCCTGCCGCGACCGTAGGACCACCCGCCGACAGTCGAACGCGTGTTCTAGTGAACGTCGCCCGTCCCCGCCTGTCAACCGCATCCACCGCACCGCTCCGGGCCCACGTGTCGGCGGGCATGGGTACGGTGGACGCACAGCCCATCGACGTGAGGAACATCATGGATCTCGATCGCCCGAACGCCCCGGATCCCTACGGCCTGCTGCCCGCGGTGCCCTCGTTCGCACTCACCTCCACGGTGCTCGACGCCGGTGCGCGCCTGCCCGATCGGTTCAGCATCGGCGGGGCGAACGTCTCCCCACCGCTGGCCTGGTCCGGCTTCCCGGACCGGACCCGCAGCTTCACGATCAACTGCTTCGACCCGGACGCCCCCACCCCCGCCGGGTACTGGCACTGGGGCGTGGCGAACCTGCCCGTCGGCGTGACCGCGCTCGCCGAGGACGCCGGCAGCGGCGACGACACCCTCCCCGGCGGCGCCCTCCACGTGCGCACGGACGGCGGGGCCCTCGCCTACGAGGGCGCCGGGCCGCCTCCGGGCGACCGCGCCCACCGGTACGTGTTCGCGGTGCACGCCCTCGACGTGGACGCACTCGAGGTCACCGCCGCCACCTCCCCCACCAAGCTCGCCTTCCTCTCCCTGTTCCACACGCTGGCCCGGGCCACCCTCACGGTGACCTTCAGCAGCTGACCCACCCGCCTCCCCCGCCGACACGTCCGGGCTTTGCCGCATCGAGGGACCCGCTTGGTGCCGGGCAGTGCCGTCCATGGGCTATGGTCAGATGCTGGCGATCGGCCCCGGCCGCGTGGACCTACGAGTGCTCCTGCGGCCGCCGCGGTGATCGCCGCCCGGCTCGAGAGGTCGAGTCGGCACGTCAGCGTGCGCGAACGAGGAGAGTGATCACCACAGCCGAGACCTCGGCGGGCACCGCATGTCCACCGACACCATACGAAACTCGACGAATAATTGAACACGTGAGGAGGGGTGCGTGAACGAGCTGTTCCAGTTCAACACACTCACCATTATCGCATTATTGCTCTTCTTCTACGGGGGAACCTTCTGGATCTCCACCCGGATCGGGAAGAAGCAAGAGAACGCCGATGGATACATGACCGCCGGAAACAAGGTCGGTTTCGGCATCTCCGCGGCGAGCATGACCGCGACGTGGATCTGGGCATCATCGATGTACGCCTCGGCCACCTCCGGCTACACCTACGGCATCTCCGGACCGATCCACTACGGTCTCTGGGGCGCCCTGATGATTCTCTTCATCTACCCGTTCGGAAAGCGGATCCGCAAGGTCGCCCCCCGCGCCCACACGCTGGCCGAGGTGATGTTCGCCCGGCACGGCCGCTCGAGTCAGCTCATGCTGGCGGGGTCGAACGTCGTGGGCAGCGTCATCTCGCTCATGTCGAACTTCATCGCGGGCGGCGTGCTCATCAGCCTCCTCTCCCCGTTCAACTTCATCCAGGGCGTGATCATCGTGGCCTCGGGCGTGCTGCTGTACACGCTGTGGTCCGGCTTCCGCGCCTCCGTGCTCACCGACTTCATCCAGGTGATCGCGATGCTCGGGGCGGTCGCCGTGCTCATCCCGGTCATCTTCTTCGCCGCGGACTTTCCCACGATGTTCGAGTCCGGCGCCGCGAACCTCACCCCGCAGCAGTCGAACTTCTTCTCCTCCGACGCATTCATGAACCAGGGTGCGCCCTATATCGCGGCGGTCCTCGCCTACGCCATCGGTAATCAGACGATCGCCCAGCGGCTCTTCGCGGTGCGCAAGGATCTGATCAAGCCGACCTTCATCACGGCGACCGTCGGCTACGGCGCGATGGTCATCGGCGTGGGAATGCTCGGCGTCATGGCCCTGTACCTGGGCGTCGACCCCCTGGGCGGCGACCCGAACAACCTCGTGCCGCAGATGGCCGCGGAGTACCTCTCCCCCGTGCTGCTCGCGGTGTTCTTCATCATGATCATCGGGGCGCTGAGCTCGACCGCCGACTCCGACCTGGCGGCGCTCAGCTCGATCGTCATGACCGACATGTACGGCCAGAGCGTCGGCAAGGACAAGGCCGACCCGAAGCTCATGCTGACCATCGGCCGGCTCACCATGGTCGCGGCCTCCGCGATCGCCGTCGTCTTTGCCAGCATGCAACTGAATATTTTGGATCTCCTGGTATTCGTCGGGGCCCTGTGGGGCGCGCTCGTGTTCCCGGTCATCGCGAGCTTCTACTGGAAGAAGGTCACGAACGCGGCGTTCACGGTCGCGGTCATCGCCGCCCTCGTGGTGTTCCTCCCCGTGCGGTTCTCGCTCGTCTCGATGGACGGCGGGGTCGGCCTGATCGTCGACGTCCTCGCGATCGTCGGCGTCGGGGTCGTGCTCGGGCTCATGGCCTTCGGCTTCTTCGGCCTCAAGCCGGCGCTCATCATCGCCGCGGTCGCCACCCTCGGGGTCGCCCCGTTCGCGTTCGGGACGCTGCACACGTACGCAACCCTCAGTGGCTCGCTCGTGGCCTATTCGGTGAGCACGATCGTGTGTGCCGCGATGTCGTGGCGTTCGAAGGTCAACTTCGACTTCTCCCAGATCCAGAAGAGCGTCGGCGACTTCGACGACCGCGATGACGACAGCAACCGGGCGGAGGTGATGGCGTGACGACGTTTCTGCTGACCGTGTACATCCTCATGTGGCCGGTGATCGTCGCCGGTGTGCTGTTCGTGCTCTGCCGCGGGTTCATGAAGGAATGGCTCGAGGCCCGGCGCGAGGGCCGCGACATCATCTGACCGCTCGCCCACCCGGATCGATCCACCCGAACGCAGGCCCGCACCCGGCGGGCCTGCGTTCGCCGTGTTCAGCCGGGCTCAGCCGTGTTCAGCCGGGCTCAGCCGTGTTCAGCCGGGCTCAATCATGGTCGGCCGCCAGGGCCGCCCGCACCCGCGCGACCGAGCCGCCCAGGCCCCAGGTGTCGGCGAGGCGGGTCACGGCGGCCTCGTCGTCGAAGGCGTGCGGACGACGCAGCTCGCCCCAGTCCGCCGGGATCGGCAGGGTCCGGGTCACCTCGACCACCCGTGGGGCCACGTCGAGGTAGCCCGCCGCGGCGAGCAGGTTGGCGCGCACGCCGGCCGCGAGCGCCGTCGACGGGTCGGCGGCCGCCGCCCGGATCCCGGCGAGGGTGCCGAACTCGGCCAGGAGCCGGGCCGCCGTCTTGTCCCCCACGCCCTTGACGCCCGGGAGCCCGTCGGAGGCGTCCCCGCGCAGGGTCGCGAAGTCCGCGTACTGATCGGCGCGCACCCCGTACTTCGCCCGCACGACCTCGCCCGTGACCTGTTCGTGCCTGCCCACGCCGCGGGCCGTGTAGAGCACCCGGATCTCGCGCTCGTCGTCCACGAGTTGGAAGAGGTCCCGGTCGCCGGTGACCACGTCGGCGGGCATTCCGGCCGTCGTCGCGAGCGTGCCGATCACGTCGTCCGCCTCGTATCCGTCGACCCCACGGACGGCGATGCCCATCGCCGCGAGCACCTCGGCGATCACCGGCACCTGAACCGCGAGGGCATCGGGCACCTCCTCGGCGTCGACGCCACCGCCGCCGGCCGCGCGCGCGAGCCGGTGCTCCTTGTAGCTGGGCAGGAGTTCGACCCGCCAGGTCGGGCGCCAGTCGTTGTCCCAGCAGCACACGAGGTGGCTCGGGGCGTAGTCGGACACGAGCCGCGCGATGAAGTCGAGCAGCCCGCGCACCGCGTTGACCGGTGTGCCATCGGGCGCACGCAGCGAATCGGGCATCCCGAAGAAGGCTCGGAAGTAGAGCGATGCGGTGTCGAGCAGCATGGTCCTCATGCGAGAAGAGTCTGGCAGACGTTCCGCCGAGCCCGTCGGCCGATCCGATGATCGCCGTCGACCCACCGTGATAGACAGAAGACATGAACGGGGCGTCCACGGCCGATTGGTTCCGGCTCCCCGCGCGCGATCGCATCCGGGTGATCCGGGCCATCGACCGAGGCGAACGGATGCCCGACGACGACCTTCGTCCGATCGCCGCGATGATGGCCGAGGGCCACCTGGCGGGCTGGGGGCTCTCGGCGCTGCGATATCGGGACCGGTTCGTCTTCGCCGCGGGCGTGTACGCGGCGGCGGCGCTCCTTGTCGCCCTCACCGGGCCATGGTGGCAACTGGTGCTGCTCACCGTTCTGGTCGCGCTCGGATTCCTGGCCGGCCTCTGGTTCACCGAGCGACAGGCCCGACGCCTACGGCCGGCATGGCGACGCGCAGTCACGGCCAACCGCGACGCCTCGAAGAGCTGACGGGGCGCGAAGGCGACCGCCACCCCTCAAGCGTCGAAGGCGATCCGGAACCCCTGGTTCCCGGAGGCCGAATCGGCACTGTTCTGCGTGCGCGCCGCCACCCGGTAGCGGTTGCAGTAGGAGTCGTGGCACAGGTAGGAGCCGCCGCGCATGACCCGCAGCATGCCGTCTCCCCCGTCCGAGGCGACGAGCGGATCGGTCACAGGGCCGGCCGGGTGGCGCACGCGCCACCGGTCGGCGCACATCTCCCACACGTTCCCGGCGACGTTGTACAGGCCGTATCCGTTCGGCGGAAAGCTGCGCGCAGGCGCCGTGCCGCGGTAGCCGTCCGCGGCGGTGTTCTTCGTGGGGAAGGTGCCTTGCCAGATATTGCACCGGTGCTCCCCGACCGGGGTGAGGTCGTCTCCCCACGGGTACCGGGCGCCCACGAGCCCGCCCCGGGCGGCGTACTCCCATTCGGCCTCGCTCGGGAGGCGTCCGCCGGCCCAGGCCGCGTAGGTCTCGGCGTCGCGCCAGGAGACGTGCACCACCGGATGGTCGCCGCGGTCGGACACGTCCGAGTCGGGGCCCTCGGGGTGGTTCCAGGCGGCGCGGGGCACGGCCGACCACCACGGCGCCTGCGCGACCCGCATCTCCCGCCGGCGTAGGTGGCCGGGCAGGAAGGCGACGAAAGTGAACGACCAGCCGAGCTCCTCGGCCTCCGTCACATACCCGGTCTGTTCGACGAAGGCGGCGAATTCGCTGTTCGTCACGGTGGTCGCCCCGATCGCGAACGGGCTCAACGTGGCCTCGCGGATCGGCCCCTCCCCGTCGAGGGGGTTCGCGTCGGGATCGTTCCCGCCCATGCGGAACGTGCCACCGGGCAGGTGCACCGGATCGGGCACGCCCGCCGGGCGCCGCTCCCGCGCATGGACGACGCCGCCCGCCCCTCGTAGCGGCGTCACCGTCTCGACTGGGCCGACAGAGGCGACAGTGCCGACAGAGCCGCCGGGTCCGACAGTGCCGCCGGGGCCGCCGGGCCGGTCGCCTGGTCGGCCCGGCGCGCAGCACGCCGCCGGCGCATCGTGATTCATCCCGCCATGGTGCCACGCCGGGCCCGACTGCCCGGAGCTCCGCTCATCACCGGGGATCATCGGATGACGACCGCGCACGGGCCACGCTGTCGGTTCGAGTACATCGAATGAGGCCTATTGCCCCGGCCGGAGCACGATCCGCCCGCGCACCTGCCCCGCCTCCATGCGCCGGTGGGCATCGGCGGCCTCGGACAGCGGCAGCACCTCGGTGACGTCGGCCGTGAGCGTGCCGGCGGCAAGGCCCGCATTGAGCCGGGCGGCGGCGCGGGCGAGCTGATCCACCCGGGCGCGGGAGTTCACGAACCCGACCACGTCGATGTCCCGGGTGTAGATCCGGGCCCACGGCACGGGCGCGGGCTCCGGCCCGGCCGCCGAGACGAGGATGCGGCCCCCGGGGGCGGTCACGTCCGCGAGGGTTCCGTAGTCCATCCGGCCCGAGGTGTCCCAGGCGATGTCGACCCCGGTCGGCACCACCCCGGCGAGCCGGGCCCCCAGGTCGGGCTCATGGTGGTCGAGCACCACGTCGGCACCGGCCGCGAGTACCCGGCCGGCATCCCGCGGGGAGGCGGTGGCGACGATCCGCGCCCCCGCCCCGGCGGCGAGCACCACCGCGGCCGTGCCGACGTTCCCGCCGCCCCCGCCCACGAGTACGGTCTGCCCGGCGCGCAGCCCGCCGTGGGAGAACCAGCCGAGCGCGGCAGTGCTCCCCGGATGGGCGAGCGCGACCGCCCGGGCCGGGTCGGCGCCGTCCGCAAGCGGATAGCACCGCTCGGCGGGAACCACGGCCCGGTCGGCGAAGGCCCCCTGGAGGCCGTCGTGGCCGATGCTGTTCGCCCACACCCACTGGCCCGTCCGGAAGGGGGTGTGCGCCGGGGCGAACGCGACCCGGCCCACGAGGTCCCGGCCGAGCACGAGCGGCAGCGGCACGGCCGTGGGGTAGCGGCCGGAGCGCACGAGGGTGTCGACCGGGTCGAGCGCGACGGCCTCGACGTCGACGAGCACGTCGTTCCCGCCGGGGGCCGCGACCTCGAGCGGGCCGTAGCGGATGTTCTCGACCGGCCCGAGTTCGCTCACATAGGCCGCCGTCACCTCGATCGTCGCGGGCATCGGCTCGCTCCCTCCCGTCGGTCCGGACTCCTCCTCGAGGCTACGCCCGCCCGCCAGGGGCTATCGTGTGCTCCCGTGCCGATCGTCGATCTGAGCGACCCGTCCGTTCCCGCCCATGCCGCGCTCCCGCTGCCCGAGTACACCCGGCTGACCGATGTGGCCCTGCGGCGCCGCCTCGAACCCGAGCGCGGCCTCTACCTGGCCGAGTCCACGAACGTCATCGCCCGCGCGGTCGAGGCCGGGCACGAGCCGATCTCGTTCCTCACCGCCCCGCGCTGGCTGCCCGACCTGGACCCGCTGTTGCGGCGCACCGGCGCGGGCGAGTACGGGCACGTGCCGGTGTACGTGGCGCCGGAGGAGGTGCTCGAGAAGATCACGGGCTTCCACCTGCACCGCAGCGCGATCGCGGCGATGCACCGGCCCGAGCTGCCCGCCGTGGCCGACGTGCTCCGCGGGGCGCGCCGCGTGGCCGTGCTCGAGGGGATCACCGACCACGCGAACGTGGGCGCCGCGCTCCGCAGCGCCGCGGGCCTGGCGGTCGATGCGGTGCTCGTGACCCCCACGTGTGCCGATCCGCTGTACCGGCGCAGCATCCGGGTCTCGATGGGCACGGTGTTCCAGGTGCCGTGGACGAGGATCGATCCGTGGCCCGGCGGCCTCGGGCAGCTGCGTGCCGCCGGCTTCACCACCGCGGCCCTGGCGCTGCGCGAGGATGCCCTCACCCTCGACGAGCTCGCCGCCGATCCGCCCGAACGGCTCGCCCTCATCCTCGGAACCGAGGGCCCTGGCCTGTCCGAGGCCACGATCGCGGCCGCCGACCTCGCCGTACGGATCCCGATGAGCCACGGGGTCGACTCCCTCAACGTGGCGGCCGCGGCCGCGGTGGCGTTCTGGGCCACGCGATAGGCCGCCTCCGGGACGCGGGTGGCCCCGGCCTTCGACAACGGCATCCGCATCACTCCATGCCGGCGAATGGCCCATCGTTTCTATCAGACGTTGCGTCAGCCTCGAAAATTATAGTCGGCACACAACTGGTTCATGGCCTTGAGCCACCTGTGCATAAAAACATATGGGCCGATGACGATCAGGATGCCCAGCGTCCCCCAGAGCCAGAAGTCCGCGGGCGTCACAGTGGGCTGGAGCCCCCGGCGTCGGAGTTCGTTTCTGATTCGACCCGACGTCTTGTGCCACCACACCATCTGCGCGATCCCGAGCGTGATCGGACCGACAAGAAGGGCGAGCAGCCAGTAGTTCATCGAGCGCTTGTTGTCCCATCGCCCAGCCACCGAGTTCAGATCCTCGCCCGCGCGCGCAGTCACCCAGAGCGCATAGATTCCCAACGTCAGTAGGCCGAGGAGAATAAATTTCACGAGCGAGCGATTGGTATCGAAGTTGCCACGGGGCGGGGCGACGACAGCAGGATACTGGGACATGGTCGGCTGCTCCTGTGTGGGTAAGAATCTCACAATGAGTGACGTCGACGACGACGTCCGATGATGGATCGGACCATAGCAGGTCGGGTCAGGCGATGTGATCCCTCATCATGGCTTGCGGTTTCAGAAGAGCCCGAATTGTCCTTCTCGAGCACCACCCGCGCGAGCCGGCGACCTGGGTATTCTCAACACGCTCCAGGAGAGTCCCGCATACCCAGCTGCCCCATGGCCCCGACCCGGGTCCTCTCGTCCCTCTCCAGCAGGGTCGAGAGGACCCGGGTGCGCCGGGTTCCCGCGTCCACTCGGCTACTGCGAGGCCGGGGTGGAGGGGAACTGCTGGGTCGAGGACGGCGCCGGCGGCTGGTCTGCGGGCAGCTGGCCCGCCTCGGCCGCCTTCTCGAACCGCCTGCCCGAGGTGATGCCGGCCGAGGTCGCCTCGGCGGAGGCCTCGTTCACCTGGCCGCGGGCCTCGGCGAGCGCCTCGGCCGGATCCTGCAGCGACGGCTCCGGCAGGTCCACCCCGAAGCCCTCCGTCGGCTTCCCCCGCGCCTCGGAAGGCTCGAATCCGGCCGGCGGGGTCTGGCCGCCGAAGGCGCCGGCGATCGAGCCGAGCGCGGCGGTGAACTCCGTGGGAACGACCCACAGCTTCGAGGCGGTCCCGTTCGCGATCTGGGGCAGCATCTGCAGGTACTGGTAGGCGAGCAGCTTCGGATCGGCGTCGCCGGTGTGGATGGCGTCGAACACCTGCAGGATCGCCCGCGACTCACCCTGTGCCCGCAGGATCGCCGACTGCGCCTGCCCCTCGGCCCGCAGGATCGCCGACTGCTTCTCGCCCTCCGCCGTGAGGATCGCGGACTGCTTGACCCCCTCCGCCGTGAGGATCGCGGCGCGCCGGTCCCGCTCGGCGCGCATCTGCTGCTCCATCGAGCCCTGCACGGAGGCGGGCGGGTCGATCGCCTTGAGCTCGACCCGGTTGACGCGGATTCCCCAGCGGCCGGTCGCCTCGTCGAGCACGCCGCGCAGCTGCCCGTTGATCTGATCGCGCGAGGTGAGGGTCTGCTCGAGGTCCATCGAGCCGATGACGTTGCGCAGCGTGGTCACGGTCAGCTGCTCGATGCCCATGATGTAGTTGGCGATCTCGTAGGTCGCGTCCTTCGGGTTCGTCACGGTGAAGTAGATGACCGTGTCGATCGAGACCACGAGGTTGTCCGAGGTGATGACCGGCTGCGGGTCGAACGTGACCACCTGCTCGCGCAGGTCCACGCCCGCGCGCACCTTGTCCACGAACGGCACGAGGAAGTGCAGGCCGGCGTAGTAGGTCGTCTGATAGCGACCGAGCCGCTCGATGATGAGCGCCACGGCCTGCGGCACGATCCGGATCGACTTCTTGAGCGCGACGATGATGAACAGCGCCGCCGCGATGAGCAGGATGAGCAGGAAAACTTTGAACGGATCGTCCATGGGGGTCCCCTCCGGGTTGTTCGCGCGGGTGATGAGCCTGTGGACGGCGCCCGGTCAGGCGCCGTAGGCCCCGTACGGGTTCTGCGGGTCGGCGCTCTGCCGCGCGATCACGACGGCGGTGGCGCCGTCGATGCGCACCACCTCGACGGTCGTGCCGACCGGGAGCACCCCGGGCTGTTCGGTGCGCGCGGTCCACACCTCGCCCTCCAGCTTGACGCGCCCCGAGTGGTCGCTCACGTCGGCCACGACCGTGGCGATCCGGCCCACGTGGGCCATCGTGCCGGTGGCCGAGTCGGGGGTGTGGGAGGCGAGCCTGCGCTGGGCGATGGGGCGCACGATGAACAGCAGCAGCCCCGCGACCACGAGCGCGATGATCACCTGGGCGTAGATCGGGGCGCCGAGCGCCCCGGAGAGCGCGCCGGCGAGCGCTCCCCCGGCGAGCATGAGGAACAGCAGGTCCACGGTGAGCATCTCGATGACGCCCAGCACGAGCGCGAGACCCACCCACCAGAGCCAGCCCATCTCAGTGTCCTTCCGACAACATCCGGCACCCACAGCGGGCACGGCACACACAGCAGGCACGCCACACATGGTGCCCACAGCGCAAGGATCTCACGCAATCCCCGGCCGCGCTCGACCCGCTCACGAGTGCAGGGCCCGCGCGGCGTAGCGGCCCTGCGAGCGGGTGACCATGAGCTCGAGGCCGAAGGTGGTCGAGAGGTTCTGGGGCGTGAGCACCTCGGCGAGGGGCCCGGACGCGACCGCCCCGCCCTCCCGCAGTAGGAGCGCGTGGGTGAATCCCGGCGGGATCTCCTCCACGTGGTGGGTGATGAGCACGAGCACGGGGGAGTTCGGGTCGCCGGCGAGCTCGGTCAGCGCGGCCACGAGGTCCTCCCGGCCGCCGAGGTCGAGTCCGGCGCCGGGCTCGTCGAGGATGAGGAGTTCGGGGTCGGTCATGAGGGCGCGGGCGAGCTGGACGCGCTTGCGTTCCCCCTCCGAGAGGGTGCCGTAGTAGCGGTCCGCGAGCGCGCCGACGCCGAAGGCCGCGAGCAGGTCCCGGGCGCGCGCGAGGTCCAGCTCCTCGTAGCTCTCGCGCCACCGGCCGGTCACGCCGTAGGAGGCGGTGAGCACGATGTCGATCACCCGCTCGCCGCCGGGGAAGCGGCCGGCGAGCGCGGCGCTCGCGAGCCCGATCCGGGGACGCAGCTCGAACACGTCGACCCGGCCGAGCCGTTCCTCGAGGATCTCGACGGCACCACTCGTGGGGTGCAGGTGCGTGGAGGCCAGCTCCATGAGCGTGGTCTTCCCCGCCCCGTTCGGGCCGAGCACCACCCATCGCTCCCCCGCCGAGACCGACCAGTCCACGTGGTCCAGGATGTTCTTCGCGCCGCGGCGCACGGTCACATCGTCGAACTGCAGTACATCGCCCATGGGCCAAACCCTAATGGACGACCCGGCCGTTCTCGCCGCGCCATGCTCCGGTACCGTTGATCCGTGCATCTGTCCCTGCCCCGCAGTGTCGTGGCCGCCACGTGGATCGCCCACAGCGACCCCCGCGGAGACTGGCTCGCCCCCGCCGTCGAGGCGATCAGCGGCGACGACGAGCCGCACCGCACGACCGGCTCCGAACCGCTCGCGGCCCTGCTCTCCCGGTTCGCGGCCGCGCACGTGCGCTCGCCCGTGCTCGCCCCGCTGCCCGTGCCGCACGACCCGGCGGGGATCGGCGGCCCGGCCGGGATCGCAGCCGTGGACGCCGGGGAGTGCCTCGTGTGCCCGGCCGCGCTCGTGGCCGTGCCCGAGGTGCTCGCGTTCGGGTCGGCGCTCGAGCCCGGGGCGATCGTCACCTGGGAGGTGTTCGAGCAGCCGAGCAATCCCCCGCTCGCCACCCCCGCGGATGGACGACGCATGGTCGCCGAGGCGCTCGTCGTCGCCGTCGACGCGCTCGAGTCGGTCGACGTGGCCCGCTGGCGCCCCGAGGCCGCCGAGGACATCGCGGCGCTCGCCACGAACGAGGTGCCGGCCTCGATCGAGGCGGTCCTGCCCGGGCAGCTGGATCGGCGCCGCCGGGAGCTGCTCGGCCGGGCCGCCCGGCTCGAGGCGATCGCCGACCTGGCCCTGGCCGACGACGGCGCCGCCGTGAACGTGTGGCAGGCCGATCAGCGGGGCGCGGCGCTGCGGCACGTCGTGACCGCCGCCCGCACCGCGATGGTCGCCGCGAGCACGTTCGGCCCGCGCGAGTCCTGACGCCGGTCGCCCGTCACGCAACGGCGGGCCCGCGCCGAACGCGGGATTTCGTGCAGCAGGCGACTGACGACCTCGACAAAATCCCGCGTTCGGCGGGATCGGCGCCTCGGGCGGTCAGGACCGCCAGGAGGCGAGCACGTCCTCGTAGACGGCCACGGTCTCCCGGGCGATCCGGGTCCAGGTGAAGTGCTCCTCGACCCGATCGCGGCTGGCGAGGCCCATGGCCGCCGCCCGGTCGCGGTCGGTGAGCAGCGTCGTCAATTCGCGGGCGAAGTCGGACACGAACGCCTCCGCGTCGAGCGGGGCGCCGGTGACCGGGTCGACGTCGCCGAGGGAGACGAGCGTGCCGGTCTGTCCGTCGGCCACGACCTCGGGGATGCCGCCGGTGGCCGAGGCGACCACCGGCACGCCCACGGCCATCGCCTCGAGGTTGACGATGCCGAGCGGCTCGTAGATCGAGGGGCAGGCGAACACGGTCGAGGCGCCGAGCAGGCCGAGCAGTTCGGCCCGCGGCAGCATCTCGGAGATCCAGACGACCCCGGTGCGCTCGCGCTGCAGCTCCTCCACGGCGGCCCTGATCTCGGCGGCCAGCTCGGGGGTGTCGGGGGCGCCGGCGCACAGGATGACCTGCGCCTCCGCCGGCAGTTGGGCGATCGCCCGCAGCAGGTAGGGCACGCCCTTCTGGTGGGTGATCCGGCCGACGAAGCTGACGGTCGGGCGGGATCGGTCCACGCCGTGCCGGGCCGCGATGGCGTCGATCTCCCCGTCTGTGGGGCGCCGCCACAGGTCGAGGTCGACCCCGTTGTGGATGACGACCACCTTCGCCGGGTCGATCTGGGGGTAGGCGCGCAGGATGTCCTCGCGCATGCCGTCGCTCACGGCGATGACGCGGGCCGCGCCCTCGTAGGCGGTGCGCTCGGCCCACGAGGAGACGGCGTAACCCCCGGCGAGCTGCTCGGCCTTCCACGGCCGCAGCGGTTCGAGGCTGTGGGCGCTGAGCAGGTGCGGGATGTCGTTGATGAGGCCGCCGAGGTGGCCCGCGAGGTTCGCGTACCACGTGTGGGAGTGCACGAGGTCGGCGTCGACGTCGGCGGCCATCTGCACGTCCACGCCGAGGGTCGCCAGCGCCGGATTGGCACCGGTGAGCCCGGCCGGCACGTCGTAGCCGTACACGTCGCGGGCCCCGTCGATGTCGGCGACGTCGCGGGGGCCGTCGAAGCACCGCACCCCCACGTCGATCAGGGCGCGCAACTCCCGCGCTAGTTCGGACACGTGGACGCCGGCGCCGCCATAGATATGGGGCGGATACTCCCGGGTGAGCAGTTCGACGCGCATGCCCCTCATGGTGCCATGACTGCCGAGGCGAGGGGCTCGATTCGTCCCGTCCCACCGCCCGCCGCGTCCGAATGCTGGGCACGTGATCGGGAATCGGCCGTCGGCGCGGGAATCGCCCGCATCCGGGCGGGAAAAGCCTTAGGGTCGAGGCATGGTCGCACCCCGAGTTCTCGCAATCGTGCTCGCCGGCGGCGAGGGCAAACGCCTCATGCCCCTCACCACGGAACGAGCCAAGCCCGCCGTACCGTTCGGCGGCATCTACCGCCTCATCGACTTCGCCCTGTCGAATGTCGTCAATTCCGGCTACCTGCGCGTCGTCGTGCTCACGCAGTACAAGTCGCATTCGCTCGACCGGCACATCGCGAAGACCTGGCGGATGTCCTCCCTGCTGGGCAACTACGTCGCCCCCGTGCCGGCCCAGCAGCGGGTGGGCAAGAACTGGTTCCTCGGCAGCGCGGACGCGATCTACCAGTCCCTCAACCTGCTCGACGACGAGCGCCCGGACATCGTGGTGGTCGTCGGCGCCGACCACGTGTACCGCATGGACTTCTCGCAGATGGTCGCCGATCACATCGACTCGGGTGCGGAGCTGACGGTCGCCGGGATCCGCCAGCCGATCGCGCTCGCCGACCAGTTCGGCGTGGTCGACGCCGACGCCGACGATCCCGCCCGGATCGCGGCGTTCCTGGAGAAGCCGACCGAGCCCACGGGCCTGGCCGACTCCCCCGGCGAGGTGCTCGCCTCGATGGGCAACTACGTGTTCAACGCCGACGCCCTCTTCGACTCCGTCACGAAGGACGCCGCGAACCCGGACTCCCGCCACGACATGGGCGGTGACATCGTGCCCTATTTCGTCGAGCGCGGCGAGGCCGGCCTGTACGACTTCATCCGCAACGAGGTGCCCGGGTCCAAGCCCCGCGACCAGGACTACTGGCGCGACGTGGGAACCCTCGACTCCTACTACGAGGCGAACATGGACCTCATCGCGGTCGAGCCCGTGTTCAACCTCTACAACGACGACTGGCCGCTGTACACCGGCTACGTCGGCCTCCCGCCGGCGAAGTTCGTGCACGCGACCGGCGACCGGGTGGGGCGGGCGACCGACTCGATCATCTCCCCCGGGGTCGTCGTCTCCGGCGGGGAGGTCGCCGGGTCGGTCCTGTCCCCCGGCGTGCGCATCAACTCGTGGGCGACCGTGGGGGGCTCCGTGCTCCTCGACGGCGTCAAGGTGGCCCGGCACGCCCAGGTCCAGAACGCGATCCTCGACAAGAACGTCACGGTCGAGGAGGGCGCGAGCGTGGGCATCGACGCGGAACTGGACGCCGAGCGCGGGTTCACCACGACCGCCGAGGGCGTGACCGTCGTGCCGAAGGGTGCCCGGATCGCGAAGCGCTGAGTCGCCGGCGCGCGCCCGCCCTCTACGATCACAGGCATGACTGCTCGCCATCTCCTCGTCATGGACGTGGACTCCACGTTCATCACCTCCGAACAGATCGACCTGCTCGCCCGCCGCGCCGGCCGGGAGGCCGAGGTCGCGGCCGTCACCGAGCGCGCCATGGCCGGCGAACTCGACTTCACGGCCTCGCTCCGCGCCCGCGTGGCGGCGCTGGCGGGCCTGGAGGAGGGCGCGATCGCGGCCGTGCGCTCCGAGCTCGAGTTCACCCCGGGGGCCCTCGAGGTCGTGCGCCGGTGCGCCGGCGCCGGCTGGCCGGTCGCGCTCGTCTCCGGCGGTTTCCACAACATCATCGACGAGTTCGTCGCGGACCTGCCGATCGCCTACGTGCGCGCCAACACGCTCGTGGTCTCCGGCGGCATGCTCACCGGGGAGGTGACCGGCCCGATCATCGACCAGGCCGCCAAGGAGCGGCATCTGCGCGCATTCGCCGCGGCCGAGGGCATCGACCTGGCCCACACGATCGCGATCGGGGACGGCGCCAACGACCTCGACATGGTGCGCGCCGCCGGGCTCGGGGTCGCCTTCGCCGCCAAGCCCGTGCTCGTGGCGGCGGCCGACCTCGTGCTCCCCGGCCCGCGTCTGGACGACGTGCTCACCCACCTGGCGGGCACGCTCGCCCCGCTGCCGGGAGACGGGTAGTTCACCCCATTGCACCGGCCGGACCGACCCCGATAGCTTTTCGATCATGCCGTCACCCTCGACTTTCGATGAGATTCGCGCGTTCGTACAAGAGCGCTTCAATGCCGCCGTGGCACTGCAGCAGGAGTCGCTTCCGACGCAGTCGCACGGGGCGAGCCCGGACGAGGAGGTCGAGGTCACGGTCGACGGCCGCGGCTTCGTCACGGACATCCGGTTCGACGACGACCTGACCGAGGTGACGGGGGCCGAGTTGCGCGACCTGACGCTCGGGGCGATCCGGTCGGCGCGCGAGGCGCTGCGGCCCACCGGTACGTCCACCACGGCCGGCGGGGACGCGCTCACCGCGCTGCACGACGACACGGTCGCCCGCGCCTACGACGCGCTCCTGTCGGGAGCCGGACGATGATCGGGGTGGAGGTCGACTACGCGGCACTGACCGGGCACTGCGGAACCCTCGACGCGAGAACGTCGTCCTTCGACGAGATCCGCGGTGCCACCCAGACCTGTGTGATCACGTCGAACCTGGCGTTCGGATTGCTCTGCTCGCCGTTCTTCCTCCCGGTCGCGGCCGCCGCCCAGGGCGGGATGCTGGCCGGCATCACGGCGGTCCGGTACGCGGTCGACGGGCTGAGCACGGACGTGGGCGCCTGCCGGGACGACACTCAGCGAAGCGATAACGACATGACCGCGACGATGCAGAAGCTCCTCATGCAGGTCGATTCCCGCTCCGCGGCTCCCGGTGGAGGTGTCCAGTGAACGATCTGGTCGCAATCGAGTCCGATGACTTCACCCACTTCTCGAACTGGACCGACCTGGACCTGGCCCTCGGGAACGTCCCGATGGTGGGCGACGCCTTTTCGGCCGGCCAGGAGTTCGGCGCGGGCGACTGGGCGGAAGGCCTGGCCTACCTGGCCCTCGCCGGTGTCGGCGTGGCGGAGTGGATGGTCGACCCGTTCGGCACGCTGTTGTCCTCGGCGGCGGCGATGCTCATGGACTACATGCCGCCGCTGCCGCAGCTGCTCGATTCGGTCGCGGGCAATCCCGCCCTCGTCGAGGGGATCGCGCAGACATGGTCGAATATCTCCGAGCGGCTGTTCCAGGAGGCGGACGAGCTGCTGACGGCCCTGCAGACCGTGCTCGCCGACTGGAGCGGCGCCGCGGCGGATGCCTACGCGGAGCGAGTGCAGCTGCTCGTCGCCCTCATCCAGGGGTTGGGCGCCGGGGCGTCGGGCCTCGCCGGCGGCTTCGCCGTGGCGAGCGCCATCGTGACGGTCGTGCGCACCATCGTCAAGGAACTCATCGCGGACCTCGTCGGGCGCCTCATCGCCTACATGATCGAGGTCGGCGCCACCCTCGGCGTGGCCCTGCCGGTCGTCATCGGTCAGGCGATCACGGCGATCGGCACCACGACGCTGCAGGTCACCAGAAAGATCGACGACCTGGCGGCGGCCGCGAGAACCGGTCAGACCGTGGCCGAGCGGGTCATCGAGGCGATCGCACAGATCAAGGCCGCCGTCGAGGCCCTGCGCAGCGGTGTCGAGCAGGGCGCCGGGGCATTGGAGGGCAACTGATGAACGATGCGGAATCGGCGTTCGGCGAGGCCGAAGCCATCGACACCGAGGCGGCTCGGGCGCAGGCCCTCGCCACCCAGCGGGCGGCGCAGCGGGCGACGAGCCGCATGCAGGCACTGCGCGTCGAGGGGCGTTCACCTCGGCAGGAGGTGAGGATCGTGCTCGACGCCGGCGGGCTCATCGACGACGTCGAGTTCAACGAGTCGGCGCTCGACCGTCCCGCGGCCCTCGCCCGAGCATTCCTCGCCGCCCAGAACGACGCGCTGCGGAAGTACCGGGAGGCGATCGACGCGATCAGCGACGAGGAGTACGCCGGGCTGCCGCAGCTTCGCGAGCTGACGAAGGCGGCGGCGCGCACGCAACTGCCCACGCAGATCGACACCGAGTACGCGTGACCCCCGGCGCCATCGGCTGGGGCGTCGGCGTGCTCATCGTCGTCGTCGCGGTGGCGCTGATCGGACTGCGGCTGCTCCTCGGCCGCAGCCGGAGGCGGGCCGAGGCCGATGCGGAGCAGGAGGTGGCCACCCTCGCGTCCTGGGCCCGTGCGCACGGCTGGCAGCGCGTCCCGGGACCGCCCGCGCCGGCGGTGGCCCAACGCGTGACCGTGCGGCGGCTCGAGCCGCTGCTGACGGTCGGCGGCGAGGTGGACGGCCGACCGGCGATGATCTCGGTCTGGCGGCGGACGACGTCGAAGCTGGGATCACCGGTCGAGTTCCGGACCGTCACCTGGGTCGTCTCGAGCCCGACCCGGCCCCGTCTGCCCGGTGCCGGAGTCCTCGCGCTGGGACGCCTGGCCTCCGGTGGGGCGACCGTGGGTCCCCCGCGCATCGTGGCGGCCAGATCGGCGGTGTTCCCCTGGGGCCACGGCCGGGCCGCGCTCTGGCCGGCGGCGGGCCTGCCGTCGGACGCGGCCCGTCTCGCCGAGCTCGCCGCGGGCCTCGATGCGACGTCCGGCATCCTGCTCGTGGATCACGCGAGCCTGAGTATCGACCTCCCGCACACGCCGCCGGACGAGATGATTCGGCTCCTGCAACTGGCGCGCGCGACGCTCTCCCCCGACAGAGCCTGACGCGTGCTCCCGGCGCCGGGGCGATCAGGCGGGCGTGTGCAGCACCTCGACCAGGCGGGCGTGACCCGAGTCGACCTCGCGCCAGGGCGAGTCGACCTCGATGACGGCGAGCGACGCCGTCGATAATCCGGCGGCGACCACGTGCGTGCCGGCCTCGTGCGAGCCCGGCCCGGCGAGCGCCGCGGCGGTCATCGACATGATCGGCTCGTGACCCACGACGAGGACGACGCCGGCGTCACCGCCGTACTCGCTCACCGCCGCGAGCACCGCGCGCGGGCTCGCCCGGTAGAGGGATTCGAGCACCACGACCTCGATGCCGGCCACCTCGATCCCGTGATCGGCGAGCCCGTAGGCGAGGCGCTGCCAGGTCTGCTGGGTGCGCACGGCGGCCGAGCAGAGCACGACGTCGGGCCGGCGATTGCGCAGGTGCTCGGCCACGCGGCCCGCCTGGTCGCGGCCGGTGGCACTGAGGGGGCGACGTTCGTCGGGGCCCGAGCGCGGCTCGGCCTTCGCGTGGCGCAGGAGCAGCAGCGTGGCCATGACCGGCCTCCTATTGCCCCATCGCGTGGACGCCGCCGTCGACGTGCACGATCTCCCCGGTCGTGGCCGGGAACCAGTCCGAGAGCAGCGCCGCCACGGCCCGCGCGGCGGGCTCGGGATCCTCGACGTCCCAGCCCAGCGGCGCGCGCTCGGGCCAGACGCCCTCCATCTGGGCGAATCCGGGGATGGACTTGGCCGCGGTCGTGCGGATCGGTCCGGCGGAGACGAGGTTGCAGCGGATGCCGTCCGGCCCCAGGTCGCGGGCGAGGTACCGGTTCGTGGCCTCGAAGGCCGCCTTGGCCACGCCCATCCAGTCGTAGACCGGCCAGGCGTAGCGGGCGTCGAACGTGAGCCCCACGAGCGCCGAGCCGGCCGGCATGAGGGGCTTGGCCGCCACGGCGAGCGACTTGAGCGAGTAGGCGGAGATCTCCAGCGCCGTGGCCACGTCGGCCCATTCGCCGGCGAGGAAGTTGCCGCCCATGACGCTCTGGGGCGCGAACCCGATCGAGTGCACGACGCCGTCGAGCGAGTCGGCGTGCTCCCGCACCCGGTCGGGAAGGGCGGCGAGATCCTCGGCGCTGGTCACGTCGAGTTCCACCACGGGCGCGGCCTCGGGCAGGCGCCGGGAGATCGCCTGGGTCAGCCGCAGCGAGCGGCCGAATCCCGTGAGCACGACCCGGGCCCCCTCCGTCTGGGCCAGGCGGGCGGCGTGGAAGCCGATGGACGAATCCATGAGCACCCCGGTGATGAGGAGCGTCTTGCCCTCGAGTAGACCCATGTCTGCCTCTCCTTGATTCGAGTGGTGTTCGAGCTGTGTTCGAGTGGTGGTCAGTGCCCCATGCCCAGGCCCCCGTCGACCGGGATCACGGCGCCGGAGATGTAGCCGGCCTCGGTCGAGGCGAGGAACTCGACGGCGGCGGCGACCTCGGTGGGCTGTGCGAAGCGGCCGGCCGGGATGGCGGCCAGGTAGGTCTTCTGGGTGGCCTCCGGAAGCTCGCCGGTCATCGCGGTCTCGATGAAACCGGGCGCGACGACGTTCGCGGTGATGCCACGGCCGCCGAGCTCGCGGGTGATCGATCGGGCCATTCCCACCAGCGCCGCCTTCGAGGCCGCGTAGTTCACCTGCCCCGGGGAGCCGTACAGACCCACGACCGAGGAGATGAGCACGATCCGCCCGGCCCGCGCACGGATCATCCCCTTGCTGGCGCGGCGCACGCAGCGGAACGTGCCGGTGAGGTTGACGTCGAGCACGTCGGTGAAGTCCTCGTCGCTCATCCGCATGAGGAGTGTGTCCCGGTTCATGCCCGCGTTGGCGACGAGCACGGTCGGTGCGCCCTGATGCTCCTCGATCGCGGTGAACGCGGCGTCGATCGCGGCGGTGTCGCGCATGTCCGCCACGGCCCCGAACACGCCGTCCGGCAGGTCGCCGCTGCGGTAGATCGTCGCCACCGAGTCGCCGGCGGCCACGAAGCGTTCGGCGATGGCGCGGCCGATGCCACGGTTCGCACCGGTGATGACCACGCTACGGGGTGCTGTCATGTCTTCTCGATCCGCCCATTTCTTCTGGTTCTGCCGTCCTGAGGTCCCAGGCTACTGGCGTAACCTACAAGAGTGCGGCACGTACATGCGATCACCTCGGCCGGGCGCAGCCAGGCCGAGCAGCAACACGATCGCGTCGTGCGCTACCTGTGGACGATGGGCATCCGGATGGTGTTCTTCTTCCTCGCGATCCTCGTGCACAACTGGTGGTCGATCGTCTTCCTGATCGGGTCGATCCTCCTCCCCTGGATCGCCGTCGTCTATGCGAACTCCGGAGCAGAGCGGCGGGTCGTACCGAGCACATACCTGGACAACCACACGATCGAGAGCGGCCCCGCGGACAACCGGCCGGGACCCGAGAGCCGACCGGAGGACGACGATGGAAGCCCTGATCTGTAGCCGCAAGGGGTGCCGCACCGCGGCGACCTGGGCGGTGCTGTGGAACAACCCGAAGCTGCACACCCCCGAGCGCCGCAAGACCTGGCTCGCGTGCGAGGACCACCGCGACACCCTCGCCTCCTTCCTCAGCGCCCGAAGCTTCCTCGTGGAAGTGATCCCCGCCTCGGAGCTTCCGCGTGAATGAGTGACGCCCGGCTCCCCGATCCCCGTTCGAACGCGACCTCGACCGGGCGCTCCTACGCCTTCCTGCGCTCGAGCAGATGGCTCGGGATCATCGCGCTCGCCCTGGTCGTGAGCCTCACGTGCCTGCTCCTCGGACGGTGGCAGTTCCACCGGTACGAGGGCAAGGCGCGTGCGCTCGAGCTCGTGGCGGCCAACTACGACTCGGCGCCGGTCGGGCTCACCGACGAGCTGGACGAGCCGTTCGATCCGGACCGGGAATGGAGCCCCGTCGAGATGTCCGGTGAGTTCGTCGGTGAGACCGTCGTGCTTCCGCAACGCGGCGTGCTCGGCTCGGCCGGCGACCACCTGCTCGGCGTGCTCGAGGTCGCGGGCAGCGGCGCGTACGTCGTCGTCGACCGCGGCTGGCACCCCATCGACTGGTCCTCCGACGGTGCCGACCCCGCCCCACCGAGCGGGCAGGTCACCGTCACGGGGCGGCTACGACCGGCCGAGGAGGCCTCGGACCGCGGGATCCGCGACGAGCAGGTGTTCGTGATCAACCCGCACCAGGTGCTCGCGGCGGCCGGACTGGAACAGGCGGACGGCGACGCGGGCACGGCCGGCCGCCTCGAGACCGCGGGCTACCTCATGGCGATGCCCGGTCCCGCGCAGGCGGGGCTCGAGTCCTTCCCGGAGCCGGAGGAGGACCTCGGCTCACACCTGTCGTACGCGTTCCAGTGGTGGACGTTCTCGCTCGGCGCGCTCGTGGGGCTGGTCATCCTCGCGCGGCGGGAGTCGGCGATGGAGGCCGGGGAGGCACCACCGACGCGGCGTCGCTCCCGCGACATCGACGAGGAGGACGCCCTCATCGACGCCCAGCTCGGCGAGGACCCGGCCCGCCGGTGAGGATCGAGGCCGGGGGCGATCGGGGCCCTCGCCCGCCCGCGCCGCCCGCGGCTCGAACCGCTCCCGCTCCGGCCGGATAGCTCCGGCCCTGGGACCCGCAGCTCGACAGCCCCGCGGCGCGGGTCTAGGCGCGGCAGCGCCGGACCTCGCGCTCGTACCGCGCGATGGCGGCGTCGGTGCCGGCAGTGCCGGCGGTGCCGGATGTCGCCAGCTCCGCCCGGTCACGGGGGTGATCGACGTAGTGGCGCAGGGTCCCCAGGACGGCGGCGGGCGGCGTGGGCACGAGCGCGACGTCGACGATCGGCAGCTCGAGGCCCGTGATCCTCGCCGCCTGTCGCACGAGCCGGGAGTCGGCGGGCACCGTGCCGACCGGGACGTGGAAGACGATCCAGTTCGTCACCGGCCCGCCGCCCGCGGGCCCGGCCCCCGCCCGTGCCCAGCGCGGGGAGATCTCGGTGACGGCCGCCCACGGGATCGCCACTCCCCCGGGGAGGTGGATCCGCTCGGCCGTGAGCACGAGGCCGCGGTCCCGCCGCCGGGAGCGGACGATGGCGACGGTGGCCGCGAGGAAGAGGACGGCGAACACGCCACAGACGACGGCACCGACGGGGGTGGCCATCGGCCGCCCGATGCTCGAGCGCACGATCAGCCCGCCACCGGCGGCCATGACGATCGCGGCGACCGCCGCCACGAGGAAGAGCGTGCCCAGGACGCCGAAGACGAGGACGGCACCGGGCCCGAGGGCGGGGGCGGGCAGGAGCAGCCCCTCCGCGTCGTCCCGGCGCACCCGCCGGGGCGGACCGGCGGGTGCGGGCGTGATGACGAACGGGATCGCCGCGAAGACGGCCCCGAACGCGGCCACGGCCCCCAGTGCGCCGACCCCGGTGTCGCCGTCGAGGAATCCCACGACGGCGGATCCGGCGAGCAGAGCGCCGACCGTCGGGGCGAGGATCCGCAGCAGGAGCATGCGCCGGCTCCCCAGGTGCCAGCCCTCACCCCGGGCGTTGCCCTGCAGCGGGGTGATCGCCTCGCTCATGCGGGCTGTCCCTTCGATCGGGTCAAGCGAGCGAGACGAGTTCGAGGTACCCCTCGTTCCAGAGGTCCTCGTCGCCGTCGGGGAGCAGGAGCACCCGCTCGGGCTCGAGGGCGCGCACGGCTCCCTCGTCGTGGGTCACGAGTACGACCGCCCCGGTGAACGAGCGCAGCGCCGCGAGGATCTCCTCCCGGCTGGCGGGGTCGAGGTTGTTCGTGGGCTCGTCCAGCAGCAGCACGTTCGCGGCCGAGACGACGAGGGTGGCGAGCGCCAGCCGGGTCTTCTCGCCGCCGGAGAGCACCCGGGCCGGCTTGTCGGCGTCGTCACCGGAGAACAGGAACGACCCGAGCACGCTGCGCACCTGCGTGTCGGTCAGGTCGGGGGCCGCCGTGCGCAGGTTCTCCACCACGGTCCTCGACATGTCGAGGGTGTCGTGCTCCTGGGCGTAGTAGCCGATCTTGAGCCCGTGGCCGGGCAGGAGTTCGCCGGTGTCGGGCTCCTCGACCCCGCCGAGGAGTCGCAGCAGCGTGGTCTTGCCGGCGCCGTTGAGCCCGAGCACGACGACCTTGGAACCGCGGTCGATCGCCAGGTCGACGTCGGTGAAGATCTCCTGTGAGCCGTAGGTCTTCGACAGCCCGGCGGCCTGGAGCGGCGTGCGCCCGCACGGGGCCGGGTCGGGGAAGCGGAGCTTGGCCACCCGGTCGGCCGTGCGGGTCGATTCGGTGCCGGCGAGCATCCGTTCGGCCCGGCGGGCCATGTTCTGAGCGGCCACCGCCTTCGTGGCCTTGGCCCGCATCTTGTCGGCCTGGGCGAGCAGGGTCGCCGCCTTCTTCTCCGCGTTCGCCCGCTCCCGCTTCCGCCGGCGCTCGTCGGTCTCGCGCTGGGCGAGGTAGGCGTCCCAGCCGAGGCTGTAGACGTCGAGCTCGGCGCGGTTCGCGTCGAGGTGGAAGACCTTGTTCACGGTCGCGCGCAGCAGGCCGGTGTCGTGGGAGATGACGATGAAGCCGCCGGAGTAGCTCGTGAGGAAGCCGCGCAGCCAGTCGATCGAATCGGCGTCGAGGTGGTTCGTGGGCTCGTCGAGGAGCAGCGTGCCCGCGTCGGAGAAGAGGATCCGGGCCAGTTCGACCCGGCGACGTTGCCCGCCCGAGAGTGTTCCGAGGGGCTGCTCGAGCACCCGGGTCGGCAGTCCCAGGTTCGAGGTGATGCGGGCGGCCTCGGATTCGGCCGCCCAGCCGCCCTGAGCCGTGAACTCGGCGTCGAGGCGGACGTAGCGGTTCATCGCCTTGTCGCGGGCCGCGCCGGTCGTGGTCGCCATCTCCTCCTCGGCGCGCCGGATCCGCCGGATCACCTGGTCCAGGTCCCGGGCCGAGAGCACCCGGTCGCGGGCGAGCACCTCGAGGTCGCCGGTGCGGGGATCCTGGGGCAGGTACCCGACGTCGCCGGTCACGTGGACCTCGCCCCCGGTCGCCTGCCCCTGGCCGGCGAGGATCTTGGTCAGCGTGGTCTTGCCGGCGCCGTTGCGCCCGACCAGACCGATCCGGTCACCGGCATTGATCCGAAAGGTTGCCTCCCGAAGGAGTTCGCGGGCGCCGATGCGCATCTGGACGTTGCTGGCGATGATCACTGTTGCGATCCTACCGGCCCGCCGCCGCGGCCTCGTGCCGTGCTCAGGCGTTCCCCACCCGGACGGCGCCGAGGCGAGCGCGGATCGTCGCGAGGATCTCCTCGGGCCGCGGCGTGACGTCGACCACGAAGCCCGACTCGTCCGGCTCGAGCGGCTCGAGCGTGTCGAATTGGGACTGCAGCAGCTCGGGCGGCATGAAGTGGTCCGCGCGGGCGTTCAGGCGCTCCAGCAGCAGGCCCTGATCGCCGTCCAGGTGCACGAACCGCACGCGCGGGCAGGCCTCGCGCAACCGGTCGCGGTAGACGCGCCGCAGGGCCGAGCAGGCGATGACGACTCCGCGTTCGCTTCGGGCCAGGGCCTCGCCCACGGCATCGAGCCAGGGCCGGCGATCGGAATCGGTCAGCGGCTGCCCGGCGGCCATCTTCGCGCGGTTCGCCGGTGAGTGCAGGTCGTCCGCGTCCCGGAAGTCGAGGTCGAGGGAGTCGGCGAGCGCGCTCGCGATGGTCGTCTTGCCGGAGCCGCTCACGCCGAGGACCACGATGGCGGTCGGCGCTTTCGTGGGATCGCTCACCGGATCAGACGTTGAAGCCGAGCGCACGCAGCTGCTGACGCCCGTCGTCGGTGATCTTCTCCGGGCCCCACGGCGGCATCCAGACCCAGTTGATGCGGTGCCCGGCGACGATGCCCTCGAGGGACTGGGCGGTCTGGTCCTCGATCACGTCGGTGAGCGGGCAGGCGGCGGAGGTGAGGGTCATGTCGATGACGGCGACGTTGTTCTCCATCGTCACGCCGTAGATGAGGCCCAGATCGACCACGTTGATCCCCAGTTCCGGGTCGATCACGTCGTGGAGGGCCTCCTCGACATCAGCCGCGGTGGGGACCGCGTCCACTACTTCACTCATGAGGTTCTCCTGTGTCGGTGCTGTTTTCGGGTGTCGATGAGGGGTCGGCCGCTGCCAGCGCGCGGGCCGTGGCATCGCGCAGGGCGACCCATCCGAGCATCGCGCATTTGACCCGAGCAGGGTACTTGGCCACGCCGGCGAAGGCGGCGCCGTCGCCCAGGTGTTCCACGGTAGCCGCCGGCGGCCCGGAGCGGGTGTGCATCATGTCGCGGAAGAGTTCGCCGAGGCGGTCGGCCGTGGCGAGCTCCGCCCCGTCCACGAGGTCGACCAGCACGGAGGTCGACGCCTGCGAGATCGCGCACCCCTGCCCCTCCCAGGTGACGCGGTCGATCCGGTCGCCCGCCGCCGTCAGGTGCACCTGCAGCCGCACCTCGTCGCCGCACGTGGGGTTGACCTGGAAGGACTCCCCCGAACTCGCGGGCTCGAGACCCTCGCCGTGCCGTTCGCGTGAGTGGTCGAGGATGACCTGCTGGTAGAGCTGGTCCATCGTGGTCATCGCGCACCCGCCGATCCCACGGAGTTCACGCGCCCGGAGAAGAACGGTCGCACCCGCGCGAGCTGCTCGAGGAACACGTCGATCTCGGCCGCCGTGTTGTAGATCGAGGTCGAGGCGCGGGTCGAGACCGGGGCGCCGAGGGCGCGGTGCAGTGGTTGGGCGCAGTGGTGACCGACGCGCACGGCGACGCCCGCGTCGTCCAGGAGCTGACCGACGTCGTGGGGGTGGACCCCCTCGACGGTGAACGCGACCGTGCCGATGCGCTCGACCGGATCGACCGGGCCGAGCACCCGCACGCCGGGGATCTCCGCGATGCCGTCCAGCAGGTGAGTGGCGAGCTCGTGCTCGTGGGCGGCGACGGCCGCCATGCCGAGTTCGTCGAGATACTCGGCCGCGGCGGCGAGGCCGACGGCCTGGGCGATCATCTGGGTGCCGGCCTCGAACCGGGCCGGCGGGGCGGCGAAGGTCGTGGTCTCCATCGTGACCACCTCGACCATCGATCCGCCGAGCAGGAAGGGCGGCATGGCCTCGAGCAGGTCGGCGCGGCCGACGAGGGCGCCGATGCCCGTGGGGCCGAGCATCTTGTGGCCCGAGAAGGCGGCGAAGTCCACGCCGAGCGCGCGCACGTCCACCGGCAGATGGGGCACGGACTGGCAGGCGTCGAGCACCGTGAGGGCGCCGACGGCCCGGGCGGCCGCGACGATCGGGGCGACCGGGGTGATCGCCCCGGTCACGTTGGACACGTGGGTGAAGGCCACGACCCGGGTGCGCTCGTTGACCGCCGACAGGGTGTCGAGGTCGATGCGCCCGTCCGCGCGCACGTCGAGCCAGCGCAGGGTCGCGCCGGTGCGGGCCGCGACGTGCTGCCAGGGCACGAGGTTGGCGTGGTGCTCCGCCCGGGTCACGCAGATCTCGTCGCCCGCGCGCAGCCGGAAGAGCGGATCCGCGTCACCACCCGGTAGGGCCGAGGTGGTGATGAAGGCGTTCGCCACGAGGTTGATCGCCTCGGTGGCGTTCTTGGTCCAGACGACCTCGCCGGGCGCGGCGCCGACGAAGCCCGCGAGCCGGGCCCGGGCGTCCTCGTACGCCTCGGTCGCCTCCTCCGCGAGCTGGTGGGCGCCGCGGTGCACCGCGGCGTTTCGCTGGAGGTAGAAGTCCTCCTCCGCCTCGAGCACGCAGCGCGGCTTCTGGGAGGTGGCCCCGGAGTCGAGGTAGACGAGCGGCCGGCCGCCGCGCACCGCCCGTTCCAGCACGGGGAAGTCCGCCCGGACGGCCGCCAGTTCGGCGACCGTGAGCCGGTCGGGTCGGTGCGCGGTGGGCAGCACGGTCAGGCCTTCGCCAGGTACCGGTCGTAGCCCTCGTTCTCGAGACGTTCGGCGAGCTCGGCCCCGCCCTGCTCGGCGATGCGGCCCTCGACGAACACGTGCACGAAGTCGGGCTTGATGTAGTTGAGGATGCGCGTGTAGTGCGTGATGAGCATGATCCCGATGTCGGTCTTGCCCTTGATGCGGTTGACACCCTCGGAGACGACGCGCAGCGCGTCGACGTCGAGGCCGGAGTCGGTCTCGTCGAGCACCGCGATCTTCGGCTGGAGCAGCTCCATCTGGAGGATCTCGTGGCGCTTCTTCTCGCCGCCGGAGAAGCCCTCGTTCACGTTGCGCTCGGCGAAGACCGGGTCCATGCGCAGGTTCGCCATCGCCTCCCGGACATCGCCGACCCACGTGCGCAGCGCCGGGGACTTGCCGTCGATCGCGGTCTTCGCGGTGCGCAGGAAGTTCGACACGCTCACCCCGGGCACCTCGACCGGGTACTGCATGGCGAGGAAGACGCCGGCGCGGGCGCGCTCGTCGACGGTCATCGCGAGCACGTCCTCGCCGTCGAACGTGATCGACCCGCCGGTGACCTCGTACTTCGGGTGCCCGGCGATGGCGTAGGCGAGGGTCGACTTGCCCGAGCCGTTCGGGCCCATGATGGCGTGGGTCTCGCCGCTGTTGATGGTCAGGTCGACACCGCGGAGGATCTCCTTGGTGCCTTCGGGGGTCTCGACTGCGACGCGCAGGTCACGGATTTCAAGAGTAGACATATCTGACTTTCTCGTGGTTCAGGCAGGCTTGGGGGCGATGACGGGATTGTCGATGTCGACGAGGACCTTGTCGCCGTCGAAGCTCACCGGGTAGGTCGGTACGGGGCGGGTGGCGGGCAGCACGAGCGGCCATCCGTTGCGCAGGTCGAACACGGAACCGTGCAACCAGCACTCGAGGGTGTAGCCGTCGATCTCCCCCTCGGAGAGGGAGACCTGACCGTGGGAGCACACGTCGCCGATGGCGAAGTATTCGCCGCTGTCGGCGCGCGCGAGCGCCACCTCGACGAGGTCGCCGGTATCGGAATCGAGTTCCAGCTTGAGGGTCTCCCCCGGTTCCAGGTCCTCCCGGAGGGCGACCACCTGGGCGGTCATTTCTCGAGGCCCTCCTCGATCGCTCGACCGATCTCGTCGTCGAGCTCGCTGGACAGGTCGGCCACCCGGCCCATCGCCGTGTTGAGCTCCTCCTCGATCGCGGCGAGGATGCGCTCCTCCACGGAGGCGACCCCGATCTTGGCGATCATTTCCGCGAAGAAGCCGCGGACCACGAGGCGGCGTGCGGCGTCCTCGGGGATGCCCCGGGCCCGCAGGTAGAACAGCTGCTCCTCGTCGAAGCGCCCCGTCGCCGAGGCGTGACCGGCCCCCTCGATCTCGCCGGTCTCGATCTCGAGGTTCGGCACCGAGTCCGCCCGCGCGCCCTCGGTGAGCACGAGGTTGCGGTTGAGCTCGTAGGTGTCGGTCCCCTCGGCCTCCTTGCGGATGAGCACGTCGCCGATCCAGACCGAACGCGCGTCCTTGCCCTGCAGGGCGCCCTTGTAGGCGACCCGGGAGAGGCAGTTGGGAACGCCGTGGTCCACGAAGAGGCGGTGCTCCTGGTGCTGTCCGGCGTCGGAGAAGTAGATGCCGTCGAGCTGCACCTCGCCGCCGGGGCCCGAGAACGAGGCCTCCGGGGTGAGCCGCACGACGTCGCCGCCGAGGGTGATGACCATGTGGTGGAGGCGGGCGTCGCGCCCCACGACCGCGCGCTGCGCGGAGGCGTGGACCGCGCCGGCGTCCCAGTCCTGCACGGAGATGACGTTGAGCTGGGCGCCGTCACCGAGCACGATCTCGACCGTCTGGGCGAGTTCGGCGGTGCCGGTGTGGTCGATCACGACGGTCGCCTCGGAGAGCTCCTCGGCGATGATCGTCACGTGTTCGACGCTCGCGCCCTTGCCCCGGCCGCGGACCGCGACCGTCGTCTCGGAGGTGGCCACGTGCGACTTGGGCACGGTGACGACCCAGGCCTCGCCGCGGCCCTCCCAGGCGGCGGCGGCGATCCGGTCGGACGGCACGCCGGCCCGGCCCAGGCGCGGGTCGTCGGCGCCGACGCGCTCGACCTGGATGCCGTCGGCCGCGGTGACCTCGACCTCGGGTGCGGTGCCGCCGAATTCGGCGGCGAACATGCCCTGCAGGGCCCGCACGGGGGAGAAGCGCCACTCCTCCTCGCGGCCTGTGGGCAGCGCGAAGTCCGCGAGTTCGAACGAGCTGAGCCGATCCGCGCGGGAGGTGGAGGAGACGGTCTCGCCGCCGACGTGGCTGTGCGCGCCGTCCTCCTGCTGGCGGGAGTGGTCGGTACTGAGGTTCTGTTGAGTAACGGTCGACATCAGCCGACGGCCCCTTCCATCTGCAGTTCGATAAGGCGGTTGAGTTCGAGGGCGTACTCCATCGGGAGTTCGCGGGCGATCGGCTCCACGAAGCCGCGCACGATCATCGCGTAGGCCTCGGCCTCGTCGAGTCCGCGCGACATGAGGTAGAACAGCTGGTCGGCGCTCACCTTGGAGACGGTCGCCTCGTGACCCATCTCGACGTCGTCCACACGCACGTCCACGTACGGGTACGTGTCCGAGCGGGAGACCTGATCGACGAGCAGGGCGTCGCACAGCACGGTCGACTTGGACGAGTCCGCCCCGTCGAGGACCTGCACGAGGCCGCGGTAGGAGGCGCGTCCGCCGCCGCGCGCCACCGACTTCGACACGATGGTCGAGGAGGTGTGCGGGGCCATGTGGACCATCTTCGCGCCCGTGTCCTGGTGCTGGCCGGCGCCGGCGAACGCGATCGAGAGGGTCTCGCCCTTGGCGTGCGCCCCGGTGAGGTAGCAGGCGGGGTACTTCATCGTGACCTTGGAGCCGATGTTCGCATCGATCCACTCCATGGTCGCCCCCTCGGCCACGGTCGAGCGCTGGGTCACGAGGTTGAGCACGTTGTTCGACCAGTTCTGGATGGTCGTGTAGCGCACCCGGGCGTTCTTCTTGACGACGATCTCCACGACCGCCGAGTGGAGCGAGTCCGTGTTGTAGATCGGGGCGGTGCAGCCCTCGACGTAGTGAACGTAGGAGCCTTCGTCGGCGATGATGAGCGTGCGCTCGAACTGGCCCATGTTCTCGGTGTTGATCCGGAAGTAGGCCTGCAGCGGGATCTCGACGTGGACGCCCGGCGGCACGTACACGAACGATCCACCGGACCAGGTGGCGGTGTTGAGCGCGGCGAACTTGTTGTCACCGGCGGGGATGACCGTGCCGAAGTACTCCTCGAAGAGCTCCGGGTGCTCCTTGAGCGCGGTGTCGGTGTCGAGGAAGATGACGCCCTGACGTTCGAGCTCCTCGTTGATCTGGTGATAGACCACCTCGGACTCGTACTGGGCGGCCACCCCGGCGACGAGACGCTGCTTCTCCGCGTCCGGGATGCCGAGCTTGTCGTAGGTGTTCTTGATGTCCTCGGGCAGATCCTCCCAGGAGGTGGCCTGCTTCTCCGTGCTGCGCACGAAGTACTTGAAGCTGTCGAAGTCGAGCTCGCTCAGGTCGCTTCCCCACGTGGGCACGGGCTTGCGATCGAAGAGCCGCAGGGCCCGCAGCCGCCGCTTGAGCATCCACTCGGGCTCGTCCTTCTTGGCGGAGATGTTGCGCACGACCGCTTCGGACAGCCCCTTCTCGGCGTTCGCGCCGTGGGTGTCGTCGTCGTGCCAGCCGTAGCTGTACTGCCCGATCGACGCCAGGATCTCATCCTGGGTCATGGGCTGAGTGTTGGTGCTCATGCGTCGTCCTTCGTGTCCTTGTGCGTCGGGAACATCACCGGTATATGGGTCGTGCAGACGTGCTCCCCGCCGGCCAGGGTGGCCAGGCGCTGGACGTGCACGCCCAACAACTCGGAGAACATGCGGGTCTCTTCTTCGCAGAGTTCGGGGTGGGCGGTGGCGATGCGCAGCACGGGGCAGTGGCCCTGGCACACCTGCACGGCGATGCCGTCGCCGATGGGCCGCACCGTGGCCGCGTAGCCGTCCTCGGAGAGTGCGTCGGCGAGCGCCCGGGCCTTGGCGGTCAGGTCGTCGCCGGCGGCCTCGATCGCGGCGGCGTAGCGCTCGCCCATGCGATCGGCCCGGCCGCGGGCGAACGTCGTGATCGCCTCCGGGCCGAGGGCGTCGTTCAGTTGTTCGAGGGCGGCGAGCGCCGATTCGGCGTACTCGGTGCCGAGGCCGCCGACCTTGGCGTCCGGGGCCGCGACGTAGCGCTTCGCCGGTCGCCCGCGGCCGCGCTTGGCGCCGGCGACCTCGTCCTGCACCCGCACCTCGCGGGCCGCCTCGAGACCGCTCAGGTGACGCCGGATCGCGGCCGAGGTCAGATCGAGGAGCTCGGCGAGATCGGCGGCGGTGATCGGCCCCCGCTCGACGATGAGTCGCAGCACCCGATCGCGCGTGCCCGCGTCGGTGTCGACCAGCTCCACGTCGCCCCCGGCCGGGGCGGTCGGTTCCGCAGTCATACGCACCTCCACTCACGCTGCTCGTCCCGGAGCCGGTGACCGGGGCGAATTAGTCAACATTCTTGTTTCCCTAATGGGTTTACGCAAGCAAGGTCACCCTAAGCCGGTGTGCCCTGGGGCACACGGGCGGCGGCGTCGGCCGCCCGCGCGCGCACCTAAGCTGAGGCGGTGACCACCTCTCCCCCGGACCCGAGCGTGCAGGTGCGCGACGTCGTCCGCAGGTTCTCCTCGGTGACCGCACTGGCCGGCGTATCCTTCGAGGCGGCACCCGGCCGGATCACGGCGGTCCTCGGCCCCAACGGCGCGGGCAAGACCACGCTCATGGAGATCTGCGAGGGGCTACAGCGGGCGGACTCCGGGCGGGTTCGCGTGCTCGGCCTCGATCCCGCCCGCGACGCCCATCTGCTGCGCCCCCGGGTGGGGGTGATGATCCAGGACGGCGGCCTGCCCGGCCAGGCCCGCCCGATGGAGCTGCTGCGCCACGTCGCCGCCCTCTACGCCCACCCCCGGCCGGTGCACGATCTGGCCGCGGGCCTCGGGATCGACGCGTTCGCCCGCACCCCGGTGCGCCGCCTCTCGGGAGGCCAGCGCCAGCGCCTGGCCCTGGCGATCGCGCTCGTGGGCCGACCCGAACTGCTCTTCCTCGACGAGCCGAGCGCCGGCCTCGACCCGGCCGCCCGGCGCGCCGTCTGGGAGATCGTCGCCGGCCTGCGCGACGAGGGCACCACGATCGTGCTCACCTCCCACCTCATGGACGAGGTCGAGCACCTCGCCGACCAGGTCGTCGTGATCGACGGCGGCCACGTGGTCGCCACGGGCACGATCGGCGAACTCACGGCCCTCGAGGGGCCCCGGATCGGGCAGGCCGTGCGCAGCCTGCGCGTGAACGGCCACATCACCCCGGCGGATCAGCGCTCCCTGCTCGAGTGGGCGGCCGATCGCGGCCTGGCCGTCTCCGAACGCACGCTCGAGGACGTCTTCCTCGACCTGACCGGACGGACCCTGCGATGACCACCTCCCCCGCGGCACCGGGACTCGACCATCCCCTCCCCCCGGCGGGCCGGGCCGCGAATCCGCTGCGGCGCGTGCTCAGCCACGCGGGCTACGAGGCGCGCACCACGCTGCGCAACGGTGAGCAGCTCCTGCTCTCGCTCGTCCTGCCCGCGCTGCTGCTCGTGTTCCTCGCCGAGGCGACGGTCGTCGACGTGCCCACGGACGGCGGACTCGCCCGCATCGACGTCGTCGCGCCCGGCGTGCTGGCACTGGCGGTCATGTCGAGTGCGTTCACCGGCCAGGCGATCGCCACGGGCTTCGACCGGCGCGCCGGTGCCCTGCGGATGTTCGCCACCACCCCGCTCGGGCGCGGTGGGCTGCTCGGCGGGAAGATCGTCGCGGTCGTCGCGGTCCAGGTGGTCCAGTTGGTCGTGCTCGGCGGGATCTCGCTCGCGCTCGGTTGGCGGCCCGCGCTCGCCGGCATCCCGGCGGCGCTCGTGTCGATGGTGCTCGGCACCGCCGCGTTCACGGCCCTCGCGCTGCTGCTCGCCGGCACGCTCCGCGCGGAGGCGGTGCTCGCCGGGGCGAATCTGCTGTGGGTGCTGCTGCTGGCGGGCGGCGGCATCCTCCTGCCCGGCGGCGCCTGGACCTCGGCCCTGCCCTCGGGCGCGCTCGGCGACGGGCTGCGCCTCGCGCTGGGTCACGGGGACTGGTCGGTGTGGCCGATCCTCGTGCTGTCCGCCTGGACGGCGCTGCTCACCTGGGCATGCGTGCGGCTGTTCCGCTGGTCGTGAGCCGCTCCCCGGTGGCCCGCTGCCGCCCGGCCGCCGTCAGGAGACCGGCACGGTCGCGCTGACGACCCAGTACGTGCCCTTCATCCCGGTCTTGAACGTGCCGCCCAGGAGCGTGACCCGGTGCGCCATCCGATCGAGCCCGTACCCGGTCGCGGCGCCGGAGCGTCGTCCCCGGCCGTGATCCGGGGCGTTGGCGATCGTCAGCGACACCGTGCCGGTCGCCTCGACCAGGGACACCCGCACCGCCGGCGACCCCGGGGCGTGCTTCATGATGTTCGTGGCGCATTCGCGGGCCACGTGCCGCAGGGTGGCGTTGATCGCGTTCGAGACGGTCAGCTGCTCGGGCACGGAGAACTCGACCCGCGCCCCGAGGTCGGTCAGTTCCTGCCGAATCGACCGGAGCGTGTCGACGATCGCCTCGTCGCCCGCGTCCGCGTCGGGAGAGGAGCTCGTGGTTCCGTGGGCGATGTGCAGCATCCGGCGGATATCGGTCAGCGCCTGCGAGGCGGCGGTGATGATCACCTCGGTCGAGTGCTTCCGCTCCGCCGAGTCGTCGAGGAGCTCGAGCGTGCGGGCGTGCATGACCACGATCGTGATGTCGTGGGCGATGATGTTGTGCAGTTCGTCCGCGATCCGGTCCCGCTCCTCCCGGATCGCTCGGGCCGCCTCGATGGTCAGCCGGTCGACGTCGGCGGCGAGGGCCTCCTCGCGGTGCTTGCTGCTCCGCAGCGCCCAGCCGACCCCCGCAGAGGCCAGCCCCACGGCGAGGACCGCGACAGAGCCACCCTCGTTCAGGGAGTCCGTTGCAAACTCTGCCACGAGCGCCCACGTCCCCAAGAACACCAGGTAGAGGGTCGCCAACAGCTGAGTGCACGTGACGACGACGAGCCCGGATACCGCGGCCATCGCCAGCACGTAGGGCCCGACGATGTCAGCGCCCAGCACGAAGCTGCCGCCCAGCGCCAACGCGCATGCGGCGACCGGTGGATGCCAGGCGAAGCAGCCGACGGCAACGATGAGGCCGATCTCGGTGAGCGCTCGCGATGTCTCACCATCGGTGGTGAGCATGATGAGCGCGTTGGATACCAGCGCCACCGCGGCAATACAGACGAGTCCGATTCGCCCGAACTTGTTGAGCGGCGTAAAGCCCCACACACCCCGGCCGAAGCCGCGGGAAGCGATCGAGGCCTCACCCCGCGAGAGTCGTGTCAGCACGACCTAGCGCACGCCGACAATCGGGACGAGCCGGCGTGACGCCACAGCCAATACTTCACTTCACTTGCAGATGCCCGCGGTCTGGCAGATCCACGTCCAGAAACCCATCGGCACGACACCAAACATTTCGATCAGCCCTTCATTAGACGACTGTGAGCAGCGATATTCCACTCATCGCCCCAAAGCTAGCAGCGCGACGGCGCGGACTCCACCCGATCGACATAGACGATCGTCGCGAACCGGGCGGCCCGCCGGTCCACTACGCTGCTCGGGTGGAGAAGATTCGCGTACTCATCGTCGACAACGAAGCCCTGGTCCGTCACGCGCTGAGAATCTTCGTCGATCGCGCGGAGGCGACCGCGGTGGTCGGGGAGGCGACGAACGGCGCCGATGCGATCGAGGAATGCGTTCGGTTGCAGCCGGACGTCGTACTCATGGACATTCAGATGCCCCAGCTCAACGGCATCGAGGCCACCGCGCAGCTGAGTGAGCGCTGCCCCGACTCACGGGTGCTCGCGATCACCACGTTCTCCTCCGACAGTCACGTGGTCGCGGCGCTGCGGGCCGGCGCGTCGGGCTTCCTCGTCAAGGACACCGCACCCGACGAGATCATCAAGGCGATCGTCGACGTGCACGAGGGCCGGTCGGTGCTCTCCCCCCAGATCACCCGGGACCTCATCAGCGTCATCCTCGACAGCGGCGAGCAGCACGGCGAGTCCTCGGCGGAGCGGCTGACCGACCGGGAGCAGGAGATCGTCACCCTGCTCTCGCAGGGCATGTCGAATTCGGAGATCGCCCAGGAGCTGTCCCTGTCCGAGGCCACGATCAAGGCGAACATGAGCCGGATCATGAACAAGTGGTCGGTCCGCGACCGGGTCCAGGTACTCATCCACGCCGTGCGCTCTGGTCTGGTCACGCTCTGACCTGCCCGCGGGCGCTGCCCCGCGACCCCACATGGGATAATCACTGACTGTGTCCGAGTCCTTGCCCCCAGCCCCCGCCGGCCGTCTCACCGGCCCCACCGGCCCTGCCGGCTCTGCCGGTCCACTGGATCCCGCACCGCGCGGCTGGGTTCCGGGCGTCCGCCTGATCACGGGCCTGCTCATCGCGAACCTGGTGATGCAGCTGGCGATCATCGTCACGGGCGGCGCGGTCCGTCTCACCGGCTCCGGCCTCGGCTGCTCCACCTGGCCCCAGTGTGAGCCCGGGCGCATGACGCCGGTGTTCCACGGCGAGGCCACGTTCCACCCCTATGTCGAGTTCGGTAATCGGGTCGTCTCGGTCGTCGTCGTGCTCGTGGCGATCGCGGCGTTCCTGGCGGTGTGGACCCACCGGCGCACCCGCTCCCGCGGCATGGTGTGGCTCGCGTTCGTGCCCGTGCTCCTCGTGCTCGTGCAGGCCGGCATGGGCGCGATCACCGTGATCGCGAATCTGAACCCGGCGATCGTCGGCTTCCACTTCTTCTTCTCGGCGATGCTCGTGTGGGTGAGCACGTGGGCGCTCGTGCGCTGGCGCCGCGGCGACGGGCCGATGCGCTCCGTCGCCGCCTCGCCCGTGCCCGTCCTCGCCGGGGCCATGAGCCTGTTGACGGCGATCATCGTCACCCTCGGCGTCGTGGTCACCGGTGCCGGGCCGCATTCGGGCGACGCCGACGTCGGCTATCGCTTCGCGCTCGACCCGCTGCTCGTCACCCGCGCCCATTCCGGTTCGGTCTGGCTGTTCGTCGGCGTGGCGATCCTCTACGCCTCCGCGCTGCGCCGGCAGCGCCGGGCGGATCCCGACCTCGCCGAGGCGTACCGGGCCCTGCGCTGGGTCGCGTTGGCCGTGCTGGTGCAGGGCGGGATCGGCTATTGGCAGTACTTCACGGGCCTGCCGGAGATCCTCGTGGGCCTGCACCTGCTGGGATCGGGCCTGGTCATCGCCGCGGTCACGAACGCCGTGCTGCGGCTCCGGCGCCCCACAGAACACCGCAACGCCGCGCGCCGTCCTGCCTGACGCACCGGTCCCTCGGAGTGGGGCACTTTCCCGTTCCCACCGACCGAGGAAGTTCCCCGCTCACAGCGCAGCACCCGAAGTGGGGCACTCTCCCGTTGCCACCGACCAAGGAAGCTCCCCGCTCACGACACAGCACCCGAAGCGGGGCACTTTCCCGTTGCCACCGACCGAGGAAGTTCCCCGCTCACGGCGCAGCGCCCGAAGTGGGGCACTCTCCCGTTCCCACCGACCAGGGAAGTTCCCCGCACACAGCGCAGCACCCGAAGTGGGGCACGTTCCCGTTCCCACCGAACAGGGAAGTTCCCCGCTCACAGCGCAGCACCCGAAGCGGGGCACTCTCCCGTTGCCACCGACCAGGGAAGTTCCCCGCTCACAGCGGAGCACCCGAAGTGGGGCACTTTCCCGTTGCCGTGCACGCAAGAGTTTCCCCACGACCGGCGCGCCGGCCATCGCATCGGCCGGCCCGCGCGCCGACCGGCCGGCCCACTCACGAACCGGCGTGTGGCCGGGGGCGCCGAACCGTTCAGAACGGCGCGTCGGCGGCCCGCAGGGTCGACCAGTCCCGGTCCCGGGCGGCGGCCGCGGCGAGCACCCCGAACCCTGTCGACGGGTTGTGGATGCGTCCGGCGAGCACGCCGGCCACGACCTCGTCCAGCGGTGCCCGCCGGACCTGCATGCCCAGCTCCTCGTCCTCGCGTTCGTGCCGCTCCGCCTCGGGCACGGCGCTGAGGCCGCGGGCGAGGAAGATCCGGATGAACTCGTCCGAGCCACCGGGCGTCGTATAGAAGTCCCCGAGCGTGTGCCAGTCGGCGGCCACGAGGTCGGCCTCCTCGGCCAGTTCGCGCCGCGCGGCCTCGACGAGCGCCTCCCCCGGCACGTCGAGCAGGCCGGCGGGCAGTTCCCACAGCATCCGGCGCACCGGGTGGCGGTACTGGTTGACCAGCACGACCCGATCGGCCTCGTCGAGCGCGAGGATCGCCACGGCGCCGGTGTGCTGCACGAACTCCCGGGTCACCTCGCCGGCCTCGCCCAGGTCGACGCTCTCGCGGGCGACGTTCCAGATCCGGCCCGTGAACACCCGCTCCGAGGCCGTGATCGGCAGCTCGGTGGCGGCATCGGCCAGGTCGGAGGCCACTCAGCGCACCTCGAGCAGCCGGGTCGCGCGCTGGGCCGCGAGCGCGGCCCCGACGAGCCCGGTGAACAGGGGATGCGCGCGGGTCGGGCGCGACTTGAACTCCGGGTGTGCCTGGGTGGCGACGTAGAACGGGTGCACCTCGCGCGGCAGCTCCACGAACTCCACGAGGGTGCCGTCCGGGGAGGTCCCCGAGATCCGCAGACCGGCGGCCTCGAGCCGGTCCCGGTAGGAGTTGTTCACCTCGTAGCGGTGCCGGTGCCGCTCGCTCACACTCAGGGCTCCGTAGGTCTCGGCGGCGACGGATCCGGCCGTGAGCACGGCGTCGTAGGCGCCCAGGCGCATCGTGCCGCCGAGGTCGCCCGCGCCGTCGACGAAGGCGGCCTGTTCGGCCATCGTCGCGATCACGGGATCGGGGGTGGCGACGTCGAACTCGGTGGAGGAGGCGTCGGTCAGTCCGAGCACGGTCCGGGCGTATTCGACCACCATCGCCTGCATCCCGAGGCAGATCCCGAGCGTGGGCACCTGGTTCTCACGGGCCCACCGCAGGGCGCCGAGCTTGCCGTCGATGCCGCGGATCCCGAACCCGCCGGGCACGAGCACCGCGTCCGCGCCGCTCAGCTCCGCCCGGGCCCCGGCCGCGCTCGCGCAGTCGTCGGCCGCCACCCAGCGGATCGTCACCCGGCAGTCGTTGGCGAACCCGCCGGCCCGCAGCGCCTCGGTCACCGACAGGTAGGCGTCGGGGAGCTCGACGTACTTGCCCACGAGCGCGACCGTCACCTCGTCCGCGGGCGAGTGCACGCGCTCGAGCAGGATGTGCCACTCGTCCCAGGTCACGTCGCGGAAGGGCAGGTCGAGGCGCCGGATCACGTACGCGTCGAGCCCCTCGGAGTGGATGACCTTGGGGATGTCGTAGATCGAGGGAGCGTCGACGCAACTGATCACGGCCTCGTAGTCGACGTCGCACATGTTGCCGATCTTGCGCCGCACCCCCTCGGGCAGCTCGCGGTCCGAGCGGACCACGATCGCGTCGGGCTGGATGCCGATGCTGCGCAGCATGGCCACCGAGTGCTGCGTGGGCTTCGTCTTGAGCTCGCCGGAGGGCTTGAGGTAGGGCACGAGCGACACGTGCACGAAGAACACGTTGTCGCGGCCCACGTCCTGGCGCACCTGCCGGGCGGCCTCGAGGAACGGCTGCGATTCGATGTCGCCGACCGTGCCGCCGATCTCGGTGATGATCACGTCCGGCGGATCCGCGACGTGCGCCTGGGCGCGCATGCGTTCCTTGATCTCGTCGGTGATGTGCGGGATCACCTGCACGGTGTCCCCGAGGTACTCGCCGCGTCGCTCCTTGGCGATGACCGAGGAGTAGACCACCCCGGTGGTCACGTTCGCGTCGGCGGACAGGTCGACGTCGAGGAACCGTTCGTAGTGCCCGATGTCCAGGTCGGTCTCGGCGCCGTCCTCGGTGACGAAGACCTCCCCGTGCTGGAACGGGTTCATCGTGCCCGGGTCGACGTTGAGATAGGGGTCGAGCTTCTGCATCGTCACGCGCATGCCGCGCGCCCGGAGCAGATGCCCGAGGGAGGAGGCCGTCAGGCCCTTGCCGAGCGAGGATGCGACCCCGCCGGTGACGAAGATGTGCCGCGGAACATGTTGACCCGAGATCCGGGAGGAGGAGGTGACCACGGATTTTTACCCTAGCAGCCGCAGGTAGATCTGGTCAGCCTGATCGAGCATTTCCGATGTGGTGGGCAACTCATTCGCGCGTTCGGTCGCCGCGGCGCGCAGGCGTTCCAGCCGGGCCGGGTCGTTCAACAGCTCGAGGACGGCGCCCGCCACCTCTCCCGCATCGCACCGCACGCGCAGCGCGGCCTCCCCGGTGACCTCGCCGCTGCCGCCGACGTCGGTCGTGACGATCGCCGCGCCTGCCCGGAGTGCCTCCTGCAGGTTGAGCGGCTGTCCCTCCCACTCGCTCGTGCTCACCACGACGGTCGCGGTGGCGAGCAGATCGGCGATGTCGGAGCGGGCGCCGAGGAACGTGACCGGCCCCCCGGCGGCGGCCCGCGTCAGCTCCTCGCGCAGGGGGCCGTCGCCGGCCACGAGCCAGCGCGCGTGCGGGTATGCGGCGGCGACGGCGGTCGCGGCCTCGAGCAGCAGACCCATGCCCTTCTGCGGGGCCAGGCGGGCCACGGTGAGCAGGATGGGCTCGCCGGGGGGCACGCCGAGGTCGGCGGCCGGGATCGAGGTGCCCGGGCGGGTCGGCGGCGGCGCGGGCACGAGGGCCCGCTCGACGATCGGCACGCCCCAGCCCCGGGCCCAGTCGACCAGGTCGCCGCTCACGCCGAGCACGGCCCCGGCCCGGCGGGCGATGATCCGGGCGAGGATCGCCGAGACCGCCTGGATGGCGCGGCCGCCGACGGGCTTGTTGTGAAGCGTGACCACGAGGCGGGTCCGCAGCCCGGTGAGTGCGAGCGCGGCCAGTGCGCCCGCGCGCAGCCCGTGGGCGTGCACGAGGTCGGCACCCACGGGCTGCGCGCGCGCGAGGGCGCGCAGCCGGCGGACCACCGCGAGGTCGCCGGCCCGGGGCCGGTCGGTGATCTCGACCCGCGTCGCGGGCACCGGGGAGCCCTCGATCACGTCGGCGGGGCCCGCGAGCAGCACTCGGTGGCCGCCCGGGCCGGCGAGGACGGCGCTCAGCTGGTGCACGTGCCTGCGCACTCCGCCGGCGCTGGAGCCGGTGACCTGGAGGATGCGCACGGGCCGGTCACTGCTGCGGGCGGGCTGAGCCACGGGGCCTCCGGATCACGTTGAGGAGTTCTCGGTCGGTGAGAAAGACGACCCCCACGACGACGATGATGCACACCGTACCCCCGAGCAGCCCGCTCAGCAGCGCCGGGGCGACGCTCGTGCCGAGGGCCGCGAGCAGGGCGTCGACGATCCAGCGGCCGGCCACGGCCGCCGCCGCGGCGGCGGCCAGCCCCGTGACCAGGGTGCGCAGGATGCCTGCGAGCCGGACGCCGTCCCCGATCCGCGTGAGCGCCCACAGCAGCGCGGCGGCCGCGACGGACATGCCCACGCTGTGGCCGAGGCCCAGGGCGATGAGCGTGCCCTCCTGATCCCCGCGATCGCCGGCGATCAGGCGCACGAACACGATGCAGCCGGCCACGACGGCGGCCCAGCCGAGCGCGGTGGCTCCGACCGCCAGGCGGTTCCGGTCGGCCGAGTAGAGCACGCGGGAGATATGGAAGATGAGGCTGTAGCCCACGAGGCCCGGCGCCATCCAGGCAAGCCCCGCACTCATCCCGGGCATCGGATCCATGAGTTCGAAGACCGACTGCACGGCCGGCGCCACGGCGATGAGGGCGGCGACCCCGATGAGGGCCGCCACGACGACGGTCCGGGTGGAGGAGGCGATGGCGGCGGCGAAGTCCCGGTCGTGGTCGCCCTCGTCCGGGCCGGAGCCGCCCCCATCGATGGCGGTGGAGCGGGCGGTGCGGTCGGTGCGGCCGGACAGTTCGGCGAGCTCGGCGATACGGGGGAACACGGCGGTCGCGAACGGCACCGCGAGCACCGCGTAGGGCAGGAAGTAGACGGCCTGGGAGTACTGGAACACGTTGATCGTGCCCACGAGCCCGTATCCGCGGGCGAGCCAGACCACGGCGAGCACGCTCGCCTGCTGCGCGATGAGGGAGCCGATCCCGGCGAAGGCCAGGGAGCGGGCGCGGCGCGCCACCCCGGGCGGGAACCGGAGGGTGGGGCGGAACCGGATCCCGAGCCGGAACACGGGCACGAGCAGCGGCAGGCTCATCGCCGCGACCCCGGCGGTCGTGCCCCAGGCGAGCCAGGCGAGGGAGGCGTCGGAGAGCCGGCCCGGCTCGTCCTGGAGGCCGTCCGCCAGCGCGCCGAACACGAGGTAGCTCGTGACCACGACCGCGGTCGAGGCGATCGGGGCGAGCACGGGGGCCAGGAAGCGCTTGTGCGCCTGCAGCAGCCCGGTGAGCACGACCCCGATGCCGTAGAGCACGACCTGTGGGGAGAACACGATGAGGAAGGTCGTGGCCAGCTCGACCTGGGCGAGGTCGGCGGCCGGATCCGACCCCTTCGACATCGGCATGAGTTCGGCGATCGGCCGCGCGAACACGGCGAGCGCGATCCCCACGGGCACGAGTCCGGCGAGGGCCCACGTGAGCAGGGCCGAGGCGATCGCCTGGACGTCACCGGTGAGCCGCTTGGCGAGCGGCCCGGCGAGCAGCGGGATGACGGCCCCGGCGAGCGCTCCCCCGGCGACCACCTCGTAGAGGACGTTGGGGATCGTGTTCGCCGAGGCGTAGGCGTTCCCGACGGCGCTCGCCCCGAGCACGCCGGCCTGGGTGAACCAGCGGCCGAATCCGAGTATCCGGGAGACGATCGTCAGGGCCGCGATGAGCGTGGCCGCGCCCGCGACCCCCCCGAGGAGCCGCGCCCTGCTCACTCCCCGCTCACCGGGGGATCCTCCGGGCCCGGGTCGGCCGGTTCCCGGCCCCAGTCGTCGATCCGGCGCAGCGCGGGCGTGGCCGCGATGACGGCGGAGAAGCTCACCTTCTCGCTCGCGACGGTGAGCGCGGCGATGCCGGCGAGGGCCGCGACCCGCAGCCGCGTGCTCGGCTGGAGCGCGAGGGCCGTGCCGACGAGGGCGCCGAGCGCGTTGGCACCCACGTCGCCGAGCATCGTCTCCTCGGCGAGGTCCCCCGGCGCCGCGGCCGCGACCACACCGAGCGCGCCGGCCGCCAGCGGCGCGCCGATCCGCCACCGCCCACCGGCGCACGCGAGCGGCGCGGCGAGCACGGCGACCGCCTTGAGGCCCCGGCCGGGGCGCAGGTCGAACAGGTTGACCAGGTTGGCGCTGCCGGCGATGAGGCCGCCGGAGACGAGCACGTCGGCGAGCCGGGCCGGCAGCGGCGGCGTGGGGCCGGGCGGGCGCCCGCCCCCCGCCGTGATCGCGGCCGCGAGCAGCGCCGCGCCGGAGATCCCGAGCAGCTTGACGGCGCCGGTGGTCACCTCGCCCCGGGCCAGCGCGCCGAGGTGGCCGCGCAGCCCCTTCGAGGCGCCCGCGTCCGGGGCGAGGTCGTCGGCCGCGCCGATCGCGGCGGCGGTGACCGTGGCCAGCAGCGCCCCGGTGCGGATCCGGGCGGCGCTCGGGCCGGAGTGGGCCGGGCTCGGGGTCGACCTCGGCACGCCGGCCGCAACGGCCACGGCGCCGGCCCCGGCGGCCACGCCCCCGAGCAGGCTGACCGACCGGCCGCGGAAGTTCGTGCGCCGCCAGGTGTCGGCGCCCCGCGGCGGCCGGGCCCGCAGGACCGCCCCCGCCGCGAGGGTCGCGCCGGCGCCGGCGGCCGCGGCGAGGAGCCGGGCCGGCACGGGACGCATCAGGCCGCGTCCGCGTCGGCGTCGGCCGTGGCTGGATCCGCTGTGTCGGCTGGATCGGCCGTGTCGGACGTGTCGGTCGCCTCGGGCCGATCCTCGGCCTCGGGCAGCACCGGCGGCTCCAGCCCCGGGTCGGCGGGGAGCACGGCGTCCACGCCGTCGGCGAAGCCGTAGGAGGCCACGGTTCCGGACAGGTCGACGGCGAGCGCGCGGGGGGTGATGATCAGGGCCGTCTGCTGCCCCGGGGAGTCGACGGTGGTGACCGAGTCGGCCGCCTCGTTGTCGCCGCGGACGACGCGCACGAGGTCGCCGTCGGCGGTGTCGGGTCCGAGCAGGGTGAAGCCGCCGGGCACCTGCGCCAGCGAGCGGGTGAGCGCGAGGGAGGCCGTGAGCACCTCCTCGCCGCCGGGTTCGGCCGGAGCGACGAGCACGATCGCGTCGACCGGTGCCGACGGGGCGGTCTCCTCGGCCACCAGTTCGCTGCTGAGCAGCAGCTCGTACATCGAGGTGGCCTCCGGCGAGAACTCGGCCGGGTCGTAGGGGTCGTAGCCGGTGAGCGCCTGGCCGATCGCGGAGCCGAGCACGGATTCCACGCTCGCGTCCGCGGCGGGCTCCGGGCTCATGTACGCGGTGATGTTGCCCGCGATCCCGGAACGGAAGGAGCGCTCGCCCGGGGAGGTGAACGTGCCGGTCACGCCGAGGCGGCCGTCGATCGTGGCACCGGCCTGGCTCAGCGCCTCGCTCACGGCCTCGACCGTGTCCTCGTTCGCTCCGGGCAGCGTGAGCAGGGCCACGGAGTACTCGGGCAGGATCCCGGCGAGCAGCGGCTCGGTGGCCGCGGCGATGAAGGCCTGGCTGTCCTCGTTGCGTGCCTGGGCGTCGTCGAGGCTCGCACGCAGGTCGTCCTTCTCCTGGCGCAGCTGATCCACCTGGCCGGTGAGCGAGTCGGCGATGTAGTCGCGCAGGGGGCCCGCTCCGAGCACGATCCCCACGGCGAGCGCGAGGAAGACGGAGATGAGCGAGACGATGTGATACCGAAAATCGATCACGAAGGGTCCTTACCGTTAGAACAGGCCGGAGAACAGGTTCGAGAACCAGTCCGTGACGTCGTCCAGGCGCGCGAGCACGATCCGCATGAACGCCTGCCCGGCGGGGGTGGCGGCCATCGCCGCGAGGAGTGCGGCGAGGCCCGCCAGGACGAGGAAGGTCATCGACCAGTTGGAGATGCGGTGCCGGTACAGGGTGGACACGCCCTTGGCGTCGATGAGCTTGCCGCCCACCCGCAGGCGGGTGAGGAAGGTGGAGGCCATGCCGGCGCGGCCCTTGTCGAGGAACTCCACGAGGGTCTCGTGAGTGCCGACGGCCACGATGAGCTCGGCGTCCTTGTCGTCGGCGAGGAGCATCGCCACGTCCTCGCTCGTGCCGGTGGCGGGGAAGACCGTGTGCTCGACCCCGAGCCGCTCGACCCGCTCCCGGCCCGGGGCGCGGCCGTCGCGGTAGGCGTGCACGATGATCTCCGCGCCGCACCGGAGCGCCCGGTCGGAGACGGAGTCCATGTCGCCGACGATCATGTCGAGGTGCAGCCCGGCCTCGAGGATCGCGTCGGCGCCGCCGTCCACTCCGACGAGCACGGGCCGGTACTCGCGGATATAGGACCGCAGCATCGCCAGGTCCTCCTTGTAGTGGTACCCGCGCACCACGATGAGCACGTGCCGCCCGGCGATCTTCGTGCGCACGTCCGGCACGCCCACGCCGTCGAGCAGGAGATCGCGCTCCCGCTTCATGTACTCCATCGTGTTCGCGGCGAACGCCTCGAGCTGCACGGACAGGCCCGCGCGGGCCTCGTCCATGTTCTCGGCCACGCTCTCGGCGCTCTGGCGAACGCCCTCGGCTATGACGCCGCCCGCGGCGTCGGTCACGGTCGCGCCGTCGAAGGCGACTCGGGCGCCCTCGGTCACGGTCATGATGTCGGGACCCAGGTCGTCGATCAGCGGGACGCCCGCGTCGACGAGGATCCCGGGCCCGAGGTTCGGGTACCGCCCGGAGGTGGACTTGGCGGCGTTGAGCACGGCGGCGGGCCGCTTGGTCACGAGCGCCTCGGCGCTGACTCGGTCGAGGTCGACGTGATCGATGATCGCGACCTCGCCGGCACGCAACCGCTTGGTCAGCGTCTTGGTCGAGGGATCGACCCGCGTGACGAAGGCGGGTTCAGCGGTCGTCGCGAGGCGACGGAAGGGCATTCTCATCGGGATCATCGTGCCACATCCACGGGGCTACGCCCCGGAGCGACCCCCGTCGCGGGGAGCCGCCGCCCCGGCGCGCACGGGCCGCTCGAGCAACTCGGCCGCGTGGGCCAGCGCCGTCGCCGAGCCGGGGTCCCCGGAGAGCATCCGGGCCAGTTCGGCCGTGCGATCCTCGCCCGCGACGAGGAGGATGTCGCTGTTGGTCACGGCGTCCGCGCCGTCCCGGGTGTGTTTGCGCACGACGACGTGGGAGTCGGCGAAGGCGGCGACCTGGGCGAGGTGGGTGACCACGATCACCTGCGTGTGCCGGGCGAGTTCGGCCAGCCGGGCGCCGACGGCCACCGCCGCGCGGCCGCCGACGCCGGCGTCGACCTCGTCGAAGACGAACGTGGGCAGTTCCTCGTCCCGGTCGCTCGCGAGCGCGACCTCGAGGGCGAGCATGACCCGGGAGAGCTCGCCGCCGGAGGCTCCCTTGGCCAGGGGCCGGCGCGGCCCGCCGCGGTGGGCGGTCAGGTCGAATTCGACGTCCTCCGCGCCGTGCGCGGCGAGATGGGCGCGGGGGGTGAGGCGCACGTGCAGCCGGGCGCCGGGCATCGCCAACTCGGCGAGTTCGGCGGCGACCGCCTCTTCGAGCTGGAGCGCGGCGGCGTTCCGGGCGGCCGTCACCGCCGCGGCCAGCCGGTTCTCCTGTTCTGCGGCCTCGGCCAGGTCGGCGAGGAGCTTCTCCCGCCCGGCCCCCGGGGCGGTGAGGTCGCCGTGGCGGGTCCGGGCCCGCTCCGCGAAACTCAGGAGGGCGGCGTCGGCGTCCTCCTCCTGCTCGGGGTCCTCCTCGCCGGGGGTGCCGGCGTCCGGCGTGCGCACGAGCGGGGACCGTCCGAGGAGGTCGCGGGCGAGGTCGGCGAGCTGCGCGCGCCGCTGGTGAACGTAGTCGAGCCGGGCCGGGTCGGCCTCGAGTCCCTCCGCGTAGGCGGAGAGCTCCACGGCCAGGTCGCCGAGCTGATAAGCGATGTCGGCGATCCGGCGATCCCATTCGGCCAGTGAGCTGTCATGGGAGTGGGCCTCGGCGATCGCGGCGCGGGCGGCCTCGATCAGGGCGTTGGCGCCGGCCTCCTCCTCCCCGCCGGTCAGGGCGGCGTGGGCGATGGCGGTGGCCCGGCGCAGGTCCTCGACGTTGCCGAGGCGTTCCGACTCCTCCCGCAGGAGCCGCTGCTCCCCCGGTTCGGGGGCGGCCTCGTCGATCCGGGCCAGGGCCGCCTCGAGCCGGTCGACCTCCACCCGGCGCTCCTCGGACTCGGCGTCCCAGCGGTCGAGCCGGTCGGCGAGCTCGGCCCGGAGCGCGTGGGCCCGTTCGAACTCGGCGAGCAGGCGGGCGTGCTCGGGGCCGGCATAGGCGTCGAGGGCGGCGCGCTGCTGGGCGCCGGCGCGCAGCCGGAGCTGGTCGGACTGCCCGTGCACGGTCACGAGTTGCGAGGCGACCTCGGCGAGGATCGCCTGCGGCACGGATCGTCCGCCCAGGTGTGCCCGGGAGCGCCCCGCGGCGGCGACGGTGCGCAGGACGAGCAGCGCGCCGTCGTCCAGTTCCGCCCCGGCGTCCTCGGCGATGGTGAGCGCGGGGTGACCCGGCCCCGGCACGAGGCGCCCCTCGACGCTCGCGCGCTCGGCGCCGGTGCGCACGGTGCCGGGGTCGGCCCGGCCGCCGAGGAGGAGGCCCAGGCCGGTGAGCAGCATCGTCTTGCCCGCCCCGGTCTCGCCCGTGATCACGGTCAGGCCCGGCGCCAGGTCGATCTGTGCCTCGACGATGACCCCGAGGTCGCGAAGCCGGAGGTCCTCGATCACTCCCCCTCCTCCCGGCTCCCTCGCCAGCCGGTCACCGGCAGGTCGAACTTCTTCACGAGCCGGTCGGTGAACGGGCCCGTTCCGAACCGGGCGAGGCGCACGGGCTCCGTGCCGCGGACGACCTCGACGTGGGAGCCGGCCGGCGCGGCGATCGCCCGGCGGCCGTCGCACCAGACCACGCCGTCCGTGTAGCTGCGGCCGAGGATCTCCACGGCCATGACGGAGGCGGGTCCGACCACGATCGGGCGGGTGAACAGGGCGTGGGCGCTGATCGGCACGAGCAGGAGGGCCTCGACGTTCGGCCAGACGATCGGGCCGCCTCCGGAGAAGGCGTAGGCGGTGGACCCGGTCGGGGTCGCCAGCACGACCGCGTCGCATCCGAACGTGGAGACGCCCCGGCCGTCGATTCCGATGGCGACCTCGATCATGCGGTCCCGTTCGGTCTTCTCCACGGTGGCCTCGTTGATCGCCCAGCCGCGCTCGGGGACCCGTTCGCCCGGGCGCTGCACGGTGACCTCGAGGGTCATGCGCTCGTCCACGTGGTAGTCGCGTTCGGCGGCCCGGCGGACGACCTCGCTCGCATGGTCCACCTCGCTCTCGGCGAGGAAGCCGACGTGGCCGAGATTGACCCCGATGATCGGGATGCCGCGACCGCGGGTCACCTCGGCGGCCCGCAGGATACTGCCGTCACCACCGAGGACGATGGCGAGTTCGTAGTCGCCGTCGTCGATCTCCTCGGCCGGCACGGGCTCCATGCCCACGGTGGCCAGGTCCTGGGCGACCGTGCGGGCGAGCACGCTCGCCTGCGGCCGGGTGGGGTGGGTGAAGACCAGGACGCGGCGGCTCATGAGCTCCTCCCTGTTGCTGCGCCCGCGGGGCCGGCGGCGATCGCGGTCGCGATGAGGTCGTCCCGGTCGGCGGCGGCCGCCGGGGAGGTGGGGTCGGGCACGTCGGGGCCGGCGGCGCGCAGGTGCACGAAGTACTCGACGTTGCCGCTCGGGCCGGGTAGCGGTGAGGCGATCACAGCACGAGTATGCAGGCCGAGCGTGGCCGCGTGCGCGAGGACGTCGCGGACCGCTTCGGCGTGGAGCGCGGGATCACGGACGACGCCCCCGGAACCGAGGCGGCCCTTGCCCACCTCGAACTGGGGCTTGACCATGAGGAGGAAGTCGGCGTCCGGGGTGACCGCGGCGACGAGGGCGCCGAGCACGAGGGTCAGGGAGATGAACGACAGGTCGGAGACCACGAGGTCGGGCGCCGGGGCGACCGCGGCCGGGTCGAGGGTGCGCACGTTCGTGCGGTCGAGCACGGTGACGCGCGGATCGTTCTGCAGCCGCCAGATCAACTGGCCGTAGCCGACGTCGACGGCCACGACACCGGCGACGCCCCGGCGAAGCAGCACGTCGGTGAACCCTCCGGTCGAGGCCCCGGCGTCGAGGGCCCGCCGTCCGGTCAGGGGCGGGGCGCCGTCCCCGAGCGCGTCGAGTGCGCCCGCGAGCTTATAGGCGCCGCGGCTCGCATAGCCCGGGTCCTCTTCGTCCGGTACGACGTGGACCGCCTGCGAGGGCAGCAGTTGCGTGGCCGGCTTCGTGGCCGTGGCGCCGTCGAGCCGGACCCGGCCCGCGGCGATGAGCTCGGCGGCGTGCGCGCGCGAGCGGGCGAGGTGACGGCGCACGAGCTCGGCGTCGAGGCGAACCCGCGCCATCAGCGATCGGCCTCCGCCAGCCGGGTCTGCAGCAACCGGTGCACCGCGTCGAACGCCGAGACGTGCTCGGCCAGGGGTGCCTGGCCGAGATCCTCGACGGCGGCCAGCGCGGCCTCGAGCTCGGGCCCGAGATCGGTGTCGCCGGCCTCGTGCGAGGCCCGGGGATCCCGTGGCACGGGCATCGGTCGTTCTGTCACGGTCTCCACGTTAGCGCCACCCGCCGGTGAGGGCCCACCGCCGCCGGTGCTGTGGGCGGCCGTGGGCGGCTGTGGTTGGCCGGGGGCAGCGCACCCGGCGCCGTCCGGACCGTCAGGCCCGCTCGGGGGCGACGTGCAGGTCGGTGAGCCGGGCGAGGTCGAGCCCGTCGGCGGTCCAGCCGGCGGCCAGGAGCGCCCGCAGGCCGTCGAGCGAGATCGTCGCCTCGGCGGCCGCGTCCGCACCCGAGATCACCGTGGTGAGCCCGTTCTCGGTGAGTTCGAGTCGGGAGTCCCTCACCTGTGCCCGGGCATCCCGGCAACGCCAGGAGTCCCCCTCCGGGGCGACGGCCGGGTGCGGTTCGAGCAGCCCCCGCAGGTCGTGGGCGAGGAGCGTCGGGCGCTCGTGTGCCCCGGCGCGCAGGAGCTCGCGGGGGCCGTCGACGCCGGTGAGCACGTGCATCGAGGGGTACCCCGCGGCGCGGGCGCCGGCGATGTCGGTGTCGAGCCGGTCGCCGATCATGACCGGCCGCCGACCGCCCGCACGCTCGGCGGCCTGGTGGAAGATCTCGGGCTCGGGCTTGCCCGTCGCCCGCGGCCGGACGCCGGTCGCGTGCGCGACCGCGGCCACGAGAGAGCCGTTCCCCGGTGCCATGCCGCGTTCGGTCGGGAGCGTGGAGTCGAGGTTGGAGGCGATGAACTCCGCACCGTTGCCGATCGCGTACGCGGCCTCGGCCAGCTCGGGCCACGCGAGGGTGCGCGAGAGCCCCTGCACCACGACGGCGGGGTCGTCCTCGGCGCTCGTGACGGGAACCATGCCGGCCTCCTCGAGCGCGAGGAACAGGCCCGGACCGCCGACGACGAGCACCTTAGTGCCCGCCGGATAGTCGGCCGCGATGAGCACGGCGGCGGCCTGGGCCGCGGTGGTGACCTCGTTCTCGAGCGTGGGGATGCCGAGGTCGCGCAGGTGGTCGGCGACGTCCTGAGGCGGGCGCCCGGCGTTGTTCGTCACGTAGTGCAGGCTCACCCCGCGCTCGCGTGCCGTGGCGAGCGACTCCGCCGCGTGGGCGACGGCGTGGGGGCCGCGGTACACGACCCCGTCGAGATCGAGGAGCACCAGATCCGTGCACGCGATGAGCGGCTGCTCACACGAATCGAGGGGGCTCTCCCCCGTCAGGCTCGAGCGGTGGATCTCAGTCATTCGACTCCTCGTCCTCCGCGCCGGCCCCGTCGGAGCCGTCGACCTCGTCGCGCCCTGCGGGTTCGTCGGCCTCTTCGTGTGCTGCGGGTTCGTCGACCTCGTCGCGCCCTGCGGGATCATCGGCCTCTTCGGACGCTGCGGGATGATCGGCCTCCCCGGCGTCACCGGACCCAGCCGGCTCCGTCGGCTCCGTCGGCTCCGTCGGCTCCGTCGGCTCCGTCGGCTCCGTCGGCTCATCGTCCTGCACGGACGACGTGTCCTCGTCGTCGGCGTCAGGGGCGAGGTCCTCGTAGTCGAGGAGGGCCTCGGGCTCGGGAAGCGTGGCCGCGAGTGCATCCGCCTCGGCCTCGCGCCCGAGCGCCCTGAGCACGTCCGCCTGCATCGACCGGACGCGGGTCTCGGTCGCCGGCGTGCGCGGGGCGTCCTCGATCACGACGAGCGCGGCGTCGGCCTGGTCGAGGTCGAGGCGCGCGCCGGCCTCGACGATCGCCAGTTCGGCACGCTGATTCACCGACTGATTCGCGGGTGCCTCCGCGATGACGTTGAGGGCGCGTTCCGGCCGCCCGAGCCCGCGTTCGCAGTCGGCCTCGATCGCCCGGTGCGCATCGATTCCGGACAGGCGCCGAACCGTGCGCAGTTCCCGGAGTGCCTCCGCGTACCGCCCGGTGGCATAGGCGGTGAGGGCCCCGGCCTCCCGCACGACGTCGATCCGGCCCGCGCGCTGCACGGCGGCCTGGGCGTGCTCGTAGGCGAGCTCGGGATCGCTCTCGAGGAGCGTCCCCGCCATGACGAGGTGTCGGCCCACCCGTTCCGCGTTCTCCTTCGAGAGCGAGCGGAGCCGCGACCGGGCCTCCCGGTCGAGCTGCTGGAAGGTGATCTCCTCCGGGATCCACGGGGCGCGTGGGCGATCCTCGCGGCTGCCCTGATAGCCGCGGTCGCTCTCGGAATGACTGCCCTGGTGGCCGCCACGGTCGTCGCGACGCCCCTGGTAACCGCCTCGGTCACCCTCAGGACGCCTGCCCTGGTAACCACCACGGTCCTCACGGTTGCCCTGGTAACCACCACGGTCCTCGCGCCGACCTTGGTAACCACCGCGATCATCGCGTCGGCCTTGGTAACCGCCACGGTCCTCGCGCTTGCCCTGGTAACCGCCACGGTCCTCGCGCCGGCCCTGGTAGCCACCACGGTCGTCACGCTTGCCCTGGTAACCGCCATGGCCGTCACGATCGCCCCGGTAACCACCGCGCTCGTCACGTCCGCCCTGGAAACCACCACGGTCCTCGCGCCGGCCCTGGTAGCCACCACGGTCGTCACGCTTGCCCTGGTAACCACCACGGCCGTCAGGATTGCCCTGGATACCGCCGCGATCCACGCGACGCCCCTGGTATCCGCCACGGTCGTCGCGCCGGCCTTGGTAACCACCACGGTCATCACGGTTCCCCTGATAGCCGCTGCGATCACCCTCAGGACGACGGCCCTGGTAACCACCGCGATCGTCACGCCGGCCCTGGAAACCACCGCGATCGTCACGCCGGCCCTGGAAACCGCCACGGTCTTCGCGCTTGCCCTGATAGCCACCGCGGTCGTCACGATTGCCCTGATAGCTACCGCGATCCTCGCGACGCCCCTGGTAGCCGCCGCGGTCGCCCTCGGGACGACGCCCCTGGTAACCGCCACGGTCGTCACGATTGCCCTGATAGCCACCGCGATCCTCGCGACGCCCCTGGTAGCCGCCCCGGTCACCCTCAGGACGACGCCCCTGGTAACCACCGCGATCGTCGCGCCGGCCCTGATAGCCGCCGCGATCCTCGCGACGCCCCTGGTATCCGCCCCGGTCGCCCTCGGGACGACGCCCCTGGTACCCGCCACGGTCGTCGCGCTTGCCCTGGTAGCCGCCACGGTCGTCGCGCTTGCCCTGGTAGCCGCCGCGATCCTCGCGACGCCCCTGGTATCCGCCCCGGTCGTCACGCTTGCCCTGGTACCCGCCACGGTCATCACGATTGCCCTGATAGCCACCGCGATCCTCGCGACGCCCCTGGTAGCCGCCCCGGTCACCCTCGGGACGAAGCCCCTGGGAACCACCCCGATCGTCACGCTTGCCCTGGAAACCGCCGTGATCCTCGCGACGCCCCTGGTAGCCGCCCCGGTCGCCCTCGGGACGACGCGCATGGTAACCACCGCGATCGTCACGCTTGCCCTGGTAGCCGCCCCTGTCATCGCGCTTGCCCTGGTACCCGCCACGGTCGTCGCGTTTGCCCTGGTAGCCGCCACGGTCGTCACGGCGGCCTTGGTAGCCGCTACGGTCGGGGCGGCGCCGGTGCTCCTCGTTGCCGCTGCGACGTTCGGGCCGATCGTTCTCGTCAGCCATGATTCTCCTCGTTCGTACGTAGCGGCATCGGACAGACCTCATCTTGGCACGGGATCGCCGTGGCCAGAGAAAGAAGAAGAGGCCACCCGTGTGGGTGGCCTCTTCTTGAAGTTGTGTCCGGCGGTGTCCTACTCTCCCACGTGGTCTCCCACGCAGTACCATCGGCGCAGAGGGGCTTAGCTTCCGGGTTCGGAATGGGACCGGGCGTTTCCCCCTCGCTATGACCGCCGTAACTCTATTGAGATATTGCTTCGGTTTCCCGGTCGTATCTCGGGAACCATACAGTGGACGCACGCTAAACTTGTGATTCTTCCGAACCCTACAAGGTTCGAGTGTGGTGAAGTTATCGGCATATTAGTACCGGTCAGCTGAACGAGTCGTTAGTCCTCGCTTACACATCCGGCCTATCAACCCAGTGGT